>DATEPP010000650.1:0-10688 GCA_035273165.1 Gemmatimonadaceae bacterium
CGCGCTCCACCCCCGTACACGCACTCAGATGTACAGTGGGCATGCGCATTGGGACGAGATCGCGGCGGTCGTCGAAGCGCTCGATATCCCCGTGCTCGGCAACGGCGACATCAAGACGCCCGAGGATGCTGTCCGGATGCGTCGCGAGACCGGATGCGCGGGTGTCATGATCGCTCGCGGCTCGTTCGGCCAACCGTGGATCTTCGATCAGACGCGTGATCTGCTCGAGGGCCGGCCGATGCGTTCCGACCCGAGCATCGAGGAGCGATTCCGGACCGCGCTCGAGCACGCCCACATGGCCGAGGAGTACGAGCCGGACCGCCGCGGGGCGGCCATCGAATTCCGCAAACATCTCGGCTGGTACGTGAAGGGACTACCGGGATCCGCCGAGCTGCGCAAGCGACTGCACGCCGTGTCGTCGTTAGGCGAAGTCGAGGGAATCTTCGACGATTATCTCCGCGGCGCGGAGCGCTTCGCCGGGGCGGAGCCGGTCGCCGCCGAGGCCGAGCTCCTCGAGGTTTCGTCGGCATGAGACGCGAGCACGTCCGCGACCTGCTGGCGCGGGTCGCGGACGGCGCCCTTGCCGTGGACGAGGCACTCGAGCGGCTCTCCTTCGAGCCCGCGGAATCGTTAGGCTTTGCCACGATCGACCATCACCGAGCGCTGCGACAGGGATTTCCCGAAGTCGTCTTCGGTGAAGGGAAGACCACCGAGCACCTCCTCTCGATCGCGACGCGGATCGCCGAACGCGGCGAGGGGCTGCTCGTCACGCGGCTCGCGGCCAGCGCGGCGCCCGTTCTCGCCGCAGCAATCCCAGCGATCGAGCTGAACGACCTGGCCCGCACCGCGTACCTCGCCCCCGCGCAACCCGTAGCCCAGGGGCGCGGCACCGTGCTGGTCGTCACTGCCGGTACGTCAGATCTGCCCGTCGCCGAGGAAGCAGCGGTTACCGCCACCGCCTTGGGGAATTGCGTCTCACGCCTCACGGATGTCGGGGTGGCCGGCATCCACCGCCTCCTGTCACGCCGGGAGGAGCTTCTCGGCGCATCGGTGATCATCGTCGTGGCCGGGATGGACGGTGCATTGCCATCCGTGGTCGGCGGCTTGGTGCGGGTGCCTGTGATCGCGGTACCGACCAGCGTCGGGTATGGAGCGTCCTTCCAGGGCCTCGCCGCGCTACTGACGATGCTGAATAGTTGCGCGGCCGGCATCACCGTCGTCAACATCGATAACGGTTTTGGCGCGGCCGTCGCGGCGTCGCGCATCAATCACGTCTGAGTTGCGGCTGGCTCGAGAATCCAGCCGCGCCCGCCACACGTTCCAAGCTGCCTCACGTGACGACCCAGACGAGCCTTCATGCATCGGCACTGGCCACGCACCCGTGGTCGATCGTGCTGTCGGCGATTGCCCTCGTCTGCGCCGTAGCACTCGCCGTGGCGGCGATCAACGGCTGGCAGCCGGCCATCGTTCACCGCGCGAGGAGAGCATTGGCCGCCGGCGCTGTCGTTGTCGCGGCTATTCTGGTGGGCTTATCCGGCGGTAGTGCGCCGTCCCTTGCCACCGTTGGCCTCGCCGCGTGGGCCATGGCGGAGGTTTTTGGAGTGGGTCTCGGGTCAGCAGCGTTCGCCGTCGCGGCGCTCTCGGCGACCCTGGCTACGCTCGGGAAGGGATCGGCCATGCTCGCCGTCGCAAGCGGTGTCCTTGCCGCGGCTGTTGGCGCTCTGCCGTACTTTCACGCCCGTCGGATTGCGGCCCTTCAGGCGAGGCGCGACCGACGCGTAACGCGCCTCGAAGCACAGATCGCGCGCCCCACGCCTGCTCGGCCCATGCCGACCGAAGCGCTGAAGCGTGAGGTCCTGCTCTCGGTCGAGCGAACGGAGGCGACGAAGGATCTCGCGATTCTCGACGGGTTTCTTCGCGACGTTCGTGATCTCCTTCAAGCCGACGAGGTGATCTTCTGGCGCTGGAGCGAGGACAGGGACACCCTCGTACCTCATGCCTGGTCCACCGAGGAGAGCGATCGACCTCAGTTCTTCCGAGTGAGGGATTGGGGCGCCCTCGCACGCTGGTCCGCTCAGGAGCGGATCGTGACACTCGACGGCACGGAGACGGCGACGGTCCTTGCGGCCGCGCCAGTTCTTGGCGCAGAAGCCGACGAGAACCTCCTCCACGGCGTCGTCACGATCAGCTGCAACAGCGGATTGGCGCTTGGCCGCGACGCGGTGAAGGAGTGGTTGCCGCGTTTCGCCGGACAGCTCGCTGGCTATCTCGAGCTGTTCGACATGCGAACGCAGTACGGTCGCAGCAGCCGCCGCAACCAGGCGCTCATCGAAGCCATGCAGCGCCTGCAGGTACACAAAAGCGCCGAGGCGTTAGGCAGCGCGGTCTGCGAGGCGGCGCTGGAGGTAACCTCCGGGCGTTCGGCGCTGCTGATTCGATGGCTGCCCCAGGACGGCTATGGGCTGATTCAGTACGCCTCGCGTGAGCTCGCGCTCGAAGCTGGAATGATCATCGGGAAGGACACGCTCGTCGGCCGCACCTGTCGCGAGGGGATGCCGCTGCTTCTCCACGACGCACGCGCAGTCACTCGGTCTGAGCCGGCGTATACGGCTACGCTGGCCTACCGGCCGATTCCATCGCTCGTCGTCGTCCCCGTCGTCTGCGAGCAGCGCGTGATTGGAGCGATCGTCGTGGAAGGGGCGGAGCCAGGCAGTATCGGCGTCGAGGAGGCGCGGAATGTCGGCCTCCTTGCCGGCGTCGCCCGCGCCTTCCTGGAGAAGGTCTGGGAGATCGAGGAAGTCACCCTGCGAGCCCGCACCGACGCACTCACTGGCCTTGCGAATCGCCGTCATTTCGACGAGCAGCTTCGCCGCGTGCTCGCGGAGACGGATCGGTTTGGCGGAACGTCATCGCTGATCCTGGTGGACATCGATGACTTCAAGGCCGTGAACGACACCTACGGCCACGAAGCAGGCGACGCGGTGCTCCGGCACCTCGGGAAAATCCTCGGCGATGGAGTGCGTGCGGTCGACATCTGTGCCCGCTTCGGCGGCGAGGAGATGGCCATCCTTCTGCCGCAGACTCCCATAGCCGGGGCGACGGAGCTCGCGGAACGGTTGAGGACAGCGATAGCGGACCGAGCGGTGCTCTTCGAAGGTACGCCGATCCGGGTGACGGCGTCCTTTGGAATCGCTGGCTATCCCGAGACCGTGCCGCACGGAGACTGGCTCTTTCCAGCAAGCGACAAGGCGCTCTATCTCGCAAAGGAGACCGGAAAGAACTGCGTGAAGTCCTTGCTTACAAGTGACGCCATACCAATCAAATACCCAGGTACACCGCAGCAATAGTCGAGGCTCGCTCACGGTTGATAAAGACCGGTGGGCCAACTAGATTCAGTGCGTCGGGGGCGACTGGCTTCGACGGGATAAGTGAAGCTGTGGCCGCGTGCCCAGGTCCTCGGGTTCCTGGTTAAACACTCGGGAAAATTCCAACTGCCAACAACAACTTGGCCCTCGCTGCGTAACTTTTAGTTGCGCCTGTGAGTGCCCACGAGGAAGCCCACCCGGGGCGGCTTCATGGGTATCGGAAAACCGGGTTAGGCCGCTAGTTCGCCTTCGGCTAGCGGCCGAGATCAAGAAGGCTCATCCATTCGTGGGCCGTCCGCCAGCCAGCGCGTGGAGACATTCAATAGCGGACTACGCACGTAGTGGCTGTGGTCGATCTCTTCTCGGACCCGGGTTCAATTCCCGGCGCCTCCACTCGAATAGCAAAAGCCCGAGGACTTTGTCCTCGGGCTTTTGCTATTTCGAGTGCCTCGCACGCTGGCGCTCGCGAGAAGCTTATTTGGAGTCGCTCACGCGGTGCGCTCGCTCCCGTTCCTCCCGCCTAACAATCAAGGAACTATCAGCTAGGCGCCTCGGCACCCTTTGGGAGAACCGGCTCATCAGGGAGGATGTTGTCGGGCCTTGCAGCCCTGCGTCGCTTCTGGAAGATGAACTCGGGCGCGAGCGCTATACCCAGGATCGTCACTGGTAGGATCTGCTGCGTCTGGATGAGGAAGGCGACGGCGAGCGCCGTGTTCTCGTCGTAGCCGAAGGCGGTCGTCGTCGCGGCGTACATCATCTGAAAGACACCGACGTTGCCCGGGGTGGCACGTATCGCGAAGCCAATGTTCACGGCTAGGATCGCGGCTACCGTGCCAACGAGCGGCAGCGGGAAATGCGCCGCCGCCGCGGTCAACGCATACGTCGCGACCTGGAGGGCCCAGATAGCAACCGAAAGCGCCAGGGCCGCGCTGAAACGCGGGCCCGTCGAAATGCCCGCGATCGCGTGCATGAAGCGGCGCATGTACCGTCGCGTCTTGGCGCGCCAACCGACTTCCGTTGCCGTGGCGGCCTGCTCGATACCTTCCGGCCTGCGCACCAGATACACCAACATCACCGCGATGAGCAGGAGCGCTAGCCATGCGAAAGGCCTCGTCCGCTCGAGTGCGGAGGGCAACGGCAACAGCGATACGGCGAGCGCGAGCATCACGACGTAGCCGATCAACTCGAACAGCCGCTCGAGCGCCAGCGTAGCCAGTACCTTGGCACTCGTTATGTGCGATGCGCGCGAGACGAAGATCACGCGTGCTGCTTCGCCGCTATTCGCGACGAGCACGTTGTTCAGGCCAGCGCCGGCAAAGGTCGCGCGTAACGCGAGCCAGAGCGAGTTCGCGCCGATCGGACGGAGGAAGATCCACCACCGAACGCCTTTGAGCGCGAGAGACAGCAGATTGACGAGTGCCGCCGCGATCAGAATGGAGATCGAGGATTGTCGGATCGCGGCCCACGTCGAGTGCCAGTTCACTTTCGTCGCAAAGACGACGAGCATCGCGATTATCGCGACGGTGACCAGCAAGCGCAGAGTGCGAGTGATCGTTTTTTTCATTCGGCGGCGTCGACGGTGACGAAGCGGAGGCCTGCGCTGCGAATCCGGTCGACTATGATCGGCACTGCCTGTGCCGTTTGGGTGCGATCGCCCAGAGGATCGTACCCGTCGCCGTCGTGGAGGAGGAGAATCGCTCCCGGGCGCGCCGCGCGAACGGTGCGTTCGGTGATCACATTCACTCCAGGAAGGCTGGTATCCCAGACGCCTCGACTCCAACCGACGGTGCGTTGGCCGAGCGAACGAGCGATTGCCGTGACCCACGGGCTGCGGAAACCGTGTGGCGCGCGAAAGAATCGCGGCCGCACACCACAGGCGTCGACGATCGCGCGCGTTCCGAGCTCCAGATCATCGCGCACGTAGCCCGGCGACTTGAAATGCAGCTTCCGATGATGGTAGCCGTGGTTGCAGATGGCATGACCTTCGTCGGCGACTCTGCGCACGATAGCGGGCCAGCGCTGGGCGTGTCGGCCGAGAATGAAGAAGGAGGCCTTCGCCCCACGATCGCCGAGCGCATCGAGAATGGCCGGCGTCGCGTCGGGATTCGGGCCGTCGTCGAATGTCAGGGCGACGAGAGGTTGGTCACTCCGCACTCGGGAGATGACGGACCCGAAAATGGGACTATTTGGATAGTAGGCACCGTGGGCGAGCGCGCCGGCGAATAGTGCGCCGAGCGCCGGCGCAACGATCATGCGACTTCTTCAGCCACGTGACCGAGGACAGTGCGGTACACGTCGAGGACCTGAGACGTTACGCGGGGCCAGGAGTAGGACAGCGAGTTCTGCCGTCCCGTCGAGCCGAGTCGCATTCCGAGACCGGGATCTTCGAGAATGCGGACGAGCGAGTCGGCGAGCGCTTTGTGATCGCCGCATGGCACCATCAGAGCCTCGCGATCATGCTCGACGACGTCACGGAAGCCGAGGATGTCAGAGCAGACCACTGGCGTCTCGCAAGCCATGGACTCGAGGAGCGTGATTCCGAAGGACGCCTTGGTCGTGGGGCAGGCGTATACACTGCTGTGGGCGTAGTAGCTCGGTCGGCCCTCGAGAACCGCGCCGACGAACACGATGTCCGGATCCCCGCCAGCCAGTCGGTAGTAGTGATCGCGTAGCGGCCCATCTCCGACGACGACGAGCTTTGCGTCGCGGGAGCTGCCCTTCACGAGCCGGAACGCGTCGATGAGCGTCGAAAGTCCGTTGCGGGGATCGAACCGGCCGAGGAAAAGGATCGTCGGCACATCGCTCGGAAATCCGCGTGGCGCGGGCGCGGAGGGCTTGAAGACATCCGTATCGATGCCGTTCGGGATGATCTTCCAGTCGGCGTCGAAATAGCGATCGAGGGCGACGGTCGTGCTCCGTGAGACTGCGATCGCACTGCTCAGCATGTCGAGGCGCTTCTGGAAGTAGCGCCGGCCGAGCGTGTACCCGAGGGAGCGATCGAAATAGGTGTGGAATGTCCCAATCACGGGGCAATCCGCCTCTTCGATGGCGAGCAGTGGCAGAACGGGCGTCAGTGGCGAATGTACGTGGACGACATCGTACCGACCGCGGCGAAGAACGTTGCGCATCTGTCGTCGCAGTCCGAGACCCACCGTGATCCGCGCCTGCGATCCATTGCAGTAGACTGGCTGGCTCTTGCCAATACGGATGACATGAGGCTGCTCCTGCGCGCCCGAGATGTGGGAGGTGATGACGTCCACATGGTGGCCCCGACGCCGAGCCTCGCGCGCAAAGAAGTGCACGTGCTCGCAGACCCCACCGAGGTGCGGATAGTAGTACTCCGTCACCAGCGCGATGCGGAGGGACCGATCATCCCGAACGACCGGAAGGTGCGGCAGCTCGGGAAGGGAAGGATGTCTAAGGGCGCGGGGATTCCTGAGGGCGAGATTCAAGAGCGGCATGGGCTGCGGCGAGGCGGGCGATTGGGACGCGGTAGGGTGAGCACGAGACGTAATCCAAGCCGATCGAATGGCAGAACTTCACGGAGCGCGGCTCACCGCCATGTTCACCGCAGATACCGACCTTCAACTCAGGGCGGACGCTCCGACCGGCAGTTACGGCAATGCCAATCAGCTTCCCAACACCGTTCTGATCCAGGACCTGGAACGGATCGTCGGGAAGTATACCACGTTCGACGTAATTCGGAAGGAAGCGACCCGCATCGTCTCGGCTCAGTCCGAAGGTCGTCTGGGTCAAATCATTGGTCCCAAAGGAAAAGAACTCAGCGGATCTCGCGATCTCATCCGCGGTGAGTGCAGCGCGTGGCAGCTCGATCATCGTGCCGATGGTGTAAGGGACATCTTCTCCCATCACTCCCAGCACTTGTTGAGCGACCTCTTCGAGCACTCCTCGCTGATTGTCGAACTCTCTCACGGTCGCGACGAGTGGGATCATGATCTCAGGACGGACGTCGATGCCTCTTCGTTTCGCTCGCACCGCGGCCTCGAAGATTGCGCGACCCTGCATCTCGGTGATCTCGGGGTAGGTAATGCCGAGGCGACATCCTCGATGCCCGAGCATGGGATTCGTCTCGCGCAAACCCTCCACGATGTGGAGCAGCTCTGCCCGCGAGATCCCGAGGGTTCGCGCGAGCAGCTTGCTCTCCTCGCCGCCGTGGGGGAGGAACTCGTGGAGCGGCGGGTCGAGGAGACGGATCGTCACTGGTAACCCGTTCATCGCCTCGAAGATCCCTTCGAAGTCGCTGCGCTGCATTGGCAGGAGCTTCGCGAGAGCGCGACGACGGCCAGCGATGTCGCGGGCAACGATCATCTCGCGCATTGCCGTGATGCGATCCCCCTCGAAGAACATGTGCTCGGTCCGGCAGAGCCCAATGCCTTCGGCGCCGAATCCGCGCGCAATACGCGCGTCAGCGGGCGTGTCGGCATTGGCGCGCACTCTCAACCGCCGGACATCGTCGGCCCAGCCGAGCAGTCGGGAGAACGACGTGTACGTCGGCGCAGACTGCGGTTGGCGCATACCGCGAATGACCTGCACGACCTCACTTGGCGTCGTCGGCAGGTCTCCTTTGTAGACCTTTCCGGTGGCTCCGTCGACGGTGATGTAATCACCCTCGGCGATGGTAATCTCGTCGACGGTGAACTGCCGCTTCTCGAGATCGACGTGCATGTCCCTCGCGCCGACGACCGCGCACTTGCCCATCCCACGCGCGACGACCGCGGCGTGACTCGTCATACCGCCGCGTGCAGTGAGAACTGCTTTCGCCGCGACGATGCCGTGAAAGTCTTCAGGGGTCGTCTCGTCGCGCACGAGAATGACACTCGTGCCGTCGCTGGCGCGGCGCTCCGCTGCATCGGGATCGAAGACAGCGATGCCACTCGCCGCGCCCGGGCTCGCGGGAAGACCACTCGCGATCGCCGTCGCACGAACGCTGACGTCGATGACGGGATGCAGTAGCTGCCCGAGTTGGTCGGGCGGGACGCGCAACACGGCGGTGCGTGGGTCGATGAGCCCCTCGTCGACCATCTCGGTGGCGACGCGGATCGCAGCTGTCGCGGTACGCTTACCCGTGCGGGTCTGCAGGAGATACAGCGCACCGCGCTCGACGGTGAACTCGATGTCCTGCATGTCATGGTAGTGCCGCTCGAGCCGATCCTGCGTGGCGAGCAATTCCTTGTAGGCGCCGGGGAGTCGCGTCGCCATCTGGTCGATGGAGAGGGGCGTACGAATGCCGGCAACGACGTCCTCGCCCTGGGCATTGACGAGAAACTCACCGTAGAAGGTGCGTTCGCCTGTCGACGGATTGCGCGTGAATGCGACCCCAGTTCCGGAGTCGTCGCCCATGTTGCCGAAGACCATCGCGACGACGTTGACGCCGGTACCGAGATCGTCGCGAATGCCGTTCACCTTTCGATAGTCGACCGCCTTCTTGAGCGTCCACGACTGCCAGACCGCCTCGACCGCGCCCCAGAGCTGCGTGAGCGGGTCCATCGGAAACTCTTTTCCGGTCGCCGTGCGCACGAGTGTCTTGTACTCCTCGACGAGGTTGCGTAGTGCTCCCTCGTCCAACTCCGAATCCGTCCCGACACCGGCAGTGAGCCGCTTCGCCTTTAGTAATTGCTCAAATTGCGAGAACGGCACGTGGAGCACGACGTCGCCGTACATCTGAATGAATCGACGAAACGAATCGTACGCGAACCGCGGGCTGCCGCTATGATGCGCGAGGCCCTGCACGGTGACGTTGTTGAGGCCGAGATTGAGGATCGTCTCCATCATTCCCGGCATCGACACGGGTGCACCGGAGCGCACCGACACGAGCAGCGGATCGTTAGGATCGCCGAACCGCTTCCCAGCGACCTCCTCGAGCCGGCGCATGTTCTTCTCGACCTCCTCCTCCAGACCGTCGGGTCGCCGTCCGCTGCGCAGGAAGTCGATGCAGCAGCTGCACGAGATCGTGAAGCCCGGCGGAACGGGTACACCGAGGTTCGTCATCTCGGCGAGATTGGCACCCTTTCCGCCAAGAATGGTCTTCATGTCTTTCGTTCCCTCGGCCTGTCCACCGCCGAAGAAGTAGACATGCTTGCCAGCGTCGCTCGCACGCGACGTCGCGGACTCCGCGCCTTTTTTCAGCTCGGTCGTAGGAACACTCATGTGCACGCGGGTTGTGGCGTGTCGTCTAGTGCGGTGTCAGCAGCCGCAGCCGAAGCGCAATTTGTCCGGGTCCGTGGGCGGCGCAGTCGGATAGTCACCGGAGAAACAGGCATGGCAAAAGCCGTGCGGACCTCCGGGCACCGATGCGAGCATGCCTTCGAGCGAGAGATAGCCCAGCGAATCGACACCGAGATCTCGCGCGATCTCATCGGGGGTGAGTCGTGCGGCGATGAGTTCCTCCCGGCTCGGCGTGTCGATGCCGTAATAGCACGGACCTGTCACTGGAGGTGAGCTCACGCGCATATGCACCTCGCGCGCTCCGGCCGCGCGGACCAGGGCAACAAGTCCGCGCGTCGTCGTCCCGCGGACGATGGAATCGTCGACCATGACGACCTTCTTACCCTCGAGCACCTCGCGGACGGGATTGTACTTGACCTTCACCTTGGCGTCGCGTCCCGCCTGCGTCGGTTGGATGAAGGTCCGCCCGATGTAGTGATTGCGAATGAGCGCCAACTCGTAAGGCAGGCCGCTCTCCTCGGCGAATCCAAGAGCCGCCGAGTTCGAGGAGTCCGGAACGCTGAAAACCAGCTCGGCACCAGGCGCCGGGCATTCGCGCGCGAGGCGCTTGCCCAACGCGCGCCGCGCGCGATCCACGGAGCCGCCGAAGACCCGGCTGTCCGGACGCGCGAAGTACACGTACTCGAAGACGCAGCGCTTGAGCTCTCGGCGCGGGAGCGGAAAGGATGAGCGCATTCCCTCCGCGTCGACGGCAATGACTTCACCGGGCTGGACTTCGCGCTCGTAGGCGGCGCCGACGATATCGAGAGCACACGTCTCCGAAGCGAAGACCGGCGCGTCGCCGAGACGCCCGAGCACGAGCGGCCGCCACCCGCGCGGATCTCGCGCCGCGAGCAGGGTGTCTCCCATCGTGAGGATCAGCGAATATGCGCCTTCGACCTCGCAGAGCGCTTCGGCCAGACGTTCTTCGGGACGGTCCGCGTTGGAGTGCGCGAGACGATGGACAATGACCTCGGAATCCATCGTCGAGGCGAAGATCGATCCGCGTTCCTCGAGATCCATCCGAAGCTCGGCGGCGTTGGTCAGATTTCCATTGTGGGCAAGTGCGACGAAGCCGCCGCGCGTGCGCGCGAGCAC
>DATEPP010000651.1:0-8518 GCA_035273165.1 Gemmatimonadaceae bacterium
GTGGCGGCGTTCTTCATGATCTCGGTGGTCGTCATTCTCGCCGACAGCATTCGTGAGTGGGCCGCAGTGTTGCGCGGCCGGAAGCCGGCGATGTCCACGGAAGTGCCATTCCAGGCGCGCGTCGCCGTGGCCGGAGACTGATCATGCGCTCGGCATTGCGATGGGCCCAGCGCGCGGCGCGTGTCGTTAGGCGCGTGATCGGCGTCCCGGATTACGAAGGCTATGTCGCGCACATGCGGCAGCGACATCCCGGGTGCGTTCCGTTGAGCCGAGACCAGTTCCTCGCGGAGCGGCTGCAGGCGCGGTACGAGCGCCCTGGGTCGAGGTGCTGCTGAGGCTTGGCCACCGTTACCATCGATAGCTCTTAGTAAGAGCTAGCATCCTTCGGTCCGGCTTACGCATTGGGCCTGGACAGTCAGTCAAGTGCGGCTCGAAACGGTCCGGCCCCTTCGAGCATTTTCCGGCCGTTTCGCCTTACAACCAGTTGATGCCGGCCCGCCGAGGAGCTTACTCCGGCCGAGTAGATGACCGAGGCGCTGCCAATATCGGCACCAACGCAATCCCTAACGACGCCGCGAGGGCAAGAGCGGCTCCGAAATCGAACGCAACGCGCGAGCCGGCGCGATCCCAGATCGCACCGAAGATCACCGACGCGGGGAGCGCGCCAAGACCAATCGTGAGATTGTACCAGCCGAACGCCGTGCCGCGGCGCCCTGATGGAACGATGTCGGTCACCAGCGCGCGCTCGGTACCCTCGGTGAGGCCGAAGAAGATTCCATACACGCCGAAGAGCGCCCACGCGTGCCAAGCCACGGAAGCGCGGCCGAAGGCGAAATACACTGCCGCGTAGAGCAGCCAGCCGGCGACCAGAAGCGGCTTGCGGCCAACCCGATCCGAGAGTGTACCCCCGGGTACGCTCGACAGTGACTTTACAACATGCAAAAACGCCCAGAGAATGGGCGCGAGCGCGACGGGGATGCCGAGCTGCTGGGCGCGGAGAAGAAGAAAGGCGTCGGTTGAATTCCCCAGCGTAAAAATCAGAATCACGCCGAGCACGGACCAGAAGCGCGCGCCGAGCGGCTGGGTGAGATCGATGGGCGCGGTGCGCGGCGCGGCGCTCTTCCGGGAGACTTCGCGCACGCCGAAGAGCACCGTCAGCACCGCAAGCGCGCCAGGCACGACCGCCCACCAGAATACCGTCCGCACGCCGAGGTGCATCCACTGCACCATCGCGAACGCGATCAGCGGACCGAGGACGGCGCCCGTGTGATCTCCTGTACGATTGAAGCCGAAGGCTCTTCCACGAATGGATGGGTCGACGGAATCGGCGATCAACGCATCACGTGGTGAGTTTCGAATTCCCTTACCGACACGATCACAGACGCGGATGACCAGCACCTGTGTCGCCGACTGCGCGATTGCCACCAGCGGCCGCATGATCGACGCAATCGTGTACCCTGCGACGACGAGCGGTTTGCGACGGTGCACGCGGTCCGACCACCATCCGCTGGCGAGCTTGAGCAGCGACGCTGTTGTCTCGGCCGCGCCTTCGATGGCACCGATGAAGCTCGCGCTCGCGCCAAGGGTCAGCGTCAGAAAGGCCGGGAGCAGCGGATAGATCATCTCGCTCGACACGTCCGTGAAGAAGCTCACGGCGGTCAGCGCGTACACGTTCCGGCTCAGACGCGGCGTCGGTCGGTTCATCTCACGAATGGCTTCGTCCGGTGAATCGCTGAATCTACCCACTTGCGTCCCGATCAAAGCGCGATTCAAATCAAGGCATGTCCTCACACGGCCCTGCGCGTGGCACACGCACGCCCGTGGACAGCGTGGCGACGTTTCGCGCGCTGGCGCCGGCGCGTGCGCGAATGGCGGGGCGCGACGACGCGATCCTGCACGCCCAGATCACGCTTGCCGAGATCGCGGCGCCCACGGGAGAGGAAGAGGAGCGCGGCGCCTTCGTGGCGTCGCGTTTTCACGCGCTCGGCCTGCGCGACGTCGAGGTCGACGGCGCTGGCAATGTCGTCGGCCGGCGACCGGGCCTGCAGGATGTGGATCCGATCGTCGTCTGCGCGCATCTCGATACGGTCTTTCCGCGCGGGACCTCGCTCAGCGTGCGGCGGGACGGCGATCGATTGATTGGACCCGGCATCAACGACAACAGCCGCGGACTGGCCGTCATGCTCGCCATCGCCGAAGAGATCGATGGTGTGCGCCTCGCCACCCGGCGGCCGATCGATTTCGTCGCGACGACCGGCGAGGAAGGCCTCGGCGATCTCCGCGGTGCGAAACGATATTTCGACGACCGCGGTCGGGACGCCGCCGCGATGATCGCGATCGACGGCGCTGGGGACGAACGGATCGTCACGCGTGCGCTCGGAAGCCGGCGCTTCCGCGTCAGTTTCGTCGGCAGTGGGGGCCATAGCTGGGCTGCGTTCGGCTCGCCTAACGCGGTGCATGCCGCCGCGGGCGCGGCGGCACGGCTCGCGGCGCTGCGTCTTCCGCTGGAGCCACGCACGACGCTTTCGGTCGGGCGGATCGGCGGCGGCATCTCCGTGAATTCCATTCCCGACCATGCCTGGATCGAGATCGACCTGCGCTCGACGTCGGCCGAGATGCTCGATCGGTACGTGCGCGAGATTCATCTCGCGTCCCGCGCCGCCTGCGAGGAGGAGAATGTGCGCCGCGCGTTAGGCACGCGACCATTGTCGATGGCGATTCAGCCAATCGGCACCCGGCCATGCGGCGAAACGCCCGTCGAGCACCCGCTCGTGAGGCACGCGCTGGCGACGACGCGGCTCGTCGGCCGCGATCCGGACGTCGCCACCGCCTCGACGGATGCGAACGTGCCGATCGCGCGGGGTATTCCCGCCATCGCCATTGGCGCGGGTGGACGCGGCGGCGACGCACACACCCAGAGTGAATGGTTCGACAATACCGACGGCGCGCGCGGCGTGTCGCGAGCGCTGGCGATCGTGTACGGCGCCGCCGAGATGGCGGATTGACGAACCTCGTTAGGCTGTGGCCGCGGCGAGCCGGTCGTACTCAGCCTGGCACCACTCGAGCGTGAGCTCGGCCAGCGCGTCGCGCACGATGGGCGTCAGCGCCACGGCGCCATCGGGCGTCACGGGTGTGGCGATCAGCGTCCGCACGGTTGCGAGGGTCGCCTCACGAGTCCATCCTTCTTGACGCAATGTGCCGACAAAGCCGCAGAGCGATTCCCGCAGCTCGTCCATCGCGTCGCGCTGGCCGTGCTCGAGCCGCCCGAGCGCGGACATCGCCCGCTCGCGGGCCGCGGCGGCCACCGGCGATTCGGCGGCTGGAACATTCGTTTGCGTCGATACCTCGTCCATGTCGACGCCACTACGCATCCTGTACGCCACAGGCACGCGCTCGACACGATCACTTGCCGTCAAACGGTGACAGCCATGGCATTCGGTCTCGTTTTCCGTGACGACGCCGGCGAGATCTGGACCGTCGACGCGCAAACGCAAGATGCCGAGCGTCGGCGATTCCTGATCTTCTCCCGTCCCTCGTTTCTCGAACCGTCGGAGCAGCGCGCCCTGGACGGTATTCCGGAGTGCTGGCCTAACTGCACGGACGAGGAGCTCCGCCTCTTCCTCGAGGCGGCCGTCGCGCAGGGCTGACGCCGCGGAACAGACGATTACCTCCGGCCGCCGGCGCAGTTTCACAAACGTTCACTTGCGCTCCCGCCGCGCCAGCCGCACGCGTGTGAGCGCGTCCCGCACCGCCGCGATTTCGCCCTGGGCGTCGATCTCGCTCGCCAGCGCGAGGCTCCGGTCGTAACATCGCTCCGCATCCTCCAGACATTCCTCGCGCTCGTGTAGCGCGCCGAGGAGCCGAAGGCATTCGACCTGGCGCCATCGGTTGCCGCACCCGCCGAAGTGGCCGAACGCCGTGCTGGCGAGGTCGCGTGCCCGTTTGTTCTCTCCGCGCTGCGCCATCGCCTCGGCGAGGTTCAAGGTCGCGAGCGCAACGAGATCACCGTCATCGACATCGCGCGCGATGGTGAGTGCATCTTCCAGCAGCTGCTCGGCGAGCGCGGTGTTCTGCCGGTCGAGCGCGACCCGGCCGTAATTGTTCAACGCGATCGCCTCGCCACGGCGATAGCCAGCCTGTCTGAAGAAGCCGTAGGACTCGGAGAAGGCACGTTCGGCGGCGCCGAGCTGCCCCTTCTGCGCGAGGATGGAGCCAAGGTTCTGCAGCACGACGCCACGAAGCCGCGGATCCGTCGCCGTCGCGAGCAACGACTCGAAAACGGTGGTCGCGCCAGTGAAGTCGCCCCGGCACATCAGGACATTCGCCTCGGCGACGATCGCGTCATCGGCAATTGTCTGGGCGCCGACGGACCGGGCCACGCACTGCGCGCGCCGCGCCAGATCGAGGGCGATGTCCCACTCCGCGCGCGAGCGATGGACGTCGGCGAGCTTGGTGAGCGCGATCGCCTGCAGCATCGGATCATCACTCGTCGCAGCCTGCGAAAAGCACAATGCGGCTCGGTCGAGAAGTCCGATACGCTCGGCTGCGGTCCCTTCGTCGATCAGCTCGTTCGTATCAGGCACGTCCGTTGCACCTGTGACCCTGCCCGCCAACCGACCCTACGGGCCACGCCACCCCAACAATTCGTCCAGCGATGTCTGCACGGTCGAAAAGCCTTTGGAAGAGCGCTGTCGTTACAGCGACGATCGTGTTCATGGGATTGTCCTGCGGCGAGCCGCGTGCCACCGCGCCTGGGACGTCGGCCTCGCGAAGCGACAACGCGTCGCCATCCCTCCTCGAATGCCCGTCGAGTGAAACGACGACGACCTCGGCCGTCGTCGGTCTCCTCGGTGGAGTGATCCAACTCGGCGGAACGAGCATCACCATTCCGAGCGGCGCGCTGACGACACCCACGCTTCTGCAGGTCACGATCCCGGCGTCGCGATACATGGAGATCGACGTTACCGCCGTCGGATTCACCTCGTTCCTCTTCCAGCAGCCTGTTTCCGTCACGATCGACTACTCGCGCTGCGCACGGAGCGACGTCGATCAGCAAACGCTGCATGTCTGGCACATCGATCCCGTCACGAAGCAGCTACTCGACGACATGGGCGGTACCGATGACAAGACGTCGAGACGGATCACGTTCTCGACGGGACACCTCTCCGGCTACGCGGTCGCGAACTGAATGCGGCGCGTTGTCTGTCGGTCGCTGCTCCTCGGTACGGTCGTGCTCTGCCTCGCATCAGCGATGGCCAGCGCGCAGGTGCGTGTCGGCCGCGATTCGTCGACGCGACTCAACCGATTCGGGAGAGATCTGGTCTACGGGACGGGAATGGGATTGCTCTTCGCCGAGGTAGATCATCTTCGCAACGAGCCGCCGGAATGGGGAAAGGGCTGGGAGGGATACCGCAGGCGCGCGGCTTCCGACGTCGGCCAGTTCGTCATCCAGGAAGGGACAACGGAAGCGCTGGCGGCAGCGCTTCATCGCCCGCTCGATTACGAGCGCTGTCCCTGCCGCGGCGCCTGGAATCGCGTCCGCTGGGCACTCTGGGGAAGCGTGACCGATCCGATGCCCGACGGACGACATCCGGTTGCCGTCCCTCGCATCGTCGGCGCGTACACGGGCAGCTTCGCGCAGGCGACGTGGCTGCCGAGCGACGCGGATCGCGCACGCACCGCGCTGGTGAACGGCACGGTCTCCCTGCTCATCGGCGTGGGGATCAACCTCTTTCAGGAAGCCCGCCGTTAGGCAGCTCCCTGTGCCGGCTCCAGCTTCTCGAACCGCCGGCCAAGGCCACGCACCGCCCACCACGTCTCGCCGAGTAGAACTGCCGCCGCAGCGAGAAGCGCGAGGATCCAGCCGTTAGGCAGTCCCGCCAGGAGCCACCACACCACTCCAAAGACGGCCGCCGCGGGCAACAGCGCGAGGAGGAATGTCAGGAGCAGCACGCCTGTCACGAGAATGCCCTGGCCCATCGTCTCGACACCGCCGCCCACGACCGGCGTGACACGGACCCACCCAGGAAAGAGGAGTGCCGCCGCGTTCTGAATCGTTACCGTGGTCGCGTTGATGGTGATGAGCATCAGCGGCGACATGAGGAGGATTCCCGTCCGGAGGCTGAGGGAAATGGGAAGCCCGTCGTCGCCTAACGTCGCGACGTAGGCGACGACCACCAGGGCGATCTGGAGGAGAGATATCGGCAGCGCGGACGACACCACCTCGGCGCCGACGAGCTGGGCTCCGGAGATGGGAAGGGTCTTGAGCGCTGGCACATGTTCGGCGTCCTGGCGAAAGTCGTTCTGCAGCACCCGGGAACCGAGCACGATGAGGAGCACGACCATCACTAGAGCGGCGATGGCGATGAATCGGCTGTCGATTCCGCGCGATTCGACGGCGGGCAGCGAGAGCACGATCGCCATCAGCGCGAGCCCGATCACGGAGCCGACGCGTCCGGTGCGCATCAGCAGCAGCGTGTTCTTCCAGACGATCGCTCCGCCCGGAAGGCCGCTTGGCCGGAGAGGAATCGTGCGCTTTGCCTTCTTGTTCGTGCCGGTATTCGCCTGACCCGAACGGCGCCGACGCGCATCGAGCCGGCGGGCGCGCTCCACCGACGCCTGCACCGCTGCTTCCTCGAACGCGACGTCGCTCTGGATGACCCAGACCAATTGGACAAGCAATATCAGCAGTGATGCACCGGCCGCCTGCATCCACTCGCCGGTGCTCTGCGCGAACGAGGGCGAGACTATCAACCGGGGAACGAAGAGCAACGCTCGCGCTGCCGGCAGGTCGGCCGCGTGCTCGATGGCGTGCGTGATCTCGCCGGCTCCGCGAGCAGCGCGGATTGCCGGTACGGCGTCGCGGAGTATCAGCAGGACGGCGACGGCGCCCGCCGTCCCGAGTATGACGGCAGGCAGATGCCGACGAATTCCCGGGCGACCGTGTTCGACGAGCGATGTCCGAACCAGAGCGGCGCCGAGACGGTGGAGGGAGAGATTGCTGAACAACATCCAGGTGCCGACGAAGCGAAGCGGCGCCGCGAGCACGGAGCCAGAGCGTCGCAGCACGAAGACCCAGATGACGGCGTTGAAGAGGATGACGAGTTGGGAGCGGAAGAGCTTGAAGGAGATCAAGCCGCGTCGAGTCAGCGGCGCGGCAAAGAGGAACTGGACTTCGGCCGGCGTGAAGGCGAGCGCCATGCGCTCGCCCCGGAAGACCCACCCGCCGAGCATGAGGAGCAGTATGCCTAACGCCGTGATCGTCTCGGCGTTGTTCCAGAGGGAGGTTGGCGCCCTGCTCGGCTGCGAGGCCGGGCGAAGAAGGACAACCCAGAAATAGACAGCGCCGAGTACGAGGGCGATCGCATAACGAGGCTGGCGGAGCCGGCGTGCCTGGACAGCAAGTCGGTTCCAGATCGACGTCCGCGTGAGATAGAGCAGCGCGTCGATCACGATCGGGGCAGTGGCGGCGCGTCGGATTCGCTCGTGAGCGCGAGAAACACTTCCTCGAGGTCGCGACCCGCGAGCTGTGGATGCTCGGCGACGATGTCCGCGAAGGTACCGTACGCCATGCTCCGGCCGCGGTGAATGACGAGGAGCTTGGTGCAGAGCTCTTCGACGAGATGGAGGAGATGGGAGCTGAGGATCACCGCCGTGCCGCCGCGCGCGCGGGCAGCGATCGTCTCGCGCATACGACGCATGCCGGCCGGGTCGAGGCCCGTGAGCGGTTCGTCGAGGATGAGCGCCGCGGGATCGTGCAGAAGTCCACAGGCGATGGCGAGCTTCTGCCGCATGCCGCGCGAGAGCTCCGTTGGCAGCGAACGCTGCTTGTCCTCGAGCTCCAGCTCCCTCAGTAATACTGGAATGCGCGTCGGCGCGTCGACGGTGCCGTACATCCGGCCGACGAAGCGCAGATGCTCCTCGACGGTGAGATACTCGAAGAGGTGCGGCTCGTCGGGGATGAAGGCAAGGCGTCGCTTCGCTTCGACTGGCTCGCGGGCGAGCTCGTGCCCGGAGATGGCGATGCGGCCGCGTGTCGGGGCGATAATCCCCGCCAGCGCGCGGAGCGTCGTCGTCTTCCCCGCGCCATTCGGTCCCACGAGTCCGAGCACCTCGCTCGGGCCGACGGAAAACGAGAGATTCTCGACCGCGACGAGGTCGCCGTACAGCTTGGTAAAGGAGTCGACGACGATCATCGTGCGTGTCGCGTGGCGTGTGACGCGTGGCGCGCCACGCCCAACGCTCCACGCGCGACGCTCACCGCCCGCGGACCTCGGAGTGGTCAGAGATGGTCATCTCGCCGCGGATGCCTTCGACGACCGCCTCGTCGCCAATGAGAGAATTGGCAAGCGTCGATCGCCTGACGAGGGACTTCGCGCCGACGATGGTGTCCTTCAGCTCCGAGTCCTCGATCGTGCTGCCGGCACTCACGGAGACGTTGGGCCCGATGGTCGATTTCTTCAGCGTGACGTTGTCCTCGATGTAGACCGGATCGACGATCGTCACACCCGACGGAACG
>DATEPP010000652.1:0-18551 GCA_035273165.1 Gemmatimonadaceae bacterium
CTCACCAAATCAATGCTTCGTTCCGAACTCCCTTATGGGCTATCGACTATGGACTGATAACCGAGTCAACGCGCCGGCGCGATCGGCTCTCCACCCTTGGCATGCCACGTCACGTCCGTAGGATGCTTGTACGTTTTCTTATGGACATACGTCGCGGTTGCGATGCAGGCGAGCGCGAGTAGTAGCACGCCCGCCGCGATTCCCCAACCACCATTCGTGTTCGCCGGCACGTAAC
Organism: Gemmatimonadaceae bacterium; assembly: GCA_035273165.1. Classification (GTDB taxonomy): domain Bacteria; phylum Gemmatimonadota; class Gemmatimonadetes; order Gemmatimonadales; family Gemmatimonadaceae; genus AG2. The sequence continues at coordinate 236 of DATEPP010000652.1, forward strand.
GATCGACGTGTTGCATCCGTAGGTCTCAGGACGATTGTGTTGTCAGCGTTCCACTGCACTCGGTACTCGGTGCACTCTCGTGCCCGCGAAATGTAAGGGTGCGATGCTCGGTGTGAAGGTCGCGTTCGGTGTGCTCAGGACGAAACCCTTACCGTGCGCACGCTGTCTCTAAAGTATCACCACCTGTATTCTTAGCCAGCGACGTTACTCGAGCAGTAGATCAGTGGCCGACATTCGCGAACTTCTGCAGCGCTCACTCGGCACCGCGTACACCATCGAGCGTGAGCTCGGCGGCGGCGGCATGTCGATCGTGTTCGTCGCCACCGATAACACGCTGGGCAGGCAGGTCGTCGTGAAAGTTCTGCCGTACGACCTCGCCGCAAGCGTCTCCGTCGACCGATTCAAGCGCGAGATCATGCTCTCGGCGGCGCTGCAGCATCCGCACATCGTGCCAGTACTGAGCGCCGGTCAGGCCGAGCAGCTTCCGTACTTCATCATGCCGTACGTGGACGGCGAGTCGGTCCGCGCGCGCATGGCGCGCGGACCGCTGTCCGTGCGCGAGACGGTGAGCATCCTCAAGGATGTTGCGCGCGCGCTCGCTTACGCGCATGGGCGCGGCGTCATCCACCGCGATATCAAACCCGACAACATTCTCCTCTCGGGCGGCGCGGCGATGGTCACCGACTTCGGTGTCGCCAAAGCAATTTCTGCTTCGCGCGAGCGCGCCACGCTCGGGCGGCCGTCGAATAGTGGTGGCTGGAGCAGTGGCACCATCACCTCCGTCGGCACGTCCCTCGGCACGCCAATGTACATGGCCCCCGAGCAGGCAGCTGCCGACCCGAATACTGATCATCGCGCCGATCTCTACGCGCTCGGCGTCGTCGGCTATGAGATGTTGGTTGGAGCGCCGCCCTTCTACGGTCGTACGCCCCAGGCGCTATTGGCCGCGCAGCTGACGGAAGCACCGAAGCCGATCGCGAGTCGTCGCTACGACGTGCCGCCCGCGCTTGCCGATCTCCTCATGAAGATGATGGAGAAGGATCCAGCGAATCGTCCGCGCACGGCGAACGAAGTCGCGCGCCTGCTCGATGATCCGTCGGTGATGAGCGGTGAGTTCACCTCCCTCAAGCCGCCGCGTGCGCGTCCGCTCTCCTGGCGCCGGAAAGCCTCGTTCGTCGGGGTCATCGGCGTGCTGCTCGCCGCGGGACTCGCGGCGGGAACGTACTTCCGCACTCGTGAGGCTCCGGCCGGCGCGGCCGGCGTGGGTGCGGCGGGTGCGGCGCGCACCGCGGCGGCAAAGTCCATCGCCGTGCTTCCGCTTGTCAACATCGGCGGCGACACGAGCGACGTCTACTTCGCCGAGGGCATGACCGCTCAGATCACGACGGCGCTCTCGAAGCTGCGCGGACTCCGTGTCGCGGCGCGCGCTGCCGCAACCTCCGCCCGTGACAAGTACAACACGCCTGAAGAGATCGGGAAGGCGCTGAACGTGACGATGCTCCTCGAGGGCACCGTACAGCGCGAGAGTGGCCGCCTGCGCGTCACGGCGCGGCTCATCAACATCGGTGACGGGGCGACGCTCTGGTCCGACATGTTCGAGCGTCAGGCGACGGATCTCTTCAAGGTGCAGGACGAGATATCCAACGCCATCGTCTCCGCCGTCTCGCCGGAGCTCGGGACCACGATTGCGCTCGCCGGCTCGTCGGCGGCACGCGGCACGGAGGATCTCCAAGCATACGATCTGTATCTGCGCGGACGCTTCTTCTTCCAGAAGCGTGGTGAGGATGCATTGCGCAGCGCGCTCGCCTTCTTCGAGCAGGCGGCGGCAAAGGATCCAGCGTTCGCGCGGGCCTATGCCGGCATCGCCGACGTCTACGCGGTGCTGCCGCTGTACGCGAACGTGCGCATCGATTCGGTGCTCCCACTCGGCCTGCGGAGCATCGACAAAGCCATCGCGCTCGACAGCACGGTGCCCGAAGCGTACGCCTCGCGGGCGAATCTGCTCGGCGTCGGATGGCGGTGGAGTGAAGCCGAGCGCGACTATCAGCGCGCGCTTGCGCTCGATCCGAATTACGCAACCGCTCATCAGTGGTACGGGGAGATGCTCCTCCTCAACGGCCGCATCGACGAGTCAGTGTCACAGCTGCATCGCGCGACGGAGCTCGATCCGCTCTCACCGGTCGCTTACGGCTCGTACGGGCTGGCGCTTGGCATCGCGAAGCGCGACGTCCAGGCGCAGGCTGCGGCTCGTCATTCTCTCGATCTGGACTCGACTCTCCTCGTGACGCGAATGATGGCGGGCACCGTGCAGCTCTACGGAAATCGCGTCGCCGATGCGATCCGTCAGCTCGAGCCCGCGCTTCAGCTGGACACGACGAACACCTTCACACTCGGTGTGCTTGGCTACGCGTACGGCAAGGCCGGTCGCGGGGCACAGGCGCGCGACATCGTCCGTCGCCTGGCAAAGGTTCCGAATCAGAACAGCGCTGCGGGTGCCGCGGCGCGAGTCTATCTCGGAATCGGTGACACGGCGCAGGCGCTGACGATGCTCGAGCGCGCGGCGGCGCAGCACGACATGTCATTCAGCACGGAAGTGCTCGCGGAGCCGTTCTTCGATCCCATCCGCCATTCGCCACGCTTCGCCGCCGTCGTCGCGCGCGTCGGCCTCGACAAGAGGCTGCTGCAGTAGCATTGCGACGTCCCGCGCACCCGATCGTCCTTCGCAGGATGACCGTCCCACGCCCGAGCCTCAGTCCGCACATTTCGCTGGCGGCAGCTGCTCTTTTTCTCGGCGCCTGCACGCGCCCGCGCGTTCCGATCGTTGCCGGGCCTGAGCCCGCGCCGTCGTCGCGGACAACGCGAAGCTCATCGTCAGGTGGCACGAGTTCGTCCGGCTCGAACAACGCCGCCGTTCCGCTCGCGACGGCCGCGGTGCTCGGCGGCTCGGCGGAAGCGGACGTCGAGTATGTGCGCTCGCATCGGCTGCAATTGCCGGTGGCGGGAATTCATCCCGAACAGCTCGCGGATTCATTCGACGAGCCTCGAGACGGGACGCGCCGCCATCGTGCCATCGACATTCTCGCGCCGCGCGGGACACCCGTGCTCGCCGCCGATGACGGGCGCGTGCTCCGTGTGAGCTGGAACGCCGCCGGCGGCAATACGGTGTATGCGACCGACGTCGAGGGCCGGATCGTCTACTACTACGCGCACCTCGATCGCTACCGCGAGTCACTCGCGGCGGGGATGCCGCTCGCCAAGGGCGACACGATCGGATTCGTCGGCACGACGGGGAATGCGCCGAAGGACATTCCGCACCTGCATTTCCAGATCATGCGGATGCCGCACGACGGCAAGTACTGGAATGGCGAGCCGATCAACCCATTCGGCATCCTGCGCGGCGAGGGCGAGCGGCCTTAAGTTTCGGGCCATGTTGTCGTCCAAGGCACGCGCCGCTCTGCGCGCGGAAGCACACCATCTCGCGGTCACGGTTCACGTCGGGCATCAGGGCCTCACCGACGCGGTGCGCCAGTCGCTCGAGGACGCGATGCGTACGCGCGAGCTGGTGAAGATTCAGTTCTCGCGCAACGACGACGTGAGCGTCAAGGACGCGGCGAACGATCTCGCTCGGGCGATGGGCGCGGACGTCGTACAGGTCATCGGTCGCACGGCGACGCTGTACCGGGAGAATCCCGAAAAAAAGTGACTGGTGGCTGGTGGCTGGTGAATTTGGAACGAAGCGCCTTATTTCACTCGCCCCTCCCAACGCGGCACTCACCAGTCACCAACCACAAGCCACCAGCCACCGCGCTCGATTATCTTAGGCCCATGCCCTACGTCATCACCGAAGCCTGCATCGGCGTCAAGGACAAGGCGTGCGTCGACGTCTGTCCCGTCGACTGCATTTACGAAGGCGACCAGCAGCTGTTCATCCACCCCGACGAGTGCATCGATTGCGGCGCCTGTGAGCCGGAGTGCCCGGTGACCGCGATCTTTCCCGAAGAGGACGTGCCGGGGAACATGAAGCAGTTCGTGCAGATCAATCGGGACGTCTTCAAGAGCGAGAATCCGCCCGGACGGCCCTCGAGGTGACGAGCGGCGCGTGACGCGTGGCGCGTCGCTATTCTACGCGCCACTCGCCACGCATCACTCGCTACCGTTTCAGCCACCAAGCCTTTACGGCGAAGAGCCCCGCGAGCACCGCGTATTGCAGAAAGGTGCTCACTTCGCTCCGCCATGCCTCAGACCAGTCGTGCGGGCCCGCGGCGCGGGCGGCGGGGGGGCGCGGAATCCAGCGCGGCGTCGACTGCCTGTAGGCGAGATACTCGCCGCCGAAGATCGATTCGAGCACGCCCTCCTCGTAGCGCACGATGAGTGAATACTCAATGGCGAAGATCACGATCGCCAGCGGCAGGAACCAGTAAACGCCGGAGATGATCGTGAAGCCCATCCAGATGAGGAAGTTCCCCACGTAGAGCGGATTTCGCACCCAGGCAAAGATCCCGTACGTCACGAGCCGTTGCACCGTACGCGAGCGCCGTCGCGTCACCGTGCCCGCCGCCGCCACTCCAGCGAGACGGACCCACTCACCGGCGACGACGACGATTGCCCCGACGATCCAGGCCGCGGCAGACATGTGGCCGGGGACGAGAAGGGGCACCCCGATGAACAGCACCGGCAGCCAGCCCCGGTTGCGAAAGAGCAACGCGCCGATGCGCGCGCTGCGCGTCTGCTCGGCGGCGGATACCGGTGGGGCCGAAGTAGGCGATGACATGCCTACAAGCTAATGGAGCCCCGTACCCTGGAATCCGGCAGCGGACTCACGTAGGAATTCGCTCAATACGATGTTGAATGCGGCCGGCGCCTCGAGGTTGCTGAGGTGCCCCGCGCGCGAGAGAATCTCCAACCGGCTTCCCAGCACCGCGTCATGCATCGCGCGCGCTTCCTTTGGCGGTGTGATGACGTCCTCCTCGCCGGCAATGAAGAGCGTCGGCACGACGATCGTCGGCAGCGTCGCCGTCGAATCGGGCCTCGCGATCAACGCCTCGAGCGCACCCACGATACCGTCCACGGTCGCGCTCTCGCTGATCGCGCGCGCCGTTGCTTCGACTTCAGGCCGGCGATCGCGAGTGGTCTTGCCGAGGAGCCCGATGAGCTGACGATCGGCGACAGCGTTCACACCGTTGGAGCGCGCCAACGCGATGAGCTCGCGGCGCCGCACGATGGCATCGGGCGCGTCGGCTGTCGCTCGTGTGTCGGCGAGCACGAGCGCGCGAACGCGGTCGGGCGCACGACGCCAGAGCGCGAACGCCACGTACCCGCCCATCGAGAGTCCGACGATCGTGGCCTGTGAGACACCCGCGTGATCGAGCACCGCGACGACGTCGTCCGCATAACGATCCACGCCGAACGGGGCGGACGCTGTCGATTCGCCGAAGCCCCGGGTGTCGATCGTCAGGCAACGCCACTCGGCGGCGAGCGCACTCGTCTGCGGCGCCCACATCGTTCGGTTCAGCGGGAAGGCGTGAAGAAAGACGACAGGCTCGCCGCTACCGAAGTCGTCGTACGCGATCCGAGCGCCGCTCACCGATACGATCACCGCCGGCATCTTGCGTCGACTGTCACTCCGACTCCGGCCATTGCGGCAGCATCTGCCGCCAGGCGTCAGGCACTCGCACCGGCCGTCCGTCGTGGCCGATCGTGACGAAGACGATGTTCGCGCGCGCCACCAGTGTGCCCGAACTGACCTTCGACGCCTCCTGCCGCACGATGTAGCTGGTATTGCGCACCGCGAGAAGACCGGAACGAATGAGCAGATCCTCACCAGGGAGCGACTGCGCGAGATAATCGATGTCGACGTGACGTACGACGGAAAAAGTCGGCTGCTTGGTCCACTGCTTCACGTCCACCTGTGGCTCGAGCAGCGCCCACCGCGCCCGCTCGAGAAAGTTCAGCATCGTCGCATGGTTGAGATGCCCGAGCATGTCGCAGTCGGTGGGATAGATATGAAACTGCACCTCGGCGAGCTTCGACATGTCTCCATCGCAGGTGAGGGTCGCGAACGATGGCACGGCCGGCGAACGATATCAACGAGCCATCCACCGTCCATCGAAGGAGTGCCAGAAGAGCGTCGTGCCCCCTCGCTCGTTCGCCAGCGCGACGGCAGCAGCGAGCGCTTTGGCCCCATAGGTTGGATCGATCACGATCCCCGTTCGCTCGAGACAGTCGCGGGCCACGCGATCCCCCTCGCCTGTCGCGCGGCCGTACGCACCACCGAAGAACTCGTGCACCACCAGCACGCCGCGTGCGTCCGGTCGCGGCACGCGCACGCCGGAGGCCTGCTCGATCAGCCGCGCCGTGCGTGCGATCAGCGCTCTCACATGCCTGGCATTCGCGACAATCCGCGGCACGACCCGCACCGCCACGATCCTGGTCGGGACGTTCGCGATCGCCAGTCCAAGGGCGAGCCCCGCGACCGTCCCACCCGTTCCCAGCGGCACGACGACACGATCGGGTGCCGGGAGCGCGCCGGCGCTGATCTGCATCGCGAGCTCGAGCCCCGCGTTCACCTGTCCGAGGACGCCGAGCGGCGAGCTACCGCCGGCGGGAATCCAGCGTGCACCACGCAGGCGGGCAGCGAGCGCACGCAGGTACGCGCCCGCGACGCTGCGCGAGAGCGCGGTCTCGCCCGTTTCTTCGGCCGTGCGATCCGCGACCTGACGCGCCACGGGGTTCATCTCCTGACGCCAACGGAAGCATTGCGCGCGCGCGCCGAGCTGGCGCGCGTAGACCGCCGTCGCCAGCGCATGCGTCGAGCCGGCGGCCCCCACGGTGACCACCGTATCACCAGCCTCGACCTCGCCGAGGAGAAATTCCAGCGCGCGGATCTTGTTTCCGCCTAACGGTTCGGCGTTCAGGTCCTCGCGCTTGAGCCAGAGTCCGCGCGCGAGTGTGTCGACCGACGTTACCGGCGTCGGAAAGCGCCCGACACTAGCCCGCGGCAATCGCCGGAGCGCCGGAAATCGCTCGATCAGTGGCAGGCCGGGCGCACTCGTCTCACGCGGGCGCCGCATCCCTCGCCGGGTCCTTGTTGGTCACGGCCACCGTGTCCCCGACGACTCCTTCGACATAGAGCATCTTCACCGCGACGAGCACCGCGGCGAGGAGGGGCACGGCGCACATCAGCCCGATGAATCCGAACAAGAGCGCCATCAACGCTTGCGAGAGGATGGTCAGCACCGGGGGCACGTCGACTCCACCCTTCATCAACAGCGGAATGAGGAGATGGTTCTCGGCGAACTGGATTCCCCAGAACGCCAGCGCGACGTAGAGCGCTTTCTGGGGCGAATCGAGGAAGCCCATGGCGATCGCGGGGAGCGCGCTCAGAATGGGACCAACCGTCGGGATGAACTCGAACAGCCCAGCAAGAATTCCCAGCGCGAATGCCGCCTTCACGCGAAGTATCAGCAGGACGATCGTGGTGACGCTACCGATCGCCAGCATCGCGATGAGCTGCGTGACGAGCCAGCGGCGAAGCGCGCTCGCCATCGCGGAGAGCACCTCGCCGGCGCGCGGCCTGGCCCGAAATGGGAAAAGCGCGATGAGGCCGCGATGGTAGAGCTCAGGGTCAGCGCCGATGTAAATCGCGAGAAAGATGATGATCAACACGCCGCCCAAAACGGCGAAGGTCGATGAGAGAAATGGAAACAGATATCGACCTGCGTTGCTCATCTGCTTGCTCATCCGATCCCGTAGCGGCGACGCGCTGGTATCGGCGGTCGCCGGTGCCGGCGTCGTGGTCGATGCACCGCCGGTGGTCTGGGCAGAGTCGCGTCGCGCCGCGGGAGTCGTGGGGCCGAGAACGCTCCCGAGGAGGCCGTTATGCCGACTCGCCCACGCCTCGAGCCGATCGATCGATTCCGGCAGCCGGTGCCGGAGCTCCACGGCCTGCGAGCGGATCGTCGGCGCCACCCACGCTCCGAACCCGACGAGAAGCCCGATGAACGTGAGAACGACCAGGGCCGCGCCGATGCCGCGCGGAATCCGCCACCGGGCGAGATGATCGACGCCGCTCGAGACGGCAAGCCCGAAGAGGATGCCGATGAACGCCGTCAGAAAAAGCGCGTTCGCGAACCAGAGGAGCCGGAGGGCGAGGTACATCGCCATCACGAGCGCCGCCGTGCGCAGGATGTCCTTGCTGCGCCAGCCCGAGGACCGCCGGCGGCGATCACGTCGCGTGTCAGCGGTCAAGGCCACCGGCGCGGGTGCTTCCGGCGGGCCAGCAATGTCTGGCGCGTCTTTTCGCAGGGGTTCTGTCATCGACAGTTGCCGGGGCAAGGGGAGTGCCCGCTCGGTTTCGCGTGGCGGCTACATTTGACTGCGAACCTCACCGCACACGATGCCGCATCAGGCGACCTATCTCGACACCGCTCCGGAAACCTCCCGCTTTCTGCGCTCGATCGCGGATGTCGATCTACTCGCCATCGATACCGAAGGAGCCAGCTTTCACCGCTTCGTCGATCGAATCTACCTCCTCCAGCTCTCGACGCGCGATCGTTCCGCGATCATCGATCCGCTGCCGATAGGTACTCCGCAAGAGTTAGGCGTTCTGCTCGAAAGCCCCAAGGTGCAGGTTGTTTTCCATGACGCCGACTACGATCTGCGGCTCTTGCATCAGGATTACGGCTGGCAGGTGCGCAACATCTTCGACACGCGCGTGGCAGCGCAGCTACTTGGCATTCGCGCGTTCGGACTCGCCGCGCTGCTCGAGAAGTACTTCGGCGTGAAGCTCGATAAGAAGCACCAGCGCGCCGACTGGTCGATGCGGCCACTCACCCGCGACATGCTCGACTACGCCGCGCAGGACACGATGCATCTGCTGGCGTTGCGCGACCGTCTTGCGGACGAGTTGAAGCGCGCGGGTCGATGGGAATGGGCACGCGAAGAGTTCGCCCTTCTCGAGACGACACGCTGGGACGCCGACGACACGAATGCGTTTCTTCGCATGAAGGGTGCGCGTGATCTCAACCGGCGCGAGCTGGCCATTCTTCGTGAGCTGGTATCGTGGCGTGACGAGGTTGCGCGAAAGGCCGATCGCGCGACGTTCCGCGTGCTCGGCAACGAGCCGCTTCTCGAGATCGCGCGCGGGAAGCCGAGTACTCGTGAGGCGCTGGCGGCGATCAAGGGAATGCCTCGTTCCCTGCTCGAGCGATCGGCAAACGATCTACTCGATGCCGTCAAGCGCGGACTCGCACTTCCTGACGCGGAGCTGCCGCGCTTTCCCAAAGCGCTTCGATGGGAGAGGGATCCCGAGTTCGATGCGCGCGCCTCGGCCCTCCGCACCGTTCGCGATGCCGCCGCGGCCCGCCTCGACATGGACCCGGGCGTCCTCTGCTCGCGAGATCGTCTGGAAGCGGTCGCCCGGCGCAATCCTCAGAGCATGGAGGAGCTCCGCGAGATTCCCGAGTTGCGCCAATGGCAGATCGAGGAGCTTGGGCCGGAGTTCTTGAACGCGCTATCGGTCCATAGTCGATAGCTATCAGTCAATAGTCCATAGCTATCTGGGAATTCGGACGAAGCGTTCATGGGTGAGAGGAGCGGACTCCCCATAGGATGATCTGGTTCGAGCGCGAGCGCGAAGCAGATCCCTCGCTGTCCTCGGGATGACAACACTGTCATTCCGAGGAGCGAAGCGACGAGGAATCTGCACTTCATCCCATCAGCGCTTCGTTCCCCTATTCGCAGATAGCTACGGACTGATAGCTCTCGACTGCCGTTAGAGCCCCATGTACGCGCGCACGCGCGGCTCGATGCGCTCCGGGGTCCAGTAGGGCGACCAGACCAGATTGAGCTCGACCTCACCAGCGCCGGGAAGGGCCTGAAGCACTCGCTCCACGTCGGTCATGATCTGCGGACCAGCGGGGCAGCCTGGCGACGTGAGCGTCATGTCGACGTGGATGTCGTTGCTCGGGTTGACCGTAATGTCGTACACCAAGCCGAGATCGACGATGTTCAACCCGAGCTCGGGGTCCTTCACCTTGCGCAACGCGAGCTTCACCTGATCGGCGCTGATGGCGTCGCCGCCAGCGACCGCCGGCGCGCCCTCGTTAGGCGGCGCAGCCGGGCAGCCGTCCTCGGCGTCCGGAATCGCCGCGTTTGCCGCGGTCGGTGTCTTCTCGTCGTCGCTCATGCTCATCGCTCGGTTCGTGCAAGATCGCCCGCGCGCACGCGGCGGAGCAAGTCTCGCTCAGGCTCGTTTGAACTCTATCCGCCGCCGCAACCAGTGGAGCTCCGTCCATACCGCGCGCCAGATCGCTCGGCCGATTGTCGAGATCGGAGAGCCATCGCTGAAAGCAGCGGCGATGGCGTAGAGCGCCCTCGGTGAGAAGCGGGGCTCGCTCACGATCGCGTACACAGGCTCCCACTCTTCCGGTTGAAATTTCGCCTTGAAGCGCTCGAGCCCCTCGAAATTGTAGAAGCGACGGCCATGGGCCCGTACCAATTTCAACAAGATGCGCAGCCAGAATGGGTTCGTTGCGATGCGGAGCCCGTGCTCCGCCAACGGCGCCAGCCCGAGCGTTACGTACTCGAAGCCTTCGGCCGCCAGTACGCGCATCGCAGCGTCGAGAAGCAGCTCGACGGTCCCATTCGGAGCGCTCGATCCGCGGACGAATTGCTCGATCAACCATCCGCCCCCCTCTCGTGCCGGCGCCGGCGAGGCAACGAGAAAGGCGACCGTATCCCCGCTCGGTCCTCGCGCGACAAAGACGCGCCGATCGAAGAGGCGGGTCAGCGTTTCGGGCTCCACGAGGAAATGCATCGGCGGGAGCCCGCGCGTGGCGAGCCACTCGTCCAGCACTCGCCGGAGCGACGGATCGCGCGTTGCCTCGTCGGACGAGATGGGGACGACTGTCACTCTCTTGTTGCGGGCACGATTGAGCTGGGCCCGGAGCGATGCTTTGCCGGCGACGATCGAGGCCCAGTGCGCCGGATTCCACGACGGCTGCGAGCCGAGCAGGACCCGCGAGTGGTCGGGTCGAGCACCGAGGACAGACTCCAGGCGAGCCTCGGCGCCGAAGTAGCAGACGCGCCGGCCCAGCCTCCTGCACTCGTGCTCGAATTCGTCCACGACCGCCGACAGCCGTTCCGCCGCACAGACGGGAGCTCCGGCGACGACTCTCGTTAGGCTGCGCTCGACGTAGCCGACGACGGCGTCTCCCTGCGCCGAGAACCAGAGACTCATCCCGGGATTCACGATCTGGTACGCCGTGGCGTTCCAGCCGTGCTCCAGGACGAGCTCGCGGGCCCGCGCGAGTTGGTCGGCGCTGCCTCGGGATAGAGAAGGAGTGTTCAGCGTGCGCATGCGACGGCTACGTCAGGTGTCGCTCGAGTCTACGTCACGTCGCGGATGGGTGCGGTATTCGGATCGCGCGAGCTTCGCGTCGCTTCTTCTGACCCGCGCAACGGAGCCCGGACATGCGTCTCTCGACAATTATCGTGATCGCCGGCGGAGCGACCTTTGGCCTCGTCCCCGCCACTACCAATGCGCAACAGCGCGACGATCGGGCCGGCGCCACGCAGACGGCGAGAATTCCGAAGGGTTGGGAGATCTCGGGGGTGCCCGCACTCAACTTCGATGCGGACGAGGGATTCGGGATCGGCGCCGCGCTCGAGCTCTACAACTACGGCAGCGGGGTTCTTCCTTACCGATTCACGGTCCAGCCGACGCTTCTCATCACCAGCGAGGGGCGGCGCGATCTTACTGTGTTCTTCGACGGGCCAGCACTCCTGGGCGATGGTTGGCGTATGACCGCTTTCGCGGGGAGCGAACGGCAGCTGGCGCAGCCGTACTACGGTGTCGGAAACGCCACGCCCTACGACCCCCAGCTGGAAAGGGCTCCGAACTCTTACTTCTACCGGTTCGGCCGGGCGCGGCTCCGCGCCTCGACGGACTTCCAGCGACGCATCGGGCGATCGTCGGGCCGTGTGCTGCTCGGCGCCGGTGTGAGCCGCTCGACCTTCGACATCACGCCGTACGACTCGGGGACGACGCTCCTCGCTTCGCAAACGGGTGGGCTTACACCACCTGCCAGCCGCACCAACTACCTCCGGGCCGGACTGCTCTGGGACACTCGAGACCAGGAGATTGGACCGCATCGCGGCACCTGGGCCGAGGCGATCGTGCAGCGCGTGGACAGGAAACTCGGGGCGACGGAGGACTTCACGCGCTGGACGACGACCATTCGGCAGTACGTGCCCGTCTCGTCTCGGGTCGTCTTCGCTCAGCGGATCATCGCCCAGGGGATCGAGGGTGAGCCACCCTTCGATGAGCTCGCGACCATTCAGTCATCGTTCAAGCAGCAGGAAGGCCTCGGTGGCTCGGGAAGCATTCGCGGGATTCCCAAGGACCGCTACATCGGGAAGGCGCTTTTCCTGAGCAACTCCGAGCTGCGCTGGCGAGCGGTCGACTTCGGTCTCTTCGGTCGGAGCAGCTTTCTCGCTCTGAGTGGCTTTGCTGACGCGGGCCGTGTCTGGACCGATCGCTTCGACGCTTCCACGATGTTCAGCGATTTGCACGTGGGCTACGGCGGCGGCGTGCGGCTGGGCTTTGGTCCGAGCTTCATCGTGGCGACAGACGTCGGTCACTCGAGCGAGTCGACCGCGGCGGTGTACATCGGGCTCGGCTGGATGTACTGACCGCAGCTTGTCATTCCGAGCGAAGCGAGGAATCTGCTCTTGCGACCGGCAAGAAAAGCAGATTCCTCGCTTCGCTCGGAATGACAGAAGGTGCTACTTCTTCGCTACGTGCTTTGCTGGCGCGTGCTTGGTCGCCGGCTTCTTGGCGGTACTCTTGGACTTCGAGTGCGACGACTTCGCCGCAGAATGCTTCGTAGTCGCGCTCTTGGACCGGGACTTGGCGCTAGTCGACTTGGAGTGACTGGACTTAGCGCTGCTCGATTTGCTGCCGATCCGTCCCGCGCTGACGGAGGTATGCACGCGACTGTGGCGTGAGCGGGCAACCCGCTCCGGACGATTCCAGCCGATGGCCCGATCGGCTCGGAACTTGGCGGGCATCTCGAGCATCCCGTCGCCGTAGTCCATCACAGCCAGGGCCGCCGCGTCCGAGAGATCGGCGCGGACGTCGGCGATGACCTTCGCTGGGCGGCGCGCGCGAGCCGCGTGGACGCGGTTCGTGAGCAGGATGACGAACATGTCGCGATCCGGATCGATCCAGAGCGACGTACCCGTGAAGCCCGTGTGTCCGTACGCCCGCTCGCTGAGGTACTTGCCGCAGCTGCCATCGCCGGCGCAGGTGTCCCAACCCAGTGCGCGCGTCCGTGCAGCACGGGTGGTGAAGAGCGTGACCGTCGAATCGGCGACGATGCGAGTGCCGCCATATTCGCCACCGTTCAACATCATCTGGGCGAAGACGGCGAGATCAGCAGCAGTGCTGAAGAGGCCCGCGTGTCCGGCGATTCCGCCGAGGGCGAAGGCGTTCTCATCATGTACCTCGCCACGGAGCGGATAGCCGCGCGGCGGGTTCACCTCGGTTGGCGCGATCCGATCGCGCAGCGAATCCGCGGGCTTGAAGAACGTGTCGTCCATCCCGAGCGGCTTCCACACGTGCTCGCCGAGGAACTGGTCGAGGCGCTCGCCAGAGGCCGCCTCAACGACGAAGCCGAGCAAGTCGGCTCCGAGGTCGGAGTACTCGTAGAACTGATCGGGGTGGTAGGAGAGGGGAGTCTCGATAACGGCCTGACGCGCCTCGTCAGGCGTTCGCGCGATGCGCCAGAGGTCGCGTCCGGCGGGCAGCCCCGAGCGATGCTCGAGAAGCAGACGCAGCGTGACGAGATCCTTTTCTCCGCCGGCGAATTCCGGAACGTACTTGGAGACCGGGTCGTCGAGGTGGACCTTTCCCTGGTCGTAGAGAATCATCAGGGCCGTCGTGGTGCCGACGACCTTGGTAAGCGATGCGAGATCGTAGATGCTTTCCGTGGGGTCTACTGCGTTGCTCTCGTCTGTCCAGTCGAGGCGGCCGAAGCCGCGCTGCCAGACGGCTGCGCCCTTACGGCCCACGACCACGGCGGCGCCGGGATAGCCTCCAGCTTGGATGCCGCGCCTGACGACATGGTCGATTTTGGCGAGGCGGGCAGCCGACATGCCCACGGTGCGCGGCGCCTTGACAGGCAGACCGTCGCCGCCGCGCGAGCCAGGACCACTGGCTGCCAGAGTCAACGCCGAGAACAGCAGAGTAACCAGCACTACGACTCCCCGGTCGGACGAGCTGAAGTCACCAGGAGACGCTAACGAGAGCCTCGATAACGCCTAGAATGCAGATGCCGTGCAACCATGACAACGAGTGGCCGGATGGCGGGGGAGGGCAAATCATCCGGTCTTCTCTCAATGCCCTACTACTCGAATGCGACCATTGTTCCAGAGGCGGGGGGTCGCAAGCGGAAATAATGTCGTACGTTGTCGGGACGAGCAAGTGTGTATTTGGTGACTGGTGACTGGTGAACTACCAGCCACCAGCCACCAGTCACCAGATGCAAACCATTCGGCCCTCCAGGGTGACCAATCTCCCGTGACTGTTGAGCTTCTCACGATCCGGCAGGCGATCGAAGGAGACGAGACGGCGCTACGCGCGCTGTGGGCGCGGCATTCGCCGCATATCGATCTCGTCGTACGCCGGCTGGTCGGCCAGGATCATGATCTGGCTGCGGACATCGCTCAGGAGGTCTGGATCCAGATCTTTCGGGCGCTGCCCAGCTATCGCGGAGACTCGCAGTTCGGCACCTGGGCTCACCGGATCGCGGTGAACCGCACGCTCAACGCGCTGAGGAAGACGCGGCGGTTGGCGAACCTGGAGACCGAAGTCGAGGAAGACAGCGCGTCCGTCGAGATGGACACGGATCGGTCCTTCATCGCGGCGTCGATCGAGGAGGCGATGGCCAAGCTGTCGCCGGGGGCACGGGCGGTGTTCGTGCTCCATGACGTGGAAGGCTTCACGCACGAAGAGATCGCCCGCGATCTCGGCATCACGGCGGGAGGCTCGAAGTCTCAACTCTTCAAAGCACGGGCGAAGCTCCGGAAGCTGCTCGCCCATCTGGTGGATAAGTCTGATGGACAGAAATCGAGGACTAACAGTGGACATGTCGCACCTGCCTGATGAGCGCCTCGCGGCGCTGTCCGAGGAGCCGCCGACCTCGGCGGAGCTCGCGCATCTCGCGTCGTGCGACCGATGCGCGGCGGAACGAGCGGCACATCGCAGCTTGCGCGAATTGGCGAGTGCGGAGGGAGCCCAGATCGGCGCGCCGCTGACGAGTTGGGAGTCACTGGCCCCGGTGCTGCGCGCGGATGGGGTGATCGACACCGGAGAGTGGCGCGTCGCGCGACGCCCGCGGCGATTCACCGGTGTCTGGTCGCAGGCAGCCGCGGCGCTTCTCATCGCACTCGGCGGCGTGGCGTACGGCCGCTACTCGGCCGTGGGCTCGGTGCTTGCCGAATCAGGCGCGGCAATCGCCGCGCGTGGCCACGAGGCCGACTCGCTGCCGACGTTCTCCAGCGTTGAGGAAGCACGTGTGGCGCAGGAACGGTACGAGACGCTGTACCAGAGCGCGGCACTCTATCTCGCCGCGCACGACACGTCCGAGCTGACGCCGGACAGCCCAGCGGCGATGCGGCACCGGCTGGCTACGCTCGACGAGGTCGGTGCGACGGTTCGTCAGGCACTCACGGAGTCGCCAGGCGATCCGGTGATCAACGGCTACTATCTCACGACGCTGGGCCAGCGTGAGGCAACGCTGCGGCAACTGAATGCCGCGCTCCCCGCGGGCGTGCGCGTGAACAGCTTCTGATGGGAATTGCGATGAGTGCAGGGAGCGGCGCGATGCGGCGCCAACAGATGTCGCGGATCCCTCGATTGGCTGCCGTGGCAATAGGCCTGCTCCCCGCGATGGCGTTGGGGCAGAGCTCGACGTCGCGCGACAGTACCCGCGTCTATCGGCTGCAAGTGCGGACGGGTGACGGGGAGTACGCGCGCACGCTGCGGTCGGCACGGCAGCAGCTCGAGGAACGTCTCGATTCGCTCCAGCACGAATTCGAGGGTCTTGGCCCCGACGCGCCCGACCGCAATGGACTGTCGCGACAGCTGCGCACGCTCATCTCGTCGCTGGACGATCTCCGACAGCTCGAGCAGGAGGTCAGCGCACGGGTGAGCGAGTCGACGGCGCGGTCGCTCCAGCGGACGCAATTGCGCGTCAACGAGCTCAGGGCACAGTCCATGGTGGGTGTAGCGCGGCTGCGCGCGTCCATGGCTTCGCTCCAGCCGGGATGGATCGGCATCAACGCCGAGGCGCCGCACACGCGACTGATCGTACGCAACGACAGCGCGTACATCCGGTATCTCAGCTATCCCCAGGTCGTATCGGTCGAGCCGAATTCGCCCGCGGAGCGCGTCGGGATCACGCGCGGCGATCAGCTCATCGCATACGATGGCGCGGATCTCCGCGATCGTGAGATCAACCTGACGAAGCTGCTGCAGCCCGCGCGGAGGCTGCGCGTCACCGTGCGCCGCGACGGTGAGGAGCTCGACTTTCCCGTCATCGTCGGCAAGCCGCCGCTGCAGGTGATGGAGCGGCGGGCGCTCAGCGTGCCCGCGGGCACGCTCGATGGCTCAGCCGAGCGAGTCATCGTTCTCCCGCGAAACGTCGCGCCGATTGCGCCGGGCGCGCGCGTCGGTGGCGGCATGGTCCTCTTCAACCGTCTCGATCCCGAGTCGGCGCCGCTCGCGGGCGCGCAACTCGTCTGGATCCATGGCGACGCGTGGGAGAGCATCTTCGACGTCGGCAGCGGCGTGCTCGTCACGGACGTTTTCAGTGATCCGGCACGCTCGTCCGGACTCAAGGTCGGCGACGTGATTCTGCGCGCGGACGGCCAGGACCTAACGAGCGTCGCTCAGCTGCGGCGCATCGTCGACACGCATCGTGGCGATCGGACGGTCGAGCTCCAGATCGTGCGTCAGAAGCGAGCGCGGACGGTCACGCTCCACTGGTAGCAGCGGAACGCTCCAGCGGCGCCAGCTTGCGGGCGTCGGGCACGAGCGACTTGTGGATCGCGAGGGCGGCGATCGCGCCGTCCGCGGCCGCGGCGATGGCGAGCTGCGGACCCGGCACGATGTCTCCCGCGGCGAAGACGTTAAAAACCGACGTGTGGCAGTGCGCGTCGACGACGACGTGTCCTTCGTCGTCGTGCTCGCAACCGAGCTGACGCGAGAGCTTCGTCCCGGCGTCGTCGGCCGGGAACTGCCCGATCGCGAGGAAGACCTTGTCCGTGTCGAGGTGCATGCCGTCGTGCAACTCGAGGCTGTGAATTGACGAGCCCTCACACGCGACGCGGACGATCGGCTCGCAGAGCACGGGAATGTTCAAGGCGTCGAGCTTCTCGCTGTACTCGGGGAGGTCGAAGCCCGGCGGCTCGCCATTGGTGCAGATGATGATGTCGCGCGTCCACGTCGTCAGGTTGAGCGCCATACCGACGGCGCGCCGGCCGCTTCCAATGACGACGACCTTCTTACCACGCGTGTCGTAGCCGTCGCAGTCCGGACAGACGTGCGCGTTGTGGCCGAAGGTGTGCTCGAGTCCTGGAATCTCGGGCCAGACGTCGCGAATGCCGATGGCGAGAAGCACGCGACGCGCGTGCACAGCGTCGCCATCGACCAGCTGCAGCGCGAACTCGTCGTCGTTGAGCTTCAGTGCGGCGACGACGATGTTGTCGATCAGTTCGACACCGTACTCACGACATTCGTCGCGACCAAGTGAGCGGAGCTCTGGCGGCCGGATGTGCGGCAAGCCGAGAAAGCCGTTGACGCCGCGCGTCTCCCAGTTTCGTGGATCGCCGCTGTCGATGAGCGCAACCGAATGAAGGAATCGCGCGAGCCAGATGGCGCTCGTGAGTCCAGCGGGACCGCCGCCGATCACCGCCACGTCGTAGATGCGTGCCATGACGCGGACGAAGGGCAAGTTTTGGACTCGCCATTCTACTTCACTTTGCCGGGTGGCAGCGAATAGAGCAAATGCAGCGTCTCACGATCGAGATCCGTGAGATCGAGCTGCGTGTTCTCCGGATACATGATCGTCGCGCGATTGCGCGAATGGCCGAGCCCGAGGGCGTGACCGATCTCGTGCCGCAGAATCTCGCTGATCTCGCCCGGAGGAAAAGCGTCGCCATCACGGTCGTGCAGCGCGACGACGACTTCGGCGTGCGTGACCCAGGCGTTCTGGTCCGCGAGCCGTCTCGTCTTGCCGATGCGGAGCTCGTC
>DATEPP010000653.1:0-2164 GCA_035273165.1 Gemmatimonadaceae bacterium
ATTCGCGTCATGCGCGTCCAAAAAACTCTGGGCTCTCCAGTGGCGCCCCCGACGCCCACTTTCTCCCGGAATTTCCGGAAGAGCCCAAATTTGGCATGAAGCCGCTACGCACTCCCGATCGACTGCTCGTGAATGGTGCAGGGTAGCGTCCCGACACCCTCGATCGACTGTGCTGGGCGTGGTGCGTTAGCCGCCGAGGAGGGTCTTCATCTCTGCCGCTGCCTCCGCCCTCGCCGACGCATCCGCCGAGATCTCCGCCGTCAACTCGGCTACGCGATCGGTCGAGGGCGTGCCGCGCTCCACGTTCGCCGTGTACAGCTCCGCCAGCGCCGACGCCGCGTTCGTGAGACGATCGCGGAAGAGATCACGGGCCTTGGCGGCGCGCGCCACCAGCTCGGTGCGGGAGGCGGCGTCGCTGGCGGTAACCGCGAACTGATCGAGTCGGGCGAGGTCGGCCGCCGTCGCACAGCAGGCGTCGACGAGTCCCGACACATGTTCAGCGAGCTGCCGCTCTTCGGCGGCGTCGAATCGCGACTCGCCGCGGCCAAAGACGAGCCGGGCCTGATTGACGACGCCGAGCAACAGGCGCCGCGCGTCGCCCTCCGGGAGTTGAGCGAACGCTGAACGAACGCGATCGCGCAGCTCCGACGGCAGCTCGCGAATGTCGACGCCCGGTGCCTCGAGCTGCATCGCCTCGCGCGACGCGGCGCGGAGGACGATCCAGGCGACGACCGGAGTGACGAACCAGAGCGACGGCGAGACGCGGTAGGCGGCAACGCTGCCGGCGATGCCGATCGCGTAGACGAGCATGATTGCGGCGGGTGCCACCCGGCGCGTGATCATCGCGGCTCTGCTGGGCGTCGCAGATCGGTCGGGGTCGCGCTGTCGAGCCGTGCCAGCACCGTGAGTCCGTTGGCGCGCCAGCCGTCGTTCTCGTGGTACAGCTGGAGGAATTCCGTGAGATTCTTCTTCGCCAGCTCCCGCTGGCCGAGCATGTACTCCGCCATCCCCGCGTGGTAGAGCGCCATGTAGTGGTTCGGCCAGTAGTCGATGACCAGCTCCATGATTGGCGCGGCGGAGCGATCGTCCCCCGCGTCCGCGACCGGATGGCCGACGTCGAAGACGATTCCCGCGGCGCGGTAGCGCTCGTTAGGCTCGAGACGATCGATGATGCGACGTGCCTCGTCGATCTGCCCGGCGAGCGCGAAGCAGGCGGCCATGTAGCCGGCGCCGGCGGTCGTGCTCGGAGGCGGCGTTTGCCGCTGGAGCACTCGCACCTCGACGGCGTTGCAGTAGGGCCGGACGCGTCGCCACCAGACCTCCGCCGCATCGCCACCCGTGCTCGACGCCGGCTCGTAGGTTGTGCGCGACGTCTCCGCGACGCTCCGCGGCCGCGCGCCTAACAACAGTGCGCCGCAGATGGCGACGTAGCCCCAGCCGAAGAGATAGTGAGCGCGCGTCATACCATTCCTGACGACCGGCACACTTGTCGGTGACAGGGGCGCGGTGCACAATCCATTTGATCCCGTTCAGTGGAGATTCAATGACTCGCAATCCCGGCGACCTCTCGCGTCGCGATGCGCTCAAAGTCGGCCTCGGCGTCGGCCTCGCGCTGACGATCGACCGGCTCGACCTCTTCGCCGCGACGACGCAGCAGTCCGCGCTGATCCAGAAGCCGATTCCATCCACGGGCGAGAAGATTCCCGTCATCGGCATGGGAACCGCGCGCTACTTCGACGCGCTGACTCCTGAGCTGCGCGAGGTCATCAAGCGTTTTCCGGAGCTCGGCGGGCGCGTGATCGACATGTCGCCCTCGTACTCCAATGCGGAGACGGTGGTCGGTGATATCATCGCCGAGTTGAACGCGCGGCCTCGCTACTTTCTCGCGACGAAGGTCACGGGCCCGGGCAGCGACCGCGAATCAGGGCAGCGGCAGATCGAGGAATCGATGCGCCGCCTGCATACAGACAAGATCGACCTGATGCAGATCCACAATTTGATCGGCGTCCAGGAGCGCTTGCCGCTCCTCCGTGAGTTGAAGCAGGCGGGACGTTTCCGGTATATCGGTGCGACGACGAGCTTCGCGCGCCAGTACGACGCCTTCGAGAAGCTCATGCGCGATCAGCCGCTCGACTTCATCCAGATCGACTACTCGATCGACGCG
>DATEPP010000654.1:0-10778 GCA_035273165.1 Gemmatimonadaceae bacterium
GTACCCTGAGTGTTCACCGATCGACGCGTACACGCGCTTTGCGCTCGATGCCATGGACATGACGAGGACGGACGACGACGGATCCTACCGAAGCTTTGGCGACTGGGCGAGTGAGGACAATGCAACGCAGACGCAGTGGGAGAACCACCTCACCACGCTGTTCCCGGAGGTGCGGCCTCGCGGCCACCTGGAGCTCCGGTCGCTCGACGCCGTGGAGCCGGCATTCGTGGGCGCGGCGCTGGTGCTCGTTGCGGGATTGGTCTACGATCCGGCCTCGGCACGCGAGGCGCGCGAGCTCGTGGGGCCCGCTGATGAGGAGATGCTCAATCGTGCCGCCCATTGTGCGCTTCGAGACGGTGTTCTTCTGAGCGGCTGCCAGGCCCTGGTCGAGATCGGGCTCCGTGGTGCGGGCAGGCTCGGCGGTGACGTCATTGCCGCAGCGGAGCTCGAGGAAACGAGTGATCTTTACGCGCGGTTGACGGGGCAGGGGTTGTCGCCGGCGGACGCTCGTTAGGCCCGGGGAAGGCGCGACGAATACGAACCGTTCGCTCCAGCTCGTCGCGGGTCTGGAGAATCTTCTGGCGGAGGTCTGTCGCAAGCTTCGGATGTTCGGCGAGGTATTCGTCGATCAAGCTGAGCGCGCTGCCGTCGTGTTGTCCGCCGATGAACGCCCCGAGCCAGGAGCCGAGGAAGAAGATGCGCCGATTGCGCTGAATCCACGGCAGGCTGTCGAGGGCAGGCGCGAGGTAGCGAATGGTGAGCGCACTCTGCTCGGCATCATTGAACGCGCGTAGGCTCGCCGTGACCCATTCCTCATTGAGAGTCGAGTCGGCAAAATAGCGCGTGAAGTAGCTGCGCTTGGTTGCGGAGTCGGGCCGGGCCGCGCCAGCGACGAAGGCGCGTCGCTGGCCCCCGGCAGTGGTGTCGCGGCGCTGCTCCTCGGCGAATCGGCGCTCAGCCGTCGGCGAAGCGACGGAAACGAGGTGCGTGACGATCGTCCAGCGGCTCGGTTGTCGAAGCGGTAGACCGGCCGCATTGCTGCTATCGAGCCAGGCGTCGAGCTGCGCGAGCGCGGTGGGCGTCGTTGCGACGTCGATGTACGCGTCGAGCGCCGTGCGGCGGATGCCGTACGAACGCGCCGGATCCCTCGCAAGCCGCAGGAAGAGGCGCTCGGCGTCGGGAAGCACGGCGTCGCGATCGGCGGTGGAGAGGTACGCCTCGATGCCGCGACGCACGCGTCCGACGATGCCAGCGGCAATCTGTTCGTCGGATTCGTTTGGCAGCTCCCGCATTGCGGCGGCGAGAAAGCGAGTGGGCGCCATCCGCGTCTCACGGACGAGGTCCCAGAGTGCACCCCAGAGCATCGCGCGCAGAAAGCCGTCGCTGACGGTGCCGATATGCTGCTCCAGCCAGTGCGTCGACGCGGTGTCGGGGAGCACCAGCGCGTAGGCGTAGTCGTTGGCGTTGGCGAAGACGAAATCCGGTGCGGGGAGTCCCACAGCAGCGCGCACTTCGGTCGTCTCGCCGCGGAGCACGACCGGGAGGAGTGTGACGGGAGCGTCATGCCTAACGATCGCGACCTGCGTGCGTATTGGCCACGGCGCCGAGCCGGAGAGGCGGGGCTGCGCGGCGCGCTGCACGAGGAGGAGTCTCTGGATCGTCCCGCGGCGCACCGTGAGCTGTTGTTCGACGATCGGCATCCCGGGGCGGAGGATGTACTGCTTCCCCCATTCGTCCAGGGACTGACCGCCGGCGCGACCGATCGCGGAGAGGAGATCGCGCCACGTCGCGTTGCCATATGGGTGACTGACGAGAAAGTCGTGGACGCCCGCTCGGAATGCGGAGTCGCCAACGAGGTAGTTCAGCTGCTTGAGGACACCGGGCGCCTTGTTGTAGACGATCGCGCCGTAGTTGCTCTTTGCCTGGTCGAGATTGGCGAGCTGCTGCCAGATCGGAGTCGTCCCCGCGGTCAGATCGACATCGTAAGCCGCCGGCTTGTTGCGGAGGTAGAAGGACATCCACGGATTGGGCAAGCCCTCGAGGTGCTGCATCTTCGCCGCCATGTAGGTCGCGAAGCCTTCCTTCAGCCAGAGGTCATCGAACCATCGCATCGTCACGTAGTCGCCGAACCACTGGTGCGCGACCTCGTGATAGATCGTCGCGCGCCGACCGAGGCGCTGATTCAATGTCGGCGGCTCGCGATAGATGAAGGACTCCTCGTTGAACATCGTGACGCCCGGGTGCTCCATACCGCCGAACGGGAATGACGGCGAGAGCATGTACTGGAACTGCTGGAACGGATAGGGGATGCCGAAGTAGCGCTCGAGGGAGCCTAACGCGGAGCCAACCTGATCCTGCAGCGAATCGATCTCGACCTCGTGCGCGCGCGACGCGCGCACGAGAAGGGGCGTCATTCGAGGTCCGCCGACGAAGCGTTGGTACGGTCCGGCCGCAAAGGCAAAGAGATACGTCGGGAGCGGTTCGCTCTCCGCGAAGCGGAAGGTGGTCGTTGCGCCGCCGGCCTGGTGCGCGAGCGTTTTGCCATTCGCAATGGCGGTCCACTCATTCGGGACCGTGAGGGCCAGCGTTAACCTGGCCTTGAGGTCCGGCTGATCGAAGCAGGGAAAAAGCGCATGCGCGTCGGAGGGAACGAGCAGCGTGTAGAGGTAGTCGCGTCGGTCGGTCTCGTCGTGAAAGCGGATGATCGGAGCACCGGCGGGCGCGATGAGTGTCGAGAAGTGCGCGCCGACGACGTTGACGCCGGACTTCAGAACGCGGCCGGGGATCCGAAGGTGCTTTCCGTTCCACTCGAATACCGGCAGCGAGTCTGCGTTGACGGTGACCGAAGCGAGCCTGGGCCCGCGAAAGTCGACGATCACGTCGGCCGGACGCCGCAGGGTGAAGCTGATGTTGACTACGCCGCTGGCGGTGTCGAGGCGGGAGAGGTCGAGCTCCAGTGCGTAGCGCACGTCGCGGATCTCGGCCGCGCGGCGGCTGGCGAGCTCGCGGGAGACCCCGCGCGCCATCATCCCAGTCGAATCGACCTGCGCCTGCGAGAGGAGTGCAAGAAGAGTGAGGTGAAGCAGCATGCAGGGACGCTACTGGCGGCGGCGTGGCGCAGCAACCCGAGCGCCGCCTGGTGGACGTAGGCGCTCGGGTGATCTATCGTTCGCGCAACTCACCATCGAGACATGCCCACAGACGAGCTGTTGCAGGCCGCACCGCGAGGCGCGGACGCGAATAAATCGTTGGATCAGGTCGCGATCCTAATCGAGCTCCTCCACGAGGATGCACAGCCACCGCGCCGCGCGACCGAGGGTTCCGCTGGCTACGACCTCTTCGCGTATCTCACCGGCCGCAGTGTGGACTGCTCGGATGGCGTTCGACGCTGGTCTATCACCTCGGAGGAAGGACAGGGGATGAGCCGGGTAGTGCTGAGCCCAGGAGCGATGGCACTCATTCCTCTCGGATTCAAGGCGACACTGCCTAACGGCTACGAAGCGCAGATCCGTCCGCGGAGCGGTGCAGCATTCAAGAAGGGTCTTGGGATTCCAAACGCCCCCGGCACGGTGGATTCGGATTTTCCCGATGAGTGGCGCGTCATCGTACGCAACACGACGGAACAGCCACTCGAGATCGAGCACGGCGAGCGCATCGCTCAGATGGTCCTGCACCGATACGAGGTGCTACCGTTCGTGGCGGGAAGAGTTGGTATTTCGACAGAGCGCGTTGGGGGCTTCGGAAGCACGGGGCATTAGTCCAGTCCCGGATACCGGCTCTTGCGGGCGTTCGTAAACGTCTGTAGAACTGTCGGGCCGCCGCGCACCGACCAAGCGCCCGGCGACTTTCCCCCACAACCGTGTTACCGCTCAGCGCGGGAGGACCATCCATGTCCACTACGAAGTCAATCGGTATCGTGCTCGCCGCGGCGATGCTCGCTGCCGCATGCGGCGAACAGGCGGCGAAATCGTCGCTTGGTCCGGCCACAGCGCCGAGTCTGATCGTGAATGGCACGCCAACGGGTTCGAGCTACTCGAGCGTTGGCGCTCTCATGGTCGACTTCAACAAGGATGGGGTGCTGAACGGGGACGACGAGGATTGCACCGGCAGCCTGATCGCACCCGACGTCTTCCTGACCGCGGCGCATTGCGTCGTCGACCCCGTGTACTTCCCGCCCGGGACGCAGTTCTACGTTTCCTTCGCGCCCGATCTCTACGCGAAATCGATCAAGGTGATCAAAGCGACCAGCGTCGTTTATGACCCGGGCTACGGTCACGACCAGGCCAACCTGCACGACGAGGCTCTGGTTTTCCTGCCGAAAGGCTCCACCAAGGGGATGACGATTCTCCGATTACCCCCCGCTGGCGCGCTGGACGCGATGGCAGCGCAGGGCGGCCTAACGAATTCCATCTTCGTCAATGTGGGTTACGGCACGTCGGCGTCGAAGACGGGCATTCCGTCATTCGGCTTCGACGGCAAGCGCAACATGTCGGAATCCCCATTCATGGGTCTGCAGCCGAACTGGCTCGGCCTGCTGATGAACAACAGCGCGACCGGTCTCGGTGGCGACTGCTACGGTGACTCAGGCGGACCGAAGTTCCTCGAGGGAGACAATCTCACTGTGTACGCCACCGTAACGACGGGCGACGCGAACTGTCGGGCGACGACCTGGGATTTCCGCACGGATACGCCGACGGCTCGAGCGTTCCTCGGGCAGTACATCGCGCTGCCGTAACAGCTGGTGCCGCGGCTCTCATCCTGAATCGAGCCGGCGAGACCGTTCGCCGCGCTCAGGATGACGAAATCGCAGAGGAAATAGAAAGGGCTGACAGTCCGAATCTGTCAGCCCTTTCGTAATCATTGTGGGTCGTGTTGCCACGAGCTCCGCAATGATACCGGTTCCGCTTGGGTCAGGGACCGGTAATGATTCCCGAACTTACGCGTTCACGTGACCCAAGCTAGAAGCCGAAATATTAGACAATGGATCACCTCCTCGCTTTAGGGTTGAACATGTCGGATCCAAACAGCAATCCACAACGCACATCCGTACCCTAAACGGCGGTGCGGCGTTCCGCAACGCCGACGAAACCCTTGCACCGAAGCCAGAACTCGTGGTGATTTCCGAACGTAGTGCCCGCTGATGCCACGGCGCGCACTCTCCTTCCTCAAGCGCGGCTCGTATTTCGACGTGAGCCGCTCCCCACGCTACAGCGTCCTGTTCGCGCTCCCGCTCCTCGTTGCTTACGAGGCGCTAGCGGCGGCGCTCGCGGGTCCCCGGAGCGGCTCGCAGGTGCGCAACGGCGCCGACGTGCTTCTCAAGGAAGCGTTCATCGCCGTCGCGGGACGCAACGGCCCGCTCATCTTCATCGCGGCGGTGGTTGGCATCGGGATCTGGTTCATTGCCCGCGACATCAAACGCAGCGGCCAGGGTGTGCGGCCACTCATATTTGGTGCGATGCTGGCGGAGTCGATCGCGCTGGCAGCGATCTTCGGCATCGTCATCGGCACGTTGACGGTGAAGCTGCTCGGCTCGCTGCACGTCCTGTCGATGATGGGAGCAGCAACAACCCAGATAGCTGCGATGAGCTGGCCGACCCGGCTCATGCTCTCGTTGGGAGCGGGGCTTTACGAGGAGCTGCTCTTTCGTGTGTTGCTGGTCTCCGCGCTCGCTGCTGGTGCACGGATCGTCTTTGGATTCGGCACGCGCGGCGCCGGCGTTTTCGCGACGATTGTTGGCGCGCTGATCTTCTCGGCCTTTCACTACATCGGGCCGTACGGCGATCCGTTTCGCCTGACGTCGTTCACCTTCAGAGCAATCAGCGGTGTGGCGTTCAGCGCGCTCTATCTGACGCGCGGTTTCGGCATCACGGCGTGGACGCACT
Organism: Gemmatimonadaceae bacterium; assembly: GCA_035273165.1. GTDB lineage: Bacteria > Gemmatimonadota > Gemmatimonadetes > Gemmatimonadales > Gemmatimonadaceae > AG2. The sequence goes on from DATEPP010000654.1 coordinate 5,883, forward strand.
CGCTGTACGACGCCTTCCTCTTGCTCGGCTGAGCACCGCCTAACGGCGGCGGAGAATCTCTTCGAAGAGGTCGATGGCTCGTGAGTCGCCAGACTGTCCGAGCCAGAACAGGGCCTGAGCGCGTGCCGCCGGGTGCGTGTTGTGACGCGCCACCTCCAACAGCCGCGGAATGGCAACATCCTTGGGCTGTTGAGAGAGCGCGAATACCGCGCTGCCACGAACGTCGTCATCCGCGTCATCATCGTGGTCGGCGACGCCGAGGGCGGCCGAGGCGCCACGAGCGAGCCAGAACGCGACCGAGCTGTGGATCGAGCGCGAGAGGCGCTCGTCGCGCGCGAAACGCAGCAATATCGGCCACGGATCGATACTGTCGGCGAGCACGATTGGCAGCACGGCGTCGCTCGCAACGCGACCGCTGCTCTGCTGGACGAGCTGAGTAAGGAAGCTCGTTGCCTCGCCGACACCGTACGTCCCGAGGTCGCGGCGCTCGCCGTCTCTATCGCGAAGCGGGCCGGCGAAGGTGCGAAGACGAATGATCTCGCCATGGCTCACGGTGACGCGAACGTGTACCGGCCCTGGAACGCAGGGCGGCCAATCGTCCCCACCGCGGTTTCGGCCGGTGAAGTTGCCCTGCTCGGAGATGCGCATTCCGTCTCCAAGGCCGTCCCGCACGTACGTCTGGCCATCGCCGCAGACTCCGGGGCGCGACGCGAAGGAGAAGACCGCGGTGCCATCGCCAATGTCGGTGATGCGGCGCGACAGCGATTGTGCATGCGCATCGTGTGCGACGAGCGCGGCGGCGATGAGTGCACAGGCAGCGAGACGTGTCATCGGGTCACCAGATCGCGGATGAAAGCGAGCGCTCGTGGATCCTTGCTCTGGCCGAGCCAGAACAGCGCCTGGTGGCGCACGGACTTGTCGCGATCGTGCTGCGCGACGTCGATGAGCTTGTCGAGTGCTTCGCTGTCCCGGCGCTGTGAGAGCACGAAGGTGTAGTGACTGCGCAGCGAGGGCTCGTCGAGCTTGTCGTACAGCCTAACGAGATCGGCGGTCGGGCCGCGGCCCTGGCCGAGCCAGAACATCGCTTGCTGCCGGGTGTGCTCCGTCTCGTGAGCATCCGCGGCGATCCCCGCGAGCCAGCGCGAGGCGCGCGGGCTGTCGGAGCGCGAGACGGCGAGGAAGATGTCGTCGCGCAGCTTCTCCGAGGCTCGCGAGTAGAGACCGCGCAGCCAATCGACGTCGTCATCCGTCATGTCATCGCGACCAAGCGCGATGATCGCGGCGCCGCGAACATTCTCGTCGAGGCTCTCCTCGCTGGCCAGCCGACGCAACATCTGGGTGGCCGCGGGATCTTCGTCCATGGCGATGTAGAAGACCGCGCGGGAGCGAAGTTCGCTTCTGGCGTCGGTCGACCTCGCGATACGCGCAAGGTCCGCCGTGAGGTCGATGCTGTCGGCGAAGACCGCGGCGGCGAGCGCGTACTCCGCGTTACGGCCACTGGCGCGCATCGCTTCGTCGAGGAAGTACCGCGCGGCTTCCGGAGCGGAGACAGCGCCAAGATCTGTCGCATCGGCAGCTTGCGCCCAGCGGCCGCCGACGTGGACGCGGTAACTCACTGTTTCTCCGCCGGAGCGCCCAATCGTGACGCGAACAGGACCGCTGAAGCAGACATCCATGTCACTGTGGCCGCGCCCGAACATGGACGGCAGCACGATGATCGAGGGACCGGAGCGGATCGTCTCACGGCCGTCACCGCAAAGGCCTGGGCGCGCGGCATAGGTGAGCTGCACTGTGCCGTCACGGACGCGCTCGATCTGCCTAACGAATGTCTGCGCGGCGAGCGTCGACGGGAGCAGCCCGAGGACGAGGGCGAGGTGGGGAGCCTTCATCGCGCTCACCGGTTGATGAGATCGAGGAGGAACTTCTGGACGCGAGGGTCGTGACTCTGACCGAGCCAGAAGATCGCCTGCTTGCGGAGGTCGCGGTCGGAATCGTTCGTGGCGATGTCCATCAGCTTGTCGATGGCGTCGCGGTCGCGGCGCTGCGAGAAGACGAAGATGAGCTGATTCTGAATCTCGGTCTGACCCTTCATCTCGTCGTAGAGTCCGATGAGCTGGCGCAGATCGGCCCCACTCTGGCCCGCCCAGAAGAGCGCGTTCTTGCGCGCTTCGATCGAGAGCGACTTGTCGCGGGCGAGGTCGACGAGCCATCGCATCGCTTCGGAGGTATGCGCCTGTGCCATCGCCTGGATGATGCTGCCCTGGATCTCGTCGTCACGCGTCCGCGAGAAGAGCTCGCGGAGGAAGCGCATGTCGTCGGCGTCGCGATGCGTCTGGCCGAACCAGAAGATGGCTTGCGTTCGAGCGTGCGTGGACTTCCGCTCGTCGGCGGCGATGCGGCGGAGGGCGGCGTCGGAGCGCTCGTCGCGCGACTGGGAGAGCGCGAAGATCGCCTTGCCGAGGATGTCGTCGTCAGTCGCATTGGCGGCGATCGAATCGAGAGCGGCTACGGCCCGTGCCGAGTGCGACTGCCCCAACCATTGAATCGCTTCGCCGCGAACTTCTTCGCTCGGATCGGCGCGTGCGACGTCGAGGAGGAGCGACGTCGCCTCATCGCCGCGCTTCTGCGAGACGATGAAGACGGCGTGCTTCCGAAGGCTCTCGGTGCACGAACCACGCTTCTCGAGCACCTGCCTGAGAATTGGAAGTGCCTGGTCGGCATCCATCTGCATCAACCCTTGCAGCGCGGCGAGGCGCATGTCGTCGTCGTCGCTGGGACATCCCTTCTGACGTCCGAGCTCGGTGGCTTTCTCGGCGACCCTCTGGGCGGCATCGGCATTGCCGTGGCGAGCCTGCAGCGTCTCGATTCTGGTACGCAAGGTCTTCGCGTCCTCACGAGTCGATGCTTCCGAGTAGTCGCGCACCTGGCGCTCGAGGGCGGCGATCGCGTCGCGCAAATCGCGCTCGCCTCCGAGTTGGTAGAGCGAGTACGCGCGGTAATAGAGCGCATCGCCCGCGTAGTCCGAATCCGGATATCGACTCACGAGATCGCCGAAGAGCTGCGCCGCGCGGCGATAGTTCTCGTCTGCCATGGCGCGGCGCGCGAGACGATAGAGGGAATCCGCCGGATCCTGCGCGCTCCACGGCGCGCGGGGGATGACCCGCTCGTACCGTGTCGCGACGTCGGGAACTCGAATCAATCCCATACGAGCGACCGTCTGGATCGCGCCGTCGACACCGACGAGGGTCATCGGACCAAGCGAGCCGAGAGAGCCGAGCGACCCCAGCGATCCGAGTGCGCCTAACGAGCCAAGAGACCCTAACGAGCCCAGCGACCCCAGCGAACCCAGCGATCCTAACGAGCCAAGGGCCCCCAGGCCGGACATATCCTGTGCACCGGCCCCCAGTGCGGGGATCAGCGCGAGCGCGACGACAATGGTTGAAAGCTTTCTCACGTTCGTCTCCTCACGTGCCGGCGGGGGCGACCCGCGCCGGACTGTTCGTGTGTAGTTTGCCGATGACCCCACGCCGCTCGATGGAGTGCTCGATGAGCTCGAGCTCCTCGGCGTGATGCGGGCCGGCGCTGGTGTATTGCGCGATCTGAACGAGCACGAGCTCGAGATCGTCCAGCAAGCGCTTCATTGTGGGGTCCTCCTGGGCCGCCGACGCCTGGAGGAGGCGCGTCGTCGTGAGGAGGTTGCGTGCCCAGGTCGTGATCTGGGCGTCGACCTCGCCGCGTTTGGCCGCGGCGCGAAAGGACGTCAGCATCGCTTCGGTGCCGGCGAGATGCTCGACGAACGCCAACCGGTACGCCATGCTCGCGCTGGCGGCCGGTGCACGCGTGCCGGACGACACCGACGGCGTCGAGCGGTCGATGCGCGGCACCGCTCGTCGATCGTTAGGCGAAGCGGCCGGCGCAGGCGTCGTCTCTGCGGGAGGAGTGGCCGCGTTGACCGAAGCACTCTCCGGCAACACCGCGACGACCCGCTGGGTATCTGGTTGGACGGCCACGGCGCGAGGACTCGTCGCGCTCATCCGCTCATAGATGCGACCGATGGCGATCCCGAGGAGCAGCACCGCAGCGGCGGCAGCGGGTACGTACCAGCCGCGCCGTCGAGGCGAGTGTCGGAGCTCGATGGGCGTCTGGGCGCGACGGGCGCGGATCTCGGCCCACATGCGCTCGCGCGGCGTCTCGCCGGGCTGATTGTAGTCCCGGGCCGCCTGACGCAGCAGGTCGTCGAAGTCGTCGGTCGGATGGTTCGTCATGCGATGTAGTCTCCCGCGAAGGGCGCGAGTGCGGCACGCAGCTTGGCGCGCGCGTCGAAGAGCCGCGCCTTCGATGTTCCGATGGGAATGCCTAACGACGCGCCGATCTCCTCGTGCGTGTATCCCTCGATGTCGTGCATGATGAAGACAGGGCGCAGCTTCTCGGAGAGCGCGTCGATGGCCTGATAGAGCTTCGTGCGGAGATCGTGTGGGATGGCACGGACCTCCGCCGCGATGAGCGGCGTCTCGTCGAGATCTGTCGTCCGAAGTCCGATGCGTTTCACTTTGCGCATGCCATTCAAGGTGACCGAAACCGCGATCGAATGAAGCCAGGTGGCGAGCGACGAATCGCCGCGGAACTGCTGGAGCCGCTCGAAAGCGCGAATGAACGTGTCCTGCGTGAGATCCGCCGCGAGATCGCCGTCGCCCGCCATGCGATAGACAAGGCGGTAGATGCGCTCCACATGAGCGTCGTACAGCGCACGCTCCGCGTCGGCGTCGCCGGCGAGGCAACGCGCGATCAGTTCGCGATCTGAGGAGTGCACGTCATACGGCGTTCAGGTTGCGTTCGGGAAATAGACACGGATGGCGGCTGGAGGGTTGGGTTGGCCGCTTCGCGGCCGCCCAACCC
>DATEPP010000655.1:0-42589 GCA_035273165.1 Gemmatimonadaceae bacterium
GCTGTCTGTGGCAACCGAAGGCTCTTGCTGCCGCTTCCCGACGGAACTCGGGTGACTGCATGCGCCGGCGGCGGCGACGACGGCGATGATGCGGATGGCGACAGGGATGCGGAGCATAACGCAATACACATTTGTGAAACTACGCAGACGCACCTCGTAATTATGTACGGCGGCGAGCAAGCAAATGTTGGCATTGCCTCGTGAGGATGACCTTGCTGTGCTCGAGATTCACACGGCGGCAGGGTGTAAACGACGTCTTCACTGCTGCGTGCACGGCGGCCTAAGACCGCCTCGGCTTTGACTTTCCGATGGCTGCGCAGGACGGTTTGTCGGTCTTGACTTCGTTTTTGGGGCTGGTAACTTCCGTGCACTGACGCGGGGTGGAGCAGCCTGGTAGCTCGTCGGGCTCATAACCCGAAGGTCGCGGGTTCAAATCCCGCCCCCGCTATGAGAGCCGGCCGGTCCCCCAAGGGCCGGCCGGTTTCGTTGGTGCGATCAAATGGAGTAGGGCAGGGTAGCTCAGGTGGTTAGAGCACGGCACTCATAATGCCGGGGTCGTGGGTTCGAGTCCCACCCCTGCTATCGCAGGAAAGAGATCGGAGAGCCTCCCCGGCTCTCCTTTTCTTTGAGATTCTGCCTGCGCCCGACGTCGACAACTCGATGCGGCGGTGCGAGTTCGTTAGGCAGCGCCCGAGACAGCCGCGGCTGCGCCGGTCGTTACCTGAGCGCGCCGCTGCGACCCACCCGGGATCAGCCCGACACATTGCCGGCCGATGCTCCGTAGGATACGATAGCGGCTCAATCAGTGGCCGCCGGAGCGATCGCAGTGACCTCGGTCTTCATGGGCTGTTTCGCGTTCGGGTTGCTGTTCACCGTGGTGACGTTCCTGCTCGGCGGTTTCGGCGGAACGCATGCGCACGGCGTCGCCCATGGCCCCATGAGCGGCCTAACGAGTTGGCACGCACCAGCCCACGCTCACGGAACCGGGCCCGCGCACACTTCGCCATTCAGTCTCAGTACCCTCAGCGCGTTCCTCATCTGGTTCGGCGGTGCGGGCTATCTGCTGACGCGCTATTCGCCACTCGCGGCATTCGCCGTCACTGTCGCTGCCTTCGCATTGGGTGTCATCGGCGCGGGAATAGTCTTCACCGCGATCGCGCGCTACATCGTGCCGAGACTGACGGTGTTGAACCCCGATGATTTCCGCGTACAGGGCGCCGTCGCGCGCGTGACGAGCACGATTCAACCCGGCCGCATCGGCGAAGTCGTGTACACCTTGGCGGGTACACGGCACTCCGACGGCGCGCGGAGCGAATCGGGCGAATTGATCGAGCGCGGCACGCAGGTGGTCATTCTGCGAATCGACAAAGGCATCGCCTATGTCGAGCCGTGGACGACCTTCGCCGACACCCACCAGCTACCCCGCACCGACGTCGGTACGATCGAGCCGTCGGCGCAATAACTCTCACCTTCACTGGAGCACGTTGTGGATTCCACCTTCGTTCCAATCATCACGATCGCCGGCCTTGCCGTTCTCGGCGTGTTGTTGCTGATCGCGACCTTCTCTCGCATGCTGCGCAAGGTTGGACCGAACCAGGCGCTCATTCGCTATGGTCTGGGCGGTACGCACATCGTGCACGGCGGTGCGCAGCTCGTGCTGCCGCTCTTTCACAGCGCGCAGGAGCTCTCGCTCGAGCTCATGTCCTTCGACGTCGCCCCACAGCAGGATCTCTATACGAATCAGGGCGTCGCCGTCACCGTGGAAGCGGTCGCGCAGCTCAAGATCAAGAACGATCCCGAATCGATTCGCACGGCCGCCGAGCAGTTTCTCACCAAGACCCCGGCCCAGCGCGAGTCGCTTATTCGACTGGTCATGGAAGGCCATCTGCGCGGCATCATCGGCCAGCTCACGGTTGAGCAAATTGTCAAGCAGCCGGAAATGGTCGCGGACCGCATGCGCGGCAACGTCGCTGAGGACGTGGCCAAGATGGGTCTCGAGGTCGTGTCGTTTACCATCAAGGAGGTGCGCGACAAGAATCAGTACATCATGAACATGGGTCGCCCCGACATCGCCCGCATCAAGCGCGATGCGGACATCGCCGCGGCCCAGGCCGAGCGTGACACGGCGATGAAGCAGGCGGAGTACGCCCGCGAAGCGGCGGTCGCGCGCGCCGAAGCGGATCAGCAGCGGGTGCTCGCGGAAACGCAGTCGCAGGCGAAACAGGCCGAGGCGCAGAAGGAGCTCGCCGTCAAGCGCGCGCAGTTCGAGATGGAAGCGAAGAAGCAGCAGGCACAGGCCGACAAGACCTACGAGATCCAGACCAACGTCATGCAGCAGCAGGTGGTCGCGGAATCCGTCGCCGTCGAGCGCGTGCGCAAAGAGGGCGAGATCAAGGTGCAGGAAGCGGAGATCCTTCGCCGCGAGCGTGAATTGGCAGCCACGGTCCTCAAGGACGCCGAAGCGCAGCGGAAGCGCATCGAGACACTCGCGGAAGCAGAGCGTTCACGATTGGCGCTGGAGGCTACCGGACGCGCCGACGCGCAGAAGGCAGAAGGCACCGCCGCGGCAGAGATCATCCGCCTCAAAGGTTCGGCGGAGGCGGAGATCATTCGCGCCAAAGGACAGAGCGAAGCCGAGGCGATGCAGCTCAAGGCGAACGCCTACCTCGAGTACAACGAGGCCGCGGTCATCGACAAGCTGCTCGGTGGACTGCCGGAGGTCGTCCGCGCCTTTGCCGAGCCGCTGAGCAAAGTCGACAAGATCACCGTCGTGTCGACTGGCGGAGACGGCTCGGCTGGCGTCAACAAAGTCACCGCGGACATGGCGCAGATGGTCGCGCAGGTCCCGGCTCTGATCGAGTCGCTCACCGGCAAGAATCTCCACGAGCTGATGCAGCAGGTGCGCCGCATCGACTCGAACAATCCGCCGCCGGTGAAGGCGCCTGACGACGTGCCCCTTGCGCCTTCTGGCAGGCCGTTGCGCAAGTAGGCCTCGACCGAAACCGGACTCAAACGAGCCGATCACTTCCTGGTGATCGGCTCGTGTCGTTTTGGGCCTTCGCAAGAAAGCAGATGATGACGACGCGCGCGATCTCCACCACGGAGTTAGGATTCTCGCGAATGGACCCGGAGCGCCGATGACACACGAAACGACGCTGATCGCGACGATCGCCGTGGGCTTCGGCCTGGCGTTCCTGTTCGGCTATGTGGCGCAGCGATTCACGCTGCCTCCTCTCGTCGGCTATCTCGTCGCTGGAGTCCTCGTCGGGCCATTCACTCCTGGCTTCGTTGCCGACGCCGGTCTTGCCAGCCAACTGGCTGAAATTGGTGTCATTCTCCTCATGTTCGGGGTCGGGCTCCACTTCTCGGTCGGCGACTTGATGGCCGTGCGTCGCGTCGCGGTGCCCGGAGCGCTCGCGCACATGCTTTTTTCCGCGCTGTTAGGCATGCTTCTGCCCCGACTCTGGGGGTGGTCGTGGGGAGAGGCTGTCGTCTTCGGCGTCGCGCTTTCGATCGCGAGCACGGTCGTGCTCATGCGCGCGTTGGAGCAGCGAGGCGTCCTGGATACGGCGGACGGCCGGATGGCGCTCGGCTGGTTGATCGTCGAGGATCTCGCGACGGTTCTCGTGCTCGTCGTGCTCCCGGCGTTCGGCACGAGCGCTCATGAGGGATCAGCCAGTACGGATGCTGCTGGTGCCAGTCTGCCTATGACGCTGGCGATCACGGTCGGCAAGGCAGTCGCCTTCCTCGTGCTCATGTTCGTGGTCGGACGACGCCTCGTGCCGTGGCTTCTCGAGCGGACCGCGCGCACCGGCTCTCGCGAGCTCTTCACCCTCGCGACCTTGGCCGTCGCTCTCGGCATTGCCGTCGGAGCTTCGGCGCTTTTCGGCGTCTCGTTCGCGTTAGGCGCGTTCTTCGCCGGCGTCGTCATCAACGAATCCGATCTCAGTCACCAGGCCGCCGCGGATGCGTTGCCTTTCCAGGACGCCTTCGCCGTGCTGTTCTTCGTCTCGGTGGGCATGCTCTTCGATCCGCTGGCAATCTTCCAGCACCCACTCCCGATCCTCGAGGTGCTCGCGCTCATCCTCATCGCGAAGCCACTCATCACGCTGCCAATCGTCCTCTGGTTCCGTCTGCCTCTACGCACCGCGCTCACCCTCGCCGCGAGTCTCGGTCAGATCGGAGAGTTCTCGTTCATCCTTGCCGCGCTCGCCCTATCGCTTGGACTCATGCGCCCCGAAGGCCAGAGCTTCATCGTCGCCGGCGCGCTCCTTTCGATACCTCTCAATCAACTGCTCTTCGGCCTCGTCGAACCAGTCGATCGATGGGCGCATGCCCGTCCGCGGCTCCTCGCGATGCTCGAGCGGTCCCGCGCCGAGCCAGGCGTCGCTGCCCAGGCCAGTGAGAATTTGCCGGGCGATCACGTGGTGCTCGTCGGCCATGGCCGCGTCGGCAGCGCGATCGCGGAGACCCTTGCCACGCATGGCGTTCCCTACGCAGTCGTGGAGCGGGATTGGAGAATCGTCTCGACTTTACGAGAGAACGGCGTCACCGCGATGTTTGGTGATGCGGCTCGGCCAGGCATTCTCTCGCAGGCGCGTCTCGGCCGTGCGCGTTTGTTGATCGTCACGACCCCGGATCCCTTTCAGACGCGGCAGGTACTCACGCTGGCTCGCCAGCTGAATCCCGCCATCGATACCGTGGTGCGGACGCATGGCGCCGTCGAGCAGGTCTACCTCGAGCGTGTCGGCGTGGGCCGCGCCGTGCACGGTGAACGCGAGCTGGCCGCGAGTATGGCTCGCTACGCGCTCGATGCGCTCGCGCAGTCGAACGTCAGCGTGTCCTGAACGGTGTTGCGGTACACACTGTGCTCTGCGACGTCGACATGGCGCACCGTGAATTCAACGACGAACGTGGCTTGCCGTGGGAAGTCTGGGATGTCGTCCCTGAACGCCGCGACCGTCGCAGCGGCATCGATCGCCGTAAACATGCGCGTGAAACCTTCGATCGCCGCAAGATGCGGGTCCTCAGCGCCGTCATCACCGGCGATCTCGCGAAGGGCTGGCTCGTCTTCTCCAGCAAGTTCGAACGCCGCCGTTATGCGCCGCTTCCCGATGCCTGGGCTGACGCCTCCGAAAACCAGCTTCGGGCCTGGTGTGCGGCAGCCGTCTCCATCGGCCAGCCGCGGCGGTTGATCGAGTAGTAACCGCGGGTATAACATCCTCGGGACGCGCCGTGTACCCCAACCCGGATCACCATGCCGCGCTCCGCGCTGCTCTTTGGCTTTTCGTTCCTTGCCTGCGCGGATCCCCATCGCGCGCAACCCGTCGACACCGGCACCACCACCCCGCCGCCCGTCGTGCAGAACGGCCACGATTGGACGCGCTTTGGCTATGACGAGGCGCGATCCAACGCCTCCGACGCCCCCATCGGTCTCGACGCGACCACCATCCCGACCCTCCACCGCCAGCAGGTGACGATCGACGGGACCGTCGATGCGTCGGCGATCTACCTCCACAACGTGCAGGTCAACGGCGCTGCCCACGACGTCTTTTTCGTGACCACCACGTACGGCAAGACGATCGCCATCGACGCCAACGACGGGTCCATCCTCTGGAGGTTCACGCCGCCTAACTACAACAGCTGGGCGGGCTCGGCGCGCATCACGAATGTCACTCCCGTAGCGGACCCGGATCGCACCGCGATCTACAGTGCTTCGCCCGACGGCAACATCGTGAAGCTGGCCGTCGCCGACGGCCACGCGATTTGGACGAGAGGAATCACGAGCCTCCCCACCCGCGAGAAGATCGCGTCGCCACTCAACCTCTCGCGCGGCCATATCATCGCCACGACTGGTGGGTACATCGGCGACGCGCCGCCGTACCAGGGGCACGTCAGCGTCATCGACGCCGCCACTGGCCAGCTTCTGCACAGCTGGAATTCGTTATGCAGCGACCGCGCGGGAATCATCGATCCCTCATCGTGTGCCCAGAGCGGCTCGGCGATCTGGGGACGCGCCGGAGCGGTCGTCGACGCCAATGGAAATATCTTCGTCGCTACTGGCAACGGTCGCTGGGACGGCATCACGAATTGGAGTGACGCGGTCGTCGAGCTCGATCCGCTCGCGACGCAGATGCTCGCGAACTACACGCCGACGAACACCGCGACCCTCGAGGCATCCGACGCCGATCTCGGCTCGACATCACCAGTGCTGCTCGATGCGACGCACATCGTGCAGGGCGGCAAGGACGGCAAGCTTCGCGTCCTCGATCTTCAAACGCTCGGTGGAACGACGGCGCACAAGGGAGGTGAGACGCAGAGCGTCAGCACGCCAGGCGGCAATGCGATGTTCACCGCCCCCGCCGTACTGAAACAGGGCGGCTCGACATGGCTTTTCGCTGCCGGGAGCGGCGGCACGGCTGCCTGGACGTACAGCGCGGGCACGCTGACGCCCGCATGGAGTAACGGCAATTCGGGTACGAGTCCGGTCGTCGCTGGAGGCTTCGTTTTCGTGTACGACCCCGGCGGTACCCTGCGCGTGTACCAGGCGGCAACGGGAAGCAAGATTGCCGAGCTGGCAAGCGGGGGAGGGCACTGGAACAGCCCGATCGTCGCCGACGGTCGCATCGCTCTCCCTGAGGGAAGCGCGAACTCGCACTCGTCGTCCGGCATCTTCAACATCTGGCGATTGCCGTAATCGTGGCCGCGGTCGATCCCGTCGCGCTGCGCGTCTTCATCTACGAGGAGCTGGTCGACCGCGGCGCGCCACCGAGCATCGCCGCCTTCGGCCAGCGGTTCGGCATTCCGCCTAACGAGGCGCGAAGCGCGCTCGGTGCGCTCCGGATAGGCAAGACCATTCTCGTCCATCCACAAACCGGTGAGCTCTGGATGGCCGGCCCGTTCTCGGCTGTCGAGACACCGTATCGCGTGACCCTCGACCATCGGCAGTGGTGGGCGAACTGCGCCTGGGACATGTTCGGCGTCGCCCAGATTGTCGGCGCCCCGGTTCGCGTCGAAACGCGATGCACCGATTGCGGTGAACCGATCGCTCTCGTCTGTGATCCAGCCGCTCCGCCTAACGGTGAAGGCGTGGTGCACTTCCTCCTGCCCGCCCGGCGATGGTACGAGGACATCGGCTTCACCTGAGCGACGATGTCCCTCTTCCGGTCGGAAGAGCATGTGCGGCGATGGACGGCTGCTCGCGGGTACGAGACCGGTGTCGTGCTCGATCTCCCATGCGTCTGGCGGCTGGCGAAAGCATGGTACGCCGATCCACGCTCGCACGACTGGCGGCCTCGCTCCCGTGACGAGAATCAGGCAGTGCTCGCGTCCGTCGGTCTCGGCGGCGAGTTCTGGGAGCTCCCACGGTAGCGTCCGCGCGACCGCCTGCCTAGCTTGCCGCGTGGATGGCGGCGCGCGCCGACGCCTGCGCGCCAACTGAGCACCCTTCAGGAGACGACCTCGCAATGACCACGCGCCTCGAAAAGACCATCAAGCGCGAGCTGGAGCTCGATGGACGCCTCTACACCGTGCAGATGGGCCCGGACGGTGTGAAGGTCACGGAGAAGGGACATCGCAAGGGACAGGAGCTGTCCTGGCGCGCGATCATCAGCGGCGACGCCTCGCTCCACCAGGATCTCAACGTCTCGCTCGACGCCACCAGCGACGAGGGCGAGTGATGACTGGTGACTGGTGATTCGTGGCTGGTGACTGGTGACTGACAGCTACCAGTCACCAACCACTAGTCACCGACCACCAGACCCCGTCAGCCGCCAACCGACGACCGACGCAGATCGAGCTCGAGCTGCGGATCGTCCTCGTTAGGCTCGTCGAGCCCGAGCTGCACGATGCGCTGTCGGTGCTGCAGCATTCGGATCGGCGCGCGCAGGCTTCCGCGCGGCGCCGTGACGATCGCAAGGGCTTCGGCGCGAACTTCGCCCGGTAGCTGCGTCGCCAGCCCGTGCTCCAGGAGCTCACGCATGCGCTGCACGTCCCGGCGCATCGCCGCGCGGTAGAGCTGGTCGAGATACTCCAGGAGTAATGACCGCATGCCTTACGAGTCGCTCGCGACGCGGCGAGTCTTCCGCGGCCGGCGCGGTCGCGTCTCGGCGCGCGCGCGTTCCAGGTCGCGCGGATATTCCCGCAGCACAGGGATCTCCGTCGCGACGTCGGCCGCCGCGTGACGCCGCTCGAGCCAGAGCACGACCCGCACGATGTAGTCCCGCTCCAGCGCGTGCATCATCGCCAGCAAGGCGCAGTAGGCAGCGGGTGCCGGTTCTTCGCTCGCCTCCTCGTATCGCGTGAGGATTGTCGCGAGGTCGTTCGCGTCCAGCGACGTCGCATATGACCAGCGTGGGTCGGTAACCCGGACGAAGGGTTCCGGAGTCGCCCACGTGCGCGACCGACCGCGTGCGATCCACCGCTCGGCCTCCGCGACACTCACGATGTTCGGCGCATCCCCGCCGTGCGGACCCGCGACGCGCCAGGTGTATTCGTCGCGCACGGGCAACGACACGTCCGCGGGCACCCCCAGTGCGAGGAGCGGCTCCTCGCGATCGTCGACACCGGCACCGACGAGCAGCGGCGCAATGGCGCTGTCGGTTGGCAGTATGGGATGCGCGTACAACCACCAGGCGCCGCCACGCACTCGGCACTCGACGTACGCGTGAACCTCGCACCGCCAGCGCGGATCGTTGGGCATCACGTTAGGCACCTCCCTTGCCGAGCAGCCGCCGCGGATCGTTGAGCCGCCGCATCCCCTCGCGCCAGAAATCGCCGGTCTCGCGCAGCCGCGCACCCATCGTCTCGATCGTGAAGGCGCGCGGATCGAGATCGGGTGTCAACTCGCTCCAGCGCAGTGGCGCGGAAACCGTGGCGTCTGGCGTCGCGCGCGCCGAGTAGACGCTCGCGACGGTCTTGCCGCGGATGTTCTGGAGAAAGTCGACGTACACCGCGCTCGCCGGCCGTGACTGCACCCAGCGCGTGACGGTCGTTGCCGCCGGATGCCGTTCGGCCACGCGCGTCGCGACGATCTCGGCCATCAACCGCGCTGTCTCGTTAGGCGTATCGGCCACGAGGGGAAGAACGATGTGTATGCCCGATGCGCCAGAGGTCTTCGGCATCCCGTGCAAGCCGAGCCGATCGAGCTCTTCGCCCACCCAGAGCGCCACGTCGACGACCCGGCGGAACGACGCCCGCGGTCCGGGATCGAGATCGACGATCGAGTAGTCGGCAACGGCGACGGACTGGACGCGCGAGTGCCATGGATCCACGGATACCGCGCCGAGCTGGACGAGGTACAGCAGCGTCGCCAGGTCGCCGCCCACCAGCCGCTGCTGCGTCTTGAGTCCCTCGTCGGCGACTGGCTCGACGCGCACGCCGGGCGGTGGGTCCTCTGGCGCACGCTGCTGGTAGAACGAAGCTCCCGCGATGCCGTTGGGGAACCGCTTCATCACGAGCGGACGGTCGTCGATCGCGGGGAGCAGGAATGGCGAGACGCTGGCGTAGTACGCGAGGAGATCGCCTTTCGTATAGCCCCGCTTCGGGAAGAAGCGCTTGTCGAGGTTGGACACCTCGAGTCGCGTGTCGCCTCCGAGGTCGAGCGTGCCCGCGCCGCCCTCTTCCTCGATCGCGGCGATCGCGCCGATCAGATCGCGGATGCGCGAGCCGGAGAGTGTTCGCGTTACCCTTTGCCGTGGGCGCTTCGCACCGCGCGATGCCGTCGATGAAAGAGCACTCATCGCGCGGCCGCTCGCTTCCGCTTGGGAGCAGCTGCCGCGCGCTTTCGCCCTGATCCGCGACGTGCAGCCTTCGTCACCGGCGAGATAGGTTCGCGTCGTACCTCGGACGGGCTCTTGTCATCGCGGATTCCGACGAAGATCGGCTGCCGAAGCTTTCCCTCCGCCGTCCACTCGTTGAACTTCACCTCGACGACGACCCGGGGCCGTACCCAGTGGGCGCGCTCATTTGTGCGCGGCTGCTTGACGAATGGACTGCTCTTTCGCTCGAGCGCTTTGAGACGGCGGTACATATCCGTCAGCGTCGCGCGGGAAAAGCCGCCGCCCGTATGGCCAGCATAGACGAGCTGCCCGGCGTCGTCGTAGTAGCCGAGCAGGATGGCGCCGAGATGTTGGCGGGAGTTCCGCGGCTCGGTGTAGCCGCCGACGACGAACTCCTGTCGTTGTTCCACCTTCAGCTTGAGCCAGGCGCGCGATCGACGACCGGGCTCGTACGGCGCGTCCTTCCGTTTTGCGATCACGCCCTCCCAACCTCGGGCGCGGGCTTCCTCGAGTAACGTCTTCGCGTCGCCGGAGAGCGAATCGCTGACGCGCAACACGTGCGGCACCGGGGGGATCAACAACTGGAGCAGATGCGCTCGCCGCACGTGCTGCGCCTCATGAATCAGCGCTTCGTCACCATCCAGCAGGACGTCAAAAATCACATACGCGACCGGCGTGTCGCCACGCCGCGCGGCGATCGCCACGCGGTCGGTCACGTGCATCCGATTCTGAAGTTGTTGAAAGCGTGCCGGGAGGTCCCCGTCCATCGCCACGAGCTCGCCGTCGACGACGAACGGTTTACGTCGCGCTCGTGACACCTCGGCCAGCGCCGCCGCGATCTCCGGGAACTGCGCCGTCTTCGCGTTCCCGTTGCGGCTGAGGAGGGACACCGAGCCATCAGACACGAAGGCCAGGATGCGTATGCCGTCGTACTTCGGCTCGAATGTCCACTCCTCGCCGTTAGGCACGTCATCGGCGACCGTAGCCAGCATGGGCGAGAGCGGGATGCGGGAGGCGGGAGACGGGCTGCGAGACGAGCGACGTGTTTCCCGCAACTCTGCGTCCCGCGTCCCGCGTCCTGCTTCCCGCTTCCCGCGGTTGCTGCGCCATACCCGCGATGCCTCCCCGGCGATCGCCTCCATCGTGCGGCCGGTCGTCACCGAGGTCACCGCCTCCGCCGTGATCTGCGAGCCGTGCCGAGCGTCGTCGTCATCGCGCTTCATGAGCAGCCACTGCGGCTTTTCGTCGTCACCACCCGTCGTTCGAACGAGCGAGAAGACGCCGCGGAGCCGCTCCCCGAAGAAGCGAATCGTCAGGCGGCCGCGGTGGAAGTCGCGACGCAAGACCCGCTCGGGATCTTCACCGTCCGGAACCGTCGCCGGCTCGTAGCTTCCATGATCCCAGAGCATCACGGTCCCGCCGCCGTATTCACCCTGCGGAATGATCCCTTCGAAGCTGTTGTACTCGATGGGATGATCCTCGACCTGCATCGCGAGCCGGCGATCCGCGGGATCGAGACTCGGGCCCTTCGGCACGGCCCAGCTCTTCATCACGCCGCCGAGCTCGAGCCGCAGATCGTAATGCAGATGACTGGCGGCGTGCTTCTGGATGACGAACGCCAATGGACGGCCGAGTCGTGGCACGTCCATACCGCCGCGCGGCTCGGCGGTGACGCGGAAGTCGCGCTTGCGCCGATACTCGGTGAGCTGCCGTCCGATCGCCGCCGCCGTCTTCATCGCGAGCCGTTAGGCGGTCTTGCGCTTGCGCGGAGAGCGCGTCGGCCGCTCGCCGCCCTCGGCCTTCTCGGTGCGCCGCGGACGCGCCTTTCCCTGGGACAGACTCTCCTGCAACCGCGCCATCAGATCCACCACTTGCGTTGCCTCGGGCTCCGTCGGCTCCGCTGCCTCGACCTTCTTCCCCTTGAGCTTCGCCTTGATGATTCGCATCAGGTTCGCGCGATAGTCGTCCTGGTACTTCGACGCATCGAACGGCTCGGTCAGATTGCCGATCAGCTGCTCGGCCATCTGCAGCTCCTGCGGCCGGACCGTGTCGGCGGCGGGGAAGGAGAAGGTGTCAGTGTTTACTAACTCGTCGCCAAAGCGCATGATCTCGAGCACGAGCGCGTCGCCGAGGACCTTGACCCCGGCGAGGTGATGCGAGTTCGAGCGCATCGTGATCTTGCCGATGCCCACCGTGCCGGTATTGCGAATCGCCTCGCGCAGCAGCGCGTACGGCTTCTCACCGCCCTTGGCCGGTAGCAGATAGTACGGCGTCTCGAAGTATCGCGGATCGATCTCGTCGGCCTCGACGAAATCGAGGATCTCGATGAGCTTCGACGACTCGAGCGCGGCGGCTTTGAAATCCTCGTCCGTCATCTCGACGAAACGACCTTTCGCATACTCGTAACCTTTCACGATGTCGTCCCACGGAACCGTCTTGCCATCCTTCTGGCAGACGCGCTCGTAACGTATGGGCGAATGATCGCTGCGATGCAATAAGCGAAAACTCACACGTTCGCCCGCTTGAATCGCGGAATAGAGTTGGACCGGGATGTTCACAAGTCCGAAACTCAGCGCGCCCTTCCAGATCGGTCGCATGATCGTGTGTTGCCGCCATGTGGATGAGGGATGATCCACCATGGCAACTCCAGTGCTATCAACACTGCGTGCACAAACGCTGTGGAAAGTGGTGCACTTCTCCACGCCGCGCATCGAGTTGTCCTCACGTTATGCACAGCCTTTCCACAGAAGTTTCGAGTTTTTGAATCCCTCGGTAACGTCCCATTCGCCTTGTCAAGGCGAATTTCCTCCGAACCGAGAGCGCTCGTCGTGGGGAAAAAAGGTTCTCAAGACTCTTCCACATGCGATATCAACACGATGTCGTGCGTCGTTCGTGCTGAATTCATCACGACTTACAGCGTTGTCGACAGTTGTCCACAAAAGCTATCCACAGAAAACACAACGACTTAGCCCACTTTTTCCTATTGCGCGCCGATTTCGGTTCGTCTAGGTTCTCGTCCCTCGACGTCAGTACGACGTCCCCACCGCGCGATCGCACGGCATTCCGCCCCTCTTACCACTCCTGCCATGCACCTCGTCTCCTGCGCTCGACCCATCGAGCCTCTCGAGGACGCACCCTGCTCGTCGCTGCTCATCGACGGCGCGAAGGGTGCCTGGACCGGCTACTGGTCGACGACGGACGAGGGTTATTACGCGCGCTGCCAACAACCCGACGGCAGTGAGCAGTGGTTCCGAATGTATGAGGAAGGAATCGGGATCCGCGCGACGCCGATGGCGTCTGTGGCGGCGATCCCCGCGGCGCCCCCGCGCGGTGCCGTCTCTCGTGGTGTCGGCATGGACGACACCACACGCGCGCGCGCTCAGCGCCGCGTCATGCTCTTACTGGCGCGCTCCACGAGCGCGCGAGGCATTCTTGTCGGAAGCGCGCGGCCGAAATCGCGCTAATGCCCGCGGTCGTGTCGCTCGCCCTCGGGCAGCAGCTCGAGTTGCGGCGTGCGTTGCTGGATGACGCTCGCTGCCGCCTCGTACAACCATTCCAGGGCGGGCAGGATCTGCATGTCGCCGGACGTCGCGGACCGGGCGAGCGAGAGCGCGACGTAGACGCGCTGCGTCACATCGTTAGGCGCGCCGTGGAGTCGGTACACCACCAGCTCCGTCGCCGCCTCGGTGAGATGGAAGAGCGCGAACAGATAGAAGCGCATCCGCATCTCTTCCGATTCGTCGAAGCTCGCGAGCAGGTCACGCTCGCGCATGTTCCGCTCCTCGCGGACCGTCGCCACGATCTCCATCGCGCGCTCGAGACCCGACGGACCCGATCCGGAAAGCACCTCGGTCCACAGCTCGACGTTCCGGCGCAGCAGCAGCAAGTCCCACCGCAGCTCTCGATCGTCGCCGGGAAAGAGCGGCTTGCGATGCACCGCGAGCCAGGCGCGGAGCGCTTCGCCCTGCGCCGCGACGTGACCGAGAGCCGTGACGAGCAGCACGCGGTAGAGCGCTCCCACCTCGTCGTCGAAGTCGATCGGCGCCGCGGCGAGGAGCGTGAACGCCCGCGACGCGCCAGCGCGGAGCTGCGCGCGACGATCGGCGAGCTCGTTAGGCCTGGCGAGGGCGAATGGACTGCCGAGTCCCTCGAGCTCCAGTCGCTCGCGCGTGGCGATGTCGTAGGCGCTGGCGAGGGCGAGCAGGTCCTCGGTCGCCGGCCGCGCTCGCGTAGTCGTACCGCCGCTCCGCAGCGCCCGCAGCCACTCCTCGGCAAACGCGACGAGCGCCGACCGCTGCTCGGCACTGAAGGTCGAGATGGCCCAGTGTTCGTCGAGCGCGACCAGCGGGTCGTTCACGGACGCCATGATGGTCATACTGTGCGAAGAGGGCGGAGCTTCCGGTCGGGGTGGCACTTCCACAGTACGTCACCGGCCGCCGCTTCACGAGATGCGGCCGGGCTCGCAAGGGCTACGGACCTGCTGACACAAACGATACGACGCATGAGTCACGACGTGGTCACAGCACCCTACCCAGCGTGCTGGACCATGTCAAAGGTATATGGCCATGGGATTTGAACCGAATGCTCGACGACGGCTTCGGTTGGTCGCTGCCGCCGCGGTTGGCTGCGACCCACTCCTGGCCGAGGAACTGGTCGGTGCTCTTGAGGAAGAAACGATGTCGCAGGTACCAAGCGTGGACCTGGGTCGCGCGATCGCGCGCTGCCCTCATTGCCGTTCCTCTCAGGCCGGCTCAGGCGGCCGCGAGGGGCTCTGCGAGGTCCATCGTGCGCGCTGGAATCTCGAGGCATGCATGAATGGCGTTGCCGATCGAGAGGTCACGGCGGCTCCCCAGCTGGAGACCCTCCTCCGTCGCGCGCTCTCCAGCGAGCAAGGGGGAACCCAATTCCTCGCCGCCTATGAGCGTCAGGCACGCGCGCTCGATGCGGTGTGGGAGGCACACCGTCGGGGCGCCGTGCAGTTGCCCCAAGCTGTCGCCGACAAGGTGGAGGAGGCGCGCACGACGCCGCCCCGCTTCCTTCGCGGCGGCACCATGGATACCATCCGGGCGCGTTAGTTCCATCGCTCGGTAGTCTCCCTCTGGCCAACACGGAGTCCGACATGGCGCGCCTCGCGTCACTGCTCGTCGTGTCCATCGCGTCCGCGACGCTCCTTCCGGCGTCGTCGGCGACGGCTCAACGCGCCGCCGCTGGCCCCCTGATCGTCGCGAGCGATGAGCCGGGAGACCGGCTCATCCTCCTGCCAGTGGCAGGTGGCGCGGCGACAACCATCCCCGTCGGCGGCCGACCGCGCGGCATGGCGCTCAGCCCGGACGCAAAACGCATCTATGTCGCCCTCGGGAAGGACGACGCCGTGGGTGTCGTGGACCTCGCCTCCCGGCACGTCGTGAGGCGGCTCGCCGTCGGCAAGGACCCCGAGCAGGTCGCTGTGAGCCCCGATGGGAAAACCATCTTCGTTTCGAATGAGGAGATCGCGAGCAGCACTGCCGTCGACATTGCGAGTCGCGGCACGCGCTTCACGTCGCCCGTGGGCAAGGAGCCCGAGGGGATCGCGGTCGCGCCGGACGGACGCAAGCTTTACGTCACCGGCGAATCCGATTCCAGTGTTACTGTACTCGACGCCGCCACGGGACGCCGCCTCGCGACCTTTACCGTCGGTGCGCGTCCCCGATTTGTCGTCTTCACGCGAGACGGCGGACGCGCGTATGTCAGCGCCGAGAACGGCGGCACCGTTTCCGAGATCGATGCGCGCCGCGACTCGTTGATCGCCACGATCACCATTGGCGATCGAACCACGAAGCCGACGGGCATGGCCCTCTCGCCCGATGAGAAGACACTCTACCTCGCGAATGGGCGCTCCAACGAGGTCGCCATCATCGATCTCGCCACGCGCGCCACGACGGCCACGATTCCCGTCGGCGAGCGTCCGTGGGGCATCGCTCTGAGCCGGGACGGTAACACTCTGTACACGGCAAACGGCCGGTCCGGATCCATCTCCGTTGTGGACCTGGGCGCGCGAAAGGTCACGTCCACGCTTACTGTCGGCGGCCGCCCATATACGGTGCTGCTGGTTCCCTGACGGGCACCGCATTCTGCAACCTTCTCACACCTAAGCGATGCTCTGGCGGGCGTTGCTGCTGCTCGTACCGATCTCGATCGTCCTCGCACTGATCGATGCGGTGCCACGCGTCCTCGTCTTCACGGCCGCGATTCTCGCCATCGTACCGCTCGCGGAATGGGTTCGAAACGCGACCGAGCACGTCGCCGCTCGTGCCGGCAGCGCCGTCGGTGGCCTCCTGAACGTCACCTTCGGCAACGCGCCCGAGCTCATTCTCGCGCTCTTCGTGCTCAGCGGCGGCCACACCGCCGTGGTGAAGGCGCAGATCACCGGCTCACTCATCGGAAACAGCCTGCTTGGCCTCGGTCTGGCCATCGTCGCCGGCAGCTTTGGCCGCGAGCGTCAGCACTTCAATCGTGAGCGCGCCGGACTTCTTTCGAGTCTGCTCATCCTCGTCACGATTGCCGTCATGCTGCCGGCGCTCTTCGACTATACGGAGCGCGGTGTGCTGCGCGACCCCAATACCGCCGCGCTGGACGAACACCTCAGTCTCGGCGTCGCCGTCGTGTTGATCATCGTGTACGTCGGAAATCTCATCTATACACTCGTCACCCATCGGGATCTCTTTGCGCGTGCGTCCGCGTACACCGAGGAGGCGGAGCCGGAGATGGCCGCCCCATGGCCGCTCAGGCGCGCGATCCTCGTTCTCGCTGGCGCCACGATCCTCACGGCAGTCGAGGCGGAGCTCGTCTCCAACACGGTCGAGGCCACGGCAACGCGGCTTGGACTGACGCCTTTTTTTCTCGGCGTGATCGTGCTCGCCGTCGTCGGCAACGCGGCCGAGTACATCTCCGCGGTCTACTTTGCCCGGCGTGGCCAGATGGGTCTCGTCATCGGGATCACGGTGGGATCCACGATTCAGATCGGGCTCCTCGTCGCGCCGCTGCTCGTGATCATCTCGTATCTGATCGGTCATCCGATGAATCTCGTGTTCGAGAATCCCATCGAGCTGATCGCGATCGCGGGCGCCGCCTTCATCGTCAACTCCATCGCGCAGGATGGCGAGACGACCTGGTTCGAGGGGGTGATGCTGCTCGCCGTGTATCTCCTCTTCGCGCTGGCCTTCTTTCTCGTCACCGCGTAGCATTCGCGATCCACGACCGGCTCGCCAATGTTGAGCACCGAATTCACTGGCGACGAAGCACGCGCCGCTGGCGCGGACTTCTCGATTCGCCTCGCGACGCCTGACGATGCTCCCGCACTCTCCGTTGCCGGACGCAACTTCTTCAGCGATACCTTCGGCTCCGCCAATCGGCCCGAGGACATGGAGGCCTATCTCGCGAGCGCCTTCAGCGAGGCCCGCCAACGTGCGGAGCTTGCCGAGCCCGGCGCACGCATTCTGTTGGCCACTGGACGCGGCGGCGACATCGTGGGCTACGCACACCTGAGGCTCGGCGCGGCGCCGCCGGCGACCTCCTCAGCGCTTGCGGATCGCCCGGCGGAGATCGCGCGTCTCTATGCCGATCGACGATGGCATGGCCGCGGATTGGGTGCCGCTCTGATGGACGCCACAGTGGCTCTGGCGACGCAGTCGGGCGCGGAGCTCCTCTGGCTCGGCGTGTGGGAAGAGAACCCCCGTGCCATTGCCTTCTACGCGAAACATGACTTCGTCGACGTCGGTGGCCAGGAATTCCTCCTCGGGTCGGATCGACAGCGCGACCGCATCATGGCACGTCGCCTAACGAGGAATCCGTGACGGTCGCACGCTGCAGCTGGCCGCGCACGGAGCTCGACATCGCGTACCACGATCGGGAATGGGGCGCGCCCGAGCACGATGATCGAGCCCTCTTCGAGCTGTTGACGCTCGAGGGCGCGCAGGCTGGATTGAGCTGGTCCACGATCCTGAGGAAACGCGATGCCTATCGAGTCGCCTTCGCCAACTTCGATGCCGCGGAGGTGGCGCGCTTCACACCCGCTCGCGTCGCGAAGCTCATGGCCAACGCCGGTATCGTTCGCAACCGGCTCAAAATCGAGAGCACGATCACGAATGCCGCTGCATTTCTGCGTGTGATCGACGCGGAGGGGTCGTTCGATCGATACATCTGGCAGTTCGTCGGCGGCGCGGCCCTGCAGAACCACCGCCGCGGGCACGGCGACATCCCGGTGACCACTCCCGAGTCCGACGCCATGAGCAAGGATCTCAAGAAGCGTGGATTTCGCTTTGTCGGATCGACGATCTGCTACGCGTTCATGCAGGCGACAGGAATGGTGAATGACCATACCATCGACTGCTTCCGGTACGCCGAGCTCTCGGGCGAAAGGGCCGGGCGAGCGCGGTCGAGGCGGACGCGGGCATAGGTGGCTCCGCTGGGCACTGGCACGGCGCGAGCAAAATCGAGAAGTTGTGTAAGCCGGCGCGACCATGAGTGATCAGCGCCGAGGTTGGTACGCCAACCCGCGGCGCGGCGCAGCCAGGCCTCCCCCAGCATCGACATGCGGACCGACAACGATACGCCCACGATCCCGACGACGGCGGCGCCCTCGCGTCGCCTAACGGCGCTGCCGACGTATGTCTTCGCCTGGCTCGACGAGCTGAAGGCGTCGGCGCGCGCCCGCGGCGCAAGGCTGATCGACCTCGGCATCGGCAATCCTGACCAGCCGACGCCGCCGGAAATCGTGCAGACGATCGCGAGCGCCTATGCGGATCCGCGAACCCACGGGTACCCGCCGTTTCGAGGCACCCCGCGCTTCATTGGCGCGGTCGCGGGCTTCATGAAGAGCCGCTTTGGTGTCACCGTCGATCCTGATCGCGAGGTCCTCTGCACGAGCGGGGGAAAGGAAGGCATCGCGCACCTCGTCATGGCCTTCGCTGACGAGAATAGCGTCGCTCTCGTGCCCAGCATTCACTATCCGGTGCATGGCCGGGCCGCGCCGCTCGTGGGCGGACGCGTCGAGCTCCTTCCGATCGGCCCCCGGAACGGCTACCTGCCCGACCTTGACGCCATTCCGGCATCCGTCGCGCGGAAGGCGCGATTGTTGATGCTCAACTACCCCCACAATCCGACGGGGGCCGTTGCGTCGTTAGGCTTCTACGAGGAAGCGGTTGCCTTCTGCGCGCGGTACGGCATTGTGCTCGTGTCCGATCTGGCGTACAGCGAGATCACCTTCGACGGCTACGTCGCGCCGAGCGTGCTCGAGGTGAGCGGAGCGTCCGAGGTGGCGGTGGAGTTTCATTCGTTGTCCAAGAGCTTCAACATGGCGGGCTCGCGCATTGGATTCGCCGTCGGCAACGCCGAGCTGATCGACGCGCTGTACGGGGTGCGGACAAACATGGGCTATGGAACGCCAGCGGCGATTCAGGAGGGCGGTGCATTTGCGCTCGACCACGCGCGCGAGCTCGCCGGACCGGTTGCCAGGCGATATCAGGACCGGCGGGATTTCGCGGTCGAAGGCTTCCGAGAGCTCGGCTGGGAGATCAGCCCGCCTTCGGCAACGATGTTCGTCTGGCTCCCGGTCCCGCGGGGCTTCGATTCCCAGGATTGGTCGAGACACCTCATCGACCAGGCGGGGGTCGTTGTGACCCCGGGTAACGCCTTCGGTCCCGGCGGTGAAGGCTTCTTCCGCGTCTCACTGGTCGCGGAGGCTGACGTGATGCGCGAGGCATTTGCGCGCCTGCGCAACGCGGGCGTGCGCTTTGCGCGCGACTGACCACCTTTCGAGCTTTCGACGATGAGGCTCACTGAGGCGCTTTTGCGCCGCGCCGAAGCGGCGTTGACCTTCGATCCCAACGAAGAACGTCGCGCCTTGCTCGACCGCACCGCGGTTGCCGTCAGCGACGCCGCGACCTTGCGCCGGCGCATCGCCGAGGCGTTAGGCGAGGGATCGGACGCGGCGCAGTTGGCCGTGGATCGCCTCGTCAGCGGCGGAGATGCGCTGAACGTCAGCTATCTCGAACGGGGGATGATCGCCGCCGACGCGGTCGCCCGAATCGAAGTTCGCAATGGCGAGAGCGAGTTGGTTGGCTATGGCACCGGATTCATGGTGTCGCCGCGCCTGGTGCTCACGAACCATCACGTGCTTCCGACAGCCGACGACGCGGCGCAGAGCTGGCTTCACTTCCGCTACGAGTACGACAGCCTCGGTCGGCTCCGCGAGCCCTGCGTGTTCGCGCTCGACCCGTCGACGCTGTTCTTCACCGACGCCGATCTCGATGCGACGATCGTCGCCGTTGCGCCGCAGACGCCGGATCGCCGCCAACACGTCGCCCGGTTTGGCTGGCTCCGACTCTCGGCGAGCGCCGACACGATCGTCCCCGGTGAATGGCTGACGATGGTGCATCACCCGGACGGTCGACCAAAGCAGGTCGCCCTTCGTCAGAACTTGCTCATCAGCCGAACCGACGGCGATCTCTGGTACGCCACCGAGACCGCGCCGGCGTCGTCGGGTGCGCCGGTCTTCAACGATTCCTGGCAGGTCGTCGGTGTGCACCGCGCCGGCGCCCCAGCACGGGATCGGGCCGGGGAAATTCTCACCACCGATGGCGAACGCTGGGCAACCTCCGGCGACGAGACGCGCATCGTCTGGCGCGCGGGCGTCGCGACGCGAGCGCACGAGGTCCTTCGCGCCGTCGCCGATCTGCATGGTGAGCATCCGCTCATCGTGGAGCTGCTGAACGAATCACAGAGAGACGCCGCCGAAGCGATCGTCGTGCCCCTCGGCTCCGGAGCCGACGCTGCGTCGCCGCGCGGCAGGACGGAGCACGACACCGAGGTGCCGATTCCGCTGTCGCTGGGTGATCGCCATCCGGCGTTCGTGGCATCGAATGGCGACGGCGCGCATCCCGATCACAACGGTCATGATGAGGCGGTCACGGTTACCGTTCCGCTCCGCATAACGGTGCGGCAAGGCAACGGCTCGGGGCGCGCACCCGAGCTTGGCGTGAATCTCAGCTGATCGCGGCTACTGATACTGGATGTAGACTGGCTTCGGGATCAGGTGCAGTAGCTCGCGTGGCGTGATGAGCGCCTCGCCGGATTTCGCGTCGTTATGGAAGAAGAGCTTGAATCCGGTGTACTGCACGGGCGCTGTGACCTCGTAATCGCGATATGAATCGAACTTGAGCCACGGCGGTCCCCAGCCGTCCATGTCCATGACGATCTGCACGCGTGGATCGAGCCGGATGTCGCCCGGATTCGGTACCATCCGCTTCGTGAAGCGGTGTACGACGATCACCTTCGGTGGCAGGTGCTTCGCCGCGACGAGCTCCGATACCGTGCGCACGGCGTAGTTCACGTCCGTCGCCATCATCGTCCCGATCTTCTTGCCCGGCTTGAGGCCTTCCTTGTCGTAGTGCATCGAGAATTCGGGATCGAGCCCGAGGTGCACGTCCGGACGCTCGAGAAAGTGTAGCAGTCGGGGCAGCTCTGCCTGCACCGTACTGTGGCCGACCTGAATGTCGAGGAAGAGCAGGGCGTGTTTGCGTTGCGCCCACTGATAGACGCGCTCGATCAGCGTGTCCGGCATGCGCAGCCGATACATGCCGTCGCGACCCGGCGCTCCCTGTGCAACGACCGCGATCAGATGAAGCGCGGGCTGCACGGGCGTCGTCGGATCCGCTTCCTGCCAGCGCCGAACTTCCTGATCGAGTCGGGCGAGCATGTCGTCGACCGGATACTCGCCAAGCACGCCCATCTTCTTCGAGAGAGGATTCCCGTAGAAGGCAACAACGCGACGCGAAGGAAAGAGAGCGCCCGGCAGGGGGTCCGGTCCCTTGACTGGCCAGACGCCACGGTCCATTGCGCGCATCCCAGCGCGGATCGCGGACACGTACGACACGCTGTCGTGCGAGCTTCGGTTCCTGAGTGTGGGCAGTGGCGGAATCGGGGTGTGCGCGCCAGATGACGGTGTCGCGGGTGCGGGCGCGGCTGCGACCGGCGCGGTCGCCGTCACGGTTGGAGACGCAGTTGCCTTCGTTGTGTCGCGAGCCGTGTCACGGGACGCGACGTGGCTGCTATCGGTTCCGGATGCCGTCTGCGGCGTGGATGCCGTAGAGACGGGCGGTGCGCCTTTGCTCACCGACTCCGGACCGCAGCCCGCGGCTGCATACATTGCGACGAGCGTGAGCGCTCGGCGTGCGACAATGCGTGTTGTAGAGGGCAGCATGGTTAAACGGGATCTATGCGTGCACGGATAAGCGAGACGCGCGCCACTCGTCGCGCGAACGCTCCGGTGCGTGTAAGCTAATCGCGAGCGTGCCTTGCGAGTCGTGGCGGCTTCGATTGCTCACGAATAACTTCGCAGCGCGCCTGGAGGCACCATGAACGCGTTGGCCACAATCATCGCATTGACCGTCAGCGCGGTCGTGATCGCTGCCTGTGGCACCGGCGGCGCTCCCCCGCGGCGAGATAGCGTTGCTCAGAGCGGCGCATCGCTGAAGCCGGCGGTCTGGGATCCTGTGGCCTGGCGGCCACCGTCCCTCGACGAATTGGGGAATGACTCCCTGTCCGGTGCGATTCGACGCGGTCACGCTCTCGTCGCCGCGACCGCCGACAGCCTGCCGCGATTCGTGGGAGGAAACCTCAACTGCACGAGCTGTCATCTCGACGACGGCCAGCGCGGGACAGCCGCTCCTCTCACCGGCAGCTACGCCCGCTATCCGAGATACATCGACCGCACCGGCGCCGTCGTCTCGATGGCGGATCGCGTCAACTACTGTATGACGCGAAGCCTCGCCGGGTCGCGGCTGCCTAACGATAGCCGCGAGATGCAGGATATCCTCGCCTATCTCGCCTTCCTCTCGCGCGGTGTGCCCCTCGGCTCGCATCTCCCCCACGAGGGAATGCCGTCAATGCCAAAAGATGTCGGCGATACGGCGCGTGGCGCCGAGGTCTATCGGACGACGTGCGCGCGCTGTCATGGAACGGACGGGGCAGGGATGTTGAAGGTCCCCGCGCTCTGGGGACCGAAGTCCTACAGCATTGGAGCGTCGATGGCGCGGCAGGAGCGCGCCGCATCGTTCATCCGCCACAACATGCCATTCGACAGACCCGGCACGCTCAGCGATCGCGAGGCATACGACGTCGCCGCGTACATCACGTCGAGGCCGCGTCCCGACATGCCTGCCAAGGCGGGTGACTGGCCCTTCGGTGGCGCGCCGACCGATGTCCCATACGACACGAAAGGCCACAAGGCATTTCTGCCTCCGCCTCTCCTGCCACGTGCCAATCCGACCACCGGCTTTGTTCCGCCTCCCCATCGCGCTCGCGATGAGGGACAGCGCTGACCTGTGCCTTCGCTCAGTCTCGCTCTGGCCCTGGCTCGAGCTCGGCGCCCCCACTGCCCGCCGATCCGAATTTCGGTGCGGTCAGCTTGCCGTCGGTCGTGCGCGGCGGATTCGTGTTGGTCCGATCCGCGGTTGGCGTATGGGCCTCTCCTTCTGCCTCGTCCGGTGTTGCCGGCGGCCGTCCTTCCACGGGAGGTAGCTCGCGCTCTCGATCCATGATGCACTCGGTGTGTATTGTGTTCTAAACATGCGGCGCCACGCGCACGGACGCGTGGCGCCGCTTTCCCTTCAGCGTTCGTGCCGTCAGGCTCTGGAGGTTGCTCCGCGAATCAATCGTAGGATGAAGAGGAGAACCACGGCGCCGATGAAGGCAACGAAGATCACGCCGCCCAATCCGCCGAAGGGCGAGCTCGTACCGAGCGCGCGGAAGAGCCAGCCTCCCACGAACGCTCCAATGATGCCGATGATGATGTCACCGATGAGACCGTAGCCGCTGCCACCCATGACGAGCGACGCGAGAACACCCGCAACCAAGCCGACGATGAGCCAAGTGAGAATGGGCATGTTGCATCCTCTTGCTGACGGTTTTGCGATGAAGCGTGTCGGTTCTTCTCCGGCAACTCACGTGCCCCACGCGGCCTCGGCCGTCCGATGAAGAAGCTGACGTCGCTGGGCAAATCCTCGACTCACGAGGTGATTTTCTCGGTCGTGCGGCGCATCCCGCGCGGCCGGGTGGCGACATACGGCCAGATCGCCGCGCTCGCGGGGCTCCCACGGCAGCCGCGGCTCGTCGGCTACGCGCTGCATGCTCTGCCGACGAGCACCGCGGTGCCGTGGCATCGCGTGATCAACTCGCGTGGAATGGTCAGCGTCCGATCCGACGGAACCGCTTCACTCTCCCAACGGTTGCTCCTGGAACGCGAGGGCGTTCATTTCGATGGTCGTGGGCGCGTGTCGCTAGAGCGTCATCAATGGAGACCGGCGCGCAGCCCCACGGCGACCGCCAACAAAAAGGGGAAGAGATGATGCAAAGCCGTGGAAGCATTCGCCCCAGCACTCTCATGCGCGCGCTGATCGCAACCGCTGCGTTCTCGATGCCCTGCGCCGCACAGCAGCAGACCCATGACTGGAGCGCCGTCGAACAGGCGCTCGGCAGACATGGTCTCACGCAGCCGGACGGCGTGATTCGTTTCGGCTTCCCAAGAGGGGACTTGGAGGTGACAGTCAGCGACGTTCACGTGCTGCCGGCGCTGGCACTGGGCAGCTGGGTCGCCTTTCGCCCCGAGGGCGCGCGCGCCACGATGATGGGAGATTTGGTGCTTACCGAAGATGAGTTGGGCCCCGTCACCGATCGCCTGCGCGAGGGCGGTGTCGACGTCACGGCCGTTCACAATCATCTCCTGGGCGAGGCGCCGCGCGTCCTGTACTCGCACATTCACGGTCACGGCAATCCCGCGACACTCGCTCAAACCGTTCATGCTGCCCTCGCCCTCTCCAAGACTCCGCTTGGAACGCCGCCGGCGGTGATGCAGGTCCGGATCGACCTCGACACGGCGGCTGTGTCGAAAGCGTTAGGCGCGAGTGGTCGCGTCAATGGTGGCGTGTATCAGGTGAGTGTGCCTCGCGCGGGCGTCATTCGAGAAGGCGGCGCCCCGCTCTCGCCGGCGATGGGTGTGGCGACGGCCATCAACTTCCAGCCGTTAGGCGCCGGCCGCGCCGCGGTCACGGGGGATTTCGTCATGATCGCGTCCGAGGTCGACGCCGTGCAGCGGGCGCTCCGCATGCACCACATCGGCATAACGGCGCTGCACAGCCACATGACCGACGAGCAGCCACGGCTTCTCTTCATGCATTTCTGGGCCGTGGACGACGCGGTCACACTCGCGCAGGGTCTGCGTGCGGCGCTCGATCGGATGGCGACTTCCCGGCGGTAATGCCGGTTGACGGTTGACCGTCAACGGTCAACCGTCAACCAGCGTATGCCTCGAACCACGCCGAGGCGTGACGTGCCACCTCGTCGAGGGCACCCGGCTCCTCGAACAAGTGGGTTGCCCCTGGAATCACTTCGAGCCTGGCCGGCGCGCGCAGTCGCTCCAGGGCGGTCCGATTCAGCTCGAGCACGACCTCGTCGTTGCCACCCACGATGAGCAGTGTCGGAGCAGCGACGCGTTCGAGGGCGTCGCCTGCGAGATCGGGACGACCGCCGCGGGAAACGACGGCTGCGACGCGGTTCGGCAGCTCCGCGGCCGCGACGAGCGCCGCCCCGCCGCCCGTGCTCGCGCCGAAGATCGACAGCGGCAGTGAGGCGGTGGCGCGGTCCGCCTCGAGCCACGCCGACGCCTCCACCAGTCGCGCAGCCAACCTTCCAATGTCGAACCGGAACTCTCCCGAGAGCCGGTCGAGCTGCTCCTCGTTAGGCGTGAGCAGATCCATCAGCAAAGTCGCGAAACCGCTCTCGTGCAGCATCGCCGCGACGTACTTGTTGCGGCTGCTGAATCGGCTGCTTCCACTCCCGTGCGCGAAGAGAACGATCCCTCGGGCGCGTGCCGGGACAATGAGCTCACCTTCGAGCGACTGCCGGCCCGCGGGAACTCGCACCGTACGCTGCTCGATCAACTGCATATCGCCGTCGCTCATTCTTGCTCCTTCATCACTGGTGCCTGGCCGAACGAACCGCCGCGCGCTCGAGCAACTCGTGCACCTCGGCATCCTCGGTCTGCTCGAAGTCATCGTACCAGAGACCGACCGCGTAGAATGGGTCTGGCGCTTCCAGGCAGACAACTTCCTCCACTAGCCTGGCCATTGCCGCGCAAGTCTCGCGAGCGCCTACGGGAACGGCGACGACGATCTTGCTCGGCCGCCGCCGGCGAAGCGCGGCGATCGCCGCACGCATC
Source organism: Gemmatimonadaceae bacterium (assembly GCA_035273165.1). Taxonomy (GTDB): domain Bacteria; phylum Gemmatimonadota; class Gemmatimonadetes; order Gemmatimonadales; family Gemmatimonadaceae; genus AG2. Next base: position 26,032 of record DATEPP010000655.1, read on the forward strand.
GTCGATCCGGTGGCGAGACCGTCGTCCACCAGAATGACGACGCGATCTTCGATCGTCGGGAAGGGACGGTCGTCCCGGTACAGCCGCTCTCGCCGTTCGAGCTCGAGGCGCTCGCGAGCGGTGATGCGCTCGAGTGTTTCGGGGTCGACGTCGTACGTGCGAAGCACCGCTTCGTCGACAACGCGCACGTCGCCGCTCGCGATTGCTCCAATGCCGAATTCCTCATGGCCGGGCAGCCCGAGCTTGCGGACGATGAACACGTCGAGTGGGACGTCGAGCGCCATTGCGATTTCGAAGGCGACGGGGACCCCCCCGCGAGGGAGGCCGAGTACCAATACCTCGTCCTGGCCTGCATAGGAGGCCAACCTGGCCGCGAGCCGCCGACCCGCATCGCTGCGATTCTGAAATCGTTCAGCCATCGGCCTCCCCAATGCGACGGCGCGACTCGAGCGCGTCCCAAGCCAGAACGTAGTGATTCAGGTGCGCAGAGCGTGCCCGGAACGCCCTTTTGGCGTAGGCATTTGCGGTACTTCCCGCCGGACGATACCCGACACCCCCCTGAGCAGTCTCTACCTAGGTTGCCCGGCGCGGGTAGATGCTGGCTCTGTCGGCCTCACCCGCGAACCTCCACCCGCGTCCACGCGATGACCAATGCGAGCAGTGTACTACCGGAAGTAGCGCTCCAGGGAGGGCGAGAGCTCCCCTTTGGCCCGCTCTCGGGGCTCGGTCGGACGACGCGTCGCGCTCTGGAAAGCATCGGCGAGCTCGCTCGATTCACAGTGCGGACGGTCGAGGCGGTACGCGATATCCGGACGTGGGGTCCGTCGGCTACCCTGCAAATGCGCATCCTCGGCGTCGATTCGGTTCCAATCGGCGCCTTCATCGCGCTCTTCACCGGGATCGTTCTCTCGCTGCTGGCGAGCTACTCGTTCACGGGCGCGGTGCCCCTCTATTTCGTCGGGACGCTCGTTGAAAAGACGATAACACTGGAGCTCGCGCCGGTGCTGACCGGCCTGGCGCTCGCAGGGCGCGTCGGCGCGAACATCGCCGCCGAGCTGGGCACGATGCGCGTTACCGAGCAGATCGACGCGCTGGAAACCCTCGGCTACGACCCACACGCGTATCTCGTGGTACCTCGCGTGCTCGCCGGGACGGTCATGTTTCCCGTCGTCGTCGGCGCCGCGATGCTCGTGGGCGTCGCCTCGGGCTGGCTCGCGTCCGTCAGCCTGCTCGATCTCACCTCTGCCGACTTCGTGAAAGGCCTGCGTTTGTTCTTTTCCGGCTTCGACGTGCGGTATGGACTCGTTAAGGCCTCGAGCTTTGGCTTCATGGTCACGCTCATCGGCTCGGTGCGCGGCCTGAGAGCGGGCGGCGGTGCTCAGGGCGTTGGCCGCGCGGCGACGGATGCCGTGGTGTACTCGGCGGTCATGATTCTCGTACTCGACGCGTTCTGGGCAATCACATGGTTGCTCGGGAGTCAACGATGAGACGATCGAATGACTTTCTCGTGGGCACCGTGGTGCTGCTGGTCATCCTCACGCTCACCGGCGCGACGCTGTGGGTGAAGCAGACCGACATCGGTGAGCGCCGCTCGAAGGTGGTCGCGCGTTTTCGCGACGTCGGCAACGCGCGCGTTGGCAACGCGGTCGTCATTCGTGGCGTGCGCGCCGGGACCATAGAGGCGATCGAGCTCGCGCGCGGCGGCTGGGTCCATGTGCGCATGAATCTCGACCGCTCCATGCAGCTGCCTGCTACGCCAGTAGTACTGCTCAATGAGTCCAGTCTCTTCGGCGAGTGGCAGGCGACGATCACGCAGAGATCCGCGCTACCGCACGACGAGACAGTTCAGGCGCAGATCGCGGAATCCTCGGGGGGCGATGACGTGCTTCCCGGTGCCACGCTCCCCGATATCGCGAAGCTCACCGCGGTCGCGGGCCAGATCGCTGGCGACGTGGCTAACGTCGCGGGCCGTGTGGAGGTCGCGTTCGACGAGCGAGCAGCTCGTGAGTTGCGGAGCTCCATTCGCAACTTCTCCGATCTCTCGACGACGCTCTCGCAGACCGTTCGCGCCCACGCCGGCGATCTCGATACGCTGTCACGAGGTCTCCAGTCGGCAGTGTCGTCGCTCAACCGCACGGCACTGAGCGCGTCGCAGATCGCCGCGCGCGTCGACAGCTCGTCGACGACGGGCGAGATCCGTCAGATCGTCGACGACATGTCTCACGCGGCCGCCGAGCTGCGGCGCGGGTCTGCTCAGATCCGGATGATGTCGGAGCAGCTCTCACGCACTCAGGGTCACCTCGATTCGTTCCTCACGAACGGGGACTCGGTTCTGAGCAAGCTCAACTCCGGACAGGGATCGTTAGGCCTGCTCCTCAACGATCCGTCGCTCTACCGGAACGGCGACTCGCTCCTCACCCAGCTCCGTGGTCTGGTGACGGAGGTGAGGACGAATCCCAAGAAGTTCGTGAGCGTGAGAATCTTCTGACGGGTTGTGGGTTGTGCGTGGTGGGTTGAGAGTTGTGCGTTGAGAGTTGAGCAGCCAACCGGCAACCCGCAACCCACAACCCTCAACTCATTTGAAGATTCCGAAGTGGCCGAGGAGCCACCAGAGAATGATGAAGATGATGACGGTGCTGAAGCACCCGCCGCCGAGTTTCTTGGCGCCGTAGCCCGCGGCGACGCCGCGCAACAGCTTGCTCATTGCAGTTCCACGCCGAAAGAGTTCACGGCGTCGATTTGCAGGGATCATACCGGCCCTGCCGACTTTGCCCGCCTAACGAGCAACTGCCCTGCGCGGCGGACGGCGCCGCGTCCCGGATCGATGACAGACATAGCGCGCCTGCGCGTCCTTCCAGGCGGCTAAGAGGTTATCACCCCAGCACTTGCTTACGGCATCGCGGATGGTATCGCGCCTGCCATTCAGAGAAAGCGAATCGGCATCGTATCGCGCGCTTCGTGCGGCGCGGCAAACGCTCTCTCATCGATCCATGCGAACTTCTATCGTTGCACTCGGCGTCGTCGCCATCGTCGCGACGACATCCCCCGCCTCGGCACAGGCAGCTGCCCCCGTCGTGAGCGGAACCGCCTTCGAGCTCACACCGTACGCCGGCTACATGATCTTCGGCGACTACCTCAAAGGTCCGCTCGGAACCAGCATCTCCAACGCGCCGGGCGCGATCTATGGGGTGCAGCTCGGCATGAAGATCTACCCGAACGTGTCACTCGTCGGGAACGTCGGCTATTCCAGCTCGGATGTCACGGCGGGCATACCATTCCTTGGCGGCTACTCCATCGCGCACAGCTCGACGCTGCTCTACGATGGCGGTCTCCAGCTCGATCTACCGGTGACCACCGCCAGTGGCTTCGCCCTCAAGCCATTTGCTCAGGTCGGAGCGGGTGCAATGCGGTACAACATCAGCGAGTCCATCGTGAACACCAGCGCAACCAACTTCGCCGCGAACTTCGGCATTGGTGCGGATCTCGCGCTCGGGCAGTCGATGGGGCTGCGGTTGATGGCGAAGGACTACGTCGGCAAGTTCGATTTCCACGATGCGACAGAGCTCGACGTGCAGGGTCAGACGGCGCACAATTGGGCGTTGAGCGCTGGTCTCCGTTTCAACTTCTGAGCGCGTTCGGGGCGCTCCAATGCGTCGATTCGTCGCGAACAATGGTGCGCTCTGGGATGCGGTCGTCGGCCACGAGTCGTGGGGCACGTTCGTCGTCCTCTTCACGCCCGTGGCCGGCGGGGACGCGCGAAAGGTCGTGCTCGCGGAGGAATCCGCGCTCGCAGCTGAGACCGAGCTCGGCGAAAAAACCGACGACGATTTGAGAGCACTGCTCGATCAGTCGAACCCCTGGTGATTGCGACTTGGCTCGATAGCTTGCTGTCGGCTTTCCCAGGGATCCATGCCGACGAAGACAAGATCGAAAAGCACCAGTCGCAAGGCAGCAGTGACGGCTCCGAACACCCACCGGCCGTCACCCCCGCCGCAGAATGACAACGAATGGTTCGAGCTGCGCCACTCTGCCATTCAGGGCCTCGGCGCCTTCGCTCGAAAAGACATTCCGCGCGGCACTCGCATCATCGAGTACACGGGCGAAAAGATCAGCTATGCGGAATCCGATCGCCGGTACCCCGACGAGCGAGATGAGCGTCATCACACCTTCCTGTTCACGCTGAACAGCAGGTGGATCATCGATGCCGCCTTCGATGGGAACGACGCCCGCTTTATCAACCACTCGTGCAATCCCAACTGTGACGCCTTCATCGAGCGCGGCCACATCTGGATCGAGTCGATCAAGCGGATACCTGCGGGTGCCGAACTGACATACGATTACCAGTACGAGTACCTCGACGAATACACGGCCGAGGATCTCGCCTTCTACGCGTGCCGCTGCGGCGCCCCCAACTGTCGGGGCACGATCGTCGAGCCGAAGAAGGCGCGTCGAAAGCGTTAGGCACGCGGGACCTGTTGGGGGAGCATTGACCGCATCCGCGACGCTGCAGACCCTGCTGACCGGCGCCATCGACTACGCGGGACTCTTTCCGCCCGCGGCACTCTCGATGCGAGAGGCTGTCGCTCGTTATGCGGACTATCGCGGAGCGGCGGAGGCTTGGGCGCTCGGACGCTTCGTCGTGCCGCTCACGCGAGTGGAAGAGCTCGTGGCGGCTCAACGCGCCGTCGGCTCGCATGGCCAGGGGTGGCGCTTGAGCGTTCTGCTCGGTGACGACGCGGCGGCGGACGCCTCGCGCATTCGCGCCCTCAACGCGGCACATGCGCGCTCAGCGGTCATCGACTCGGCCGAAGTGAGGGTGAGTGGTCCGGCTGCCACCGCTCGCCGGCGAATTGCGTCTTTCGTCGAAGAGCTCCCGCCGTCCGTGCGGCTCTTCGTCGAGGCTCCGATCGACGACGAGCTCCGGCTCTATATCGCCGCCATTGGCGCCGCCAACGCCTGCGCGAAGATCCGGACAGGCGGTGTTACCAAAGAGGCATTTCCGCCGGCGCGAGACATTGCGCGGTTCCTGATCTGCTGCGCCGAGCACGACACGCGCTTCAAAGCCACTGCTGGACTTCACCATCCCTGGCGGGGCAACTATCCACTCACCTACGAGAGCGGCGCGCCATCAGCAAGCATGTTCGGATTCCTGAACGTGCTGGTTGCCGCGGCCCTCGCGCGCCGCGGCGTGAACGAAACCGATCTCGTCGCGGTTCTCGAGTCAGAGCGGGGAAATGACTTCCGGTTCGACGACGACGAGCTCCGGTGGCGCTCGCTGCGACTGACACGACAGGAGTTGGTGGAAGCACACGCGACCTTCGCTCTCTCGTTCGGCTCGTGCTCCTTCGAGGAGCCGGTGCTGGATCTGCGTCGTCTCGCGTTGCTCTGAGCGGCTGATATCGATGGCTCTCAACGACACGCATCGCGTCGAGCTCTCTTCCTGGGTGGAATCCGCTCAGACCCCAGGGAGTGACTTCCCGATCCAGAATCTTCCGTTCGGGGTCTTCAAACGGACGGGGCGGAACGAGAGCCCGCGCGTGGGGGTGGCTATCGGCGATCAGATCGTCGATGTCTCGGCATGCCTCGACGAGGGTCTCATCGCCGCTGCCGGATTGTCCGCAGCCGAGCGATGTCGAGTTCCCCAGCTCAACGATCTCATGGGTCTGGGGCCCGAGCCTGTGTCCGCGCTTCGGTTGTCGCTCAGCGAGTTGTTGCGCGTGGATTCGGAAACCTATCGCCGCGACCCGGGGATCGCGCGCCGGGTGCTCGTGCCGATGTACGAGGCGGAGCTCCGCCTCCCGGCCATCATTGGCGACTACACGGACTTCTACGCCTCGATCGACCATGCACGCAACGTCGGGAGCATGTTTCGCCCAAACGATCCGCTGCTTCCGAATTACAAGTACGTGCCGATCGGCTACCATGGACGTGCTTCGTCCATCGTGCTCACCGGCACCCACGTGAGGCGGCCGACGGGCCAGATCCGCGATGATCCCGAGCAGCCTCCGACGGTCGCTCCCTCCCGACGTCTCGACTATGAGCTGGAGCTGGGCATCTTCGTCGGGTCGCCGAACGCTCTCGGTTCGCCCGTGCCCATCATCGATGCAGACAGGCACATCTTCGGTTGTTGTCTCGTGAACGATTGGTCTGCGCGAGACATCCAGAGCTGGGAGTATCAGCCGCTGGGACCCTTCCTCTCGAAGAGCTTCGCGACGACAATCTCGCCGTGGGTGGTCAGCCTCGAGGCTCTGGAGCCGTTCCGGGCGCCGGCCTACGTGCGTCCTGATGGCGATCCGCCGCCGCTGCCCTATCTGCTCTGGGACGCCGATCAACGACGGGGCGGCTTCGACATCCGGCTCGAGGTCCATCTCCGCACGGCCTCGATGCGGCAGCGAAGCCAGGATCCAGTGCGCGTCAGCCGGTCTCGGTTCACGTCCATGTACTGGACCATCGCTCAGCTTCTGGCGCACCACACGAGCAATGGCTGCAACCTCCGCTCGGGCGACCTCATGGCCAGTGGTACGATCTCCGGCCCCGATCCCGATTCGCGAGGTTCGCTCATCGAGCGAACCTGGCGCGGGCGCGATCCGTTGCGGCTGCCGAACGGGGAGAGTCGGACTTTCCTCGTCGATGGCGACGAGGTGATCATGCGAGCCTACTGCGAGCGGCCCGGCTTCGCTCGGATCGGTTTCGGCGACTGTCGGGGAATGGTCGTCCCCGCGCTCTGAGGAGCGCCGACCTCAGCCGGATGGCGTAAGGACGCGTGAGACGGCAGTGGCGAACTGCGTCCATTCGGCTGTCTCGAGCCGAAGCTGCTTTCGTCCAGTATTGGTCAGCCGGTAGAGCTTGGCCCGGCGGCCCGTTTCGGACGTTCCCCAATCCGCTTCGATCCAGCCGCGCTTCTCCATTCGGTACAGGGCAGGGTAGAGCGAACCCTCCTCGACCTGGATCACATCTTCGGTTGCCTGCTCGATCGAGCGGGCAATCGCGTAGCCATGGCGTGCTCCGGCGCTGAGGGTCTTGAGCACGAGGGCGTCGAGCGTGCCGTGCAGACGTTCCTTCGGAAGGGTCGTCGTCATCTCGCATACCCAGAAAGTCTATGCAACGGTAGCAGACGATACTTAGAGAGTCAAGGTATCGAGGCGGATTTCCCCAGTGAAATCGGGGAGCTTGCCGAGCTACCAATTTCGCGTGAGCTTCCGCCTCATGATCGGCCTCATCTTTTCCCGGCTCCGGTTTCCGGCAGCCGCGCTGCTCGCCGCGACGCCAGTGCTCGCCAGCTGTGGTGGCCATTTCGAGGTGCCGGTTCCCATCCTTTCGGCTCCTGCCGTGGCGCCGCCAACCACCGAGCCGGCGACGATTACCCTTCCAATCGCCATCGCGCTCTCGAAGATCAGATCCCAGCTCGACTCCGTCTTTCCGCCCGCGGATAGCCTCGACCGGGCCAAGTGCACCGCGATGGGAGGTCTGGTTTGCCACCGATACCTCTACCGGCGCGACAGCCTGGATCTGCGCGCCAGCGGCGACCGCGTCACGCTGCAGACACGTCTCCGATTTCAGGCGGCGGTCGGCTTGCCTGGGGTGGGAGGCATCGCGAGCTGCGGGTTCCCCCCCGAGGCCATGAAGCGCGCAGAGGTCAAGCTCGGAACGACGCTTTACTGGCGATCGGACTGGCGCCTCGGGGCTCGCGGAACATCGCTCGCAACGACTTTAGATGATCGCTGCGAAGTAACTGTGTTACATGTCGATGCGACTCCGCTTGTAAAGCGGATTCTCGACGGGCAGAACGATGATCTTCGGCGTGAGATCGATTCTCTGTTGCCCACGGTGCTCGATCTGCGTGGTGCCGCAGATTCGCTCTGGCACGTCGCGCAGCAGCCGGTCGCGCTCGATTCGGCCTCGACCTTCTGGCTGACGCTATCGCCCCAGACCGTGAGCCTCGCACCAGTAATCGGATCGGCCAGTGCGATCTCCACAGCGCTCGTTCTCACGGCTCGGCCGAGGGTCACCGTCGGCGCCAAGCCTTCAGTTGAGACTCAACCGCTCCCGTCTCTCACTCTCGCTCGCCGATCTTCGGGAATACACGTTCCCGTCGAGATCGAGCTGCCCTTTTCGGAGCTGAGCCAGAAGGTCACGGATCTGCTCGCGGGAGAGACTGCCGGAAAAGGTATGCGCGTCGGCGAGGTGAAGCTTTGGGGTGTCGGCGATACGGCCGTGGTGATGCTCGCCCTCGAGGGAAAAGTGAATGGCTCGCTCTATCTCCTCGGACGCGTGGGCTATGACTCCACTACCAGGGCCGTGCTCCTCAGCGATCTCCGCTATACACTCGCAAGCCATGACATGATGTCGCGGGTCAAATCCACGCTCGGGGCGGGCCGGATCAAATCGGCAGTCGACGCAGCGACGGGGAAAGGCCACCTCGCCGTCGGCGAACAGCTGGACTCGCTGAAATCGAGACTCACTCAGGAGCTGAATCGCGAGCTCGCTCCGGGAGTGCGACTGGCCGGCAGCGTGAGCGACGTGCGCTTTTCGCGGATGTACACGACCCAGAATGCCTTCGTTCTGCGTGTCGTCCTGAACGGGGAGGCGGTCATTCTCGTGCAATGACCGCCGAGGACTGACCCGCGAGCTACTTCTTCGCTGCGCCGACCTCGCCAGCAACGGCCGACTCATTCAGCTGCGGCTTCACGAGCAGCTCCTGGCCGATACGAATCTTGTTGCCCTCGATGTTATTCCACGCGCGAAGCTGATCCGCCGTCGTATTCCACCGGGCCGCGATCGACGATAGGGCGTCGCCGCGTCTGACCGTGTAGTACTTGGGCTTCGCGGCCTGGGCCTGGGCGAGCTTGCGCTGGGCCTCGATGACGTCGCGCTGTTTGGCCTGCCGCTCGCCGATTGCGATCAATCGCTCATGACGAGCCGTGATCGAGTGGAGCAGCAAGCTCGCCTTACCCCACGCTTGGGAGGGGACGCCATACCGGTACGTACCATCCGGCGTGTCGACGACGACCGCTTTGGCGATCCCGAAAAAGGTTCTGCCGGGATGGAGCTGCACCAGCGTATCGACGGGAAAGTCGTGCTCGGTAAAGGTCGGAGGGCTGTCTCCGCTCCCGAGCAGATCTCGAGGCTCCAGCCCAAGAAAGAGAAGCCGCCGGTCAGTGAGCACAAGAAGCCCACGCGTCGCACGGAAGTAATCGATCCACGGGCGCTGGAAGACCGGCACGGTGCGAATCACCCGTTCGCCTTCGGCGAGGGTGTTGAGCTGCAGCTCACGTGCGGCGATCGCATTCGTGTTCCGCGGTTCGGTGCGATAGGTATGCACCGCAAACTGCGCCAGAACGCCCAGGACGACGACCGCGCCGCCGATGATGGTATAGCGGAGCACGGGCCGCATTCGGCGGCGTCTCCGCTTGAGCTTCAGCCTTTTCTTGCGAACCGCTGGCGCGGGCGGCGCCAGATCCGTCGCGGAATGCGAGCTTTCCATCTTCAACCGAAGTATCAACTCGACTCTCTAGGCGACTGTGCGCCTTTATGTTCGACCATCAAAGGAAGAATGATGCCGGCGCGCTGCGCCGGGTGACGAAGGTCCTGGCCCGCTCGACGGTCACCAAAGCCCGATTGTACCGGGCTGGTTGAAAAAGACCGTTGCGTCGGCTAGCATCCGGCCAGGCCTCCGAGGCGCGAGGGAGTATTCGTTCGCTTGCCTGCTCGCGCCAGCCTTGATTTCTTCGCGGCGCCGGTCGACGACTCATTAGTCGCATGACCCGGTCTTTTCATCCTACCACTGCGGGCCTTCTGCTGCCCGCGCGGAGGCGTTATCCGGAAGCAGCCTGTCTCGCACCTCCTCATGCTCGCTACGGGCGCGCTCGCGACGCTGATCTTCACCATTTCGCGGGTGCATCCGGTTTTCGTCCAGCGCGAGCCGGTGGTCGCCGACATCCTGCGCCACGATTACGTCGACTCGACGGCCATGCATGCGCCGTGGCTTGCCGGGCCGACCGAGGCCGCTCTGCGCACGCCGCAATTCCTCGCCGATCGCGAACGTTTCATGCGCGACCTGCTTCGCACCGGCAAGGTGCAGGAGCCGAGAGCCTGGAGTCTCGCCGATGTGGCGGTGAGCGAGGCCTACCGGCGTCGGCTTCCGCCAGCGCTAGTGCTCGGGGTCATGCTCACGGAGAATGACGAGCTCAAGTCCAGCGCCCGTTCGCGAGTCGGCGCGGTGGGTTTGATGCAGGTGCACGGCAGCGTCTGGCAGCGGGCGCTCGGCCGGATGTTCGGAACCAATCTCCGCAACGACACGACCAATCTCCGGTACGGGATCTACATCCTTGGCTACATGGCGCGTCGCGCGAGCAGCCAGGCGGCGGGGGATTCCGCCAGCACCGACACCACGATCGTGCCGGATAGCAGTTGGCGCACCGCGCTGCTCCACTACAATGGCTGCGTGCGCGGCACGAACACGCCGAACTGCCGCAGCTATCCCGTGGCCGTTCAGCGCAACGTAATGGACTTCGCGAAGACGACCTGCAATGGCCGCAGCTTCGACGACTGCGTAGCGCGGCCACTCTGGCTGAGTACCCGACAGCAGCACTGACGCCGCGGCGCTGTTCGCGCTCGCCTGACGGCCGGTCCCAACGCATCTTTGCGGAATGGAGCGTCCCTCCGTTCCCCAGGGTGGATTGAGCGCGTCCGCGACGACGCCGGTCCTCTCCGCCCAAGCGCTGGTGAAGCGCTACGGAGAAGCGGTCGCGCTCGATGAGCTGAGCCTCGATGTCGTCGCCGGCGAGTGCGTTGCCCTCGTGGGTGAAAGTGGCTCAGGCAAGACGACGCTACTGCGGAGCTTCAACGGACTCGTTAGGCCCGACGCAGGTCGGGTCCTCGTGGAGTCGACCGACCTCTCCTCGACGGACCTCGTCGCGCTGCGCCGCCGTATCGGATATGTGCCCCAGGACGGCGGTCTCCTGCCGCACTGGTCCGTTGGGCGAAACGTCGAGCTCGTGTTGCGGTTGCTCGACCAACGGTCGCTCCTCACCGAGCGTCGCGACGAGGCGCTCCGCCTCGTCGGGCTCGACCCTGCCGTCTTCATGGATCGCCGGCCCGGAGAGCTCTCGGGTGGTCAGCGCCAGCGTGTTGCGATCGCACGGGCGCTGGCCGCCTCTCCGTCGCTGCTGCTCCTCGATGAGCCGTTCGGCGCCCTCGATGCGATCACACGCGCGGATCTCCAGCAAAGCTTTCTCGTGCTGCGGGAGCGCGGGGTGGCGCGTTCGATGACGTGCGTGCTCGTGACCCATGACCTTCACGAAGCCTTCCTCCTTGCTGACCGCATTGCCGTACTGCGTCGGGGACGACTGGAACAGATCGGAACACCAGCGGACTTGGTGAGGGCGCCGAGGACACCGTACGTTCGCGATCTGCTGGCGAGGGCACGCATCGAGAGTGTCGCCTCTTGAACGGGCGCTTTCTTCGCGCGGTTCTTCTCCTCGCGAGCCTGCCGCAGACGCCGAGAGCACGGCCAGTGGTCGTGGCATCGAAGCCATTCGGCGAATCCTACGTCCTCGCGGAGATGTTCGCGCAGTTGCTCGAGGCGCGGGGGCTTCGTGTCGATCGGCGACCAGGCCTCGGGGCAACGGAGGTCGCGTTTCGTGCCCTCACGAGCGGCGCCATCGACGTCTATCCGGAGTACACGGGAACCGGACTCCTCGTCTTGCTGCACGAAGCTCCGCTCGGCGGCGCGGGCGAAGTGTATGCGAGGGTCGCGAGCGAGTTTCCCCGCCGATTCCATGCGCGGTGGTTGCCGCCGTTAGGCTTCGAGAACACCTATGCCATCGCGATGCGCCGGAGCCGCGCGGACTCGCTCGGCGTGCGAACTCTTTCTGACTTGGCCCATGTCGCGGGCCGGCTGCGCGCGGGTCTCACTCCGGATTTCATTGGCCGCGCCGACGGACTGCCCGGGTTGACGGCCACTTACGGGATTCGATTCAGCGACGTGCGTGCCCTGCTGCCGGCCGTGAAGTATCGCGCCCTCGCCAGTGGCGACGTGGATGTCGTCGATGGCTATTCGACCGATGGTCTGATCGAACGCTACGACCTGCGCGTTTTGTCGGACGACAGGAGATTCTTCCCGCCGTATGAGGCCGCGGCGCTGGTCGGCGAGCGCCTCATTCGCGACAATCCCGCGGCAGTCAATGCACTGACCGAGCTGAGTGGGCGCATCGACGTGACGCGCATGCGGGCACTCAATCGGCGAGTGGAGGTGGACGGTGTGGCCATTCCGCTCGTCGCCAGAGAAGCGTTGCGGTCACTGGGACTCGTGGACGGGCCGACCGCTTCCAGCGGTGCGCGAAGCAGAGAAGGGATTCGCGAATATCTCCTATCGTCGCGTGCGACGCTGCTGTCACTGACGGCGCGCCATCTTCTTCTCGTGGGTGTGTCGATCGGTGTGGCGATTCTCATCGGCGTACCGCTGGGCCTCGCGCTGGAGCGTAACGCGCGAAGCGCTGAGCCTGTGATCCGAGCTGTCGGCGTAATCCAGACGCTGCCGGGAATCGCGCTCCTCGCGTTCATGATCCCACTGCTCGGGATCGGCGTGGCGCCCGCTCTCGTCGCCCTGGCTCTCTACTCACTCTATCCAATTGTGCGCAACACCTTCACGGGGGTGCGCGATGCAGACCCCTCGGCAGTGGACGCTGCGCGTGCTTTAGGGATGACGGATGTTCAGATTCTTCGAGAAGTGCGCCTCCCGCTGGCTGCGCCAGTCATAATGGCCGGAATTCGAACCGCGGCCGTGATCGACGTGGGAACGGCGACGCTGGCCGCGTTCATCGGCGCCGGCGGACTCGGCGAGCCGATCGTGAGCGGACTGGCGCTTTCGGACTCGCGAATGATCTTGTCAGGAGCGATTCCGGCGGCGTTGCTGGCACTCGCGGTGGATGCAGCGCTCGCGGTCATGGAACGATTCGTTCGTCCGCGTCGTTGAGAGCAGGGCAGGCCGGCGCGGCTGTCGAGGTCTTCATTCGAGCGCGCGCGAGTCTTGCCGGAGATACGCTCATGACCATTGCCATCACACCGAACGCCGGCGTCGAGCGTCAGCTCACGTCGCGCGAGGAGATCGCGGCGCTGCTCAGGGAAGCGCGCGATCGCACGCTGCAGCTCATAGAAACGGTGAGCGAAGACGATCTGCGGGCGCAACACGATCCGCTCATGGGTCCCGTTCTCTGGGACCTTGGCCACATCGGGCATTTCGAGGCGCTCTGGCTCGACAGGAATCTCGACGGCAAGGTGGAGTTCGTGGAGATGCCGGGGATGTACAACCCGTTCGAGCATCCGCGACGCGTGCGCGGCGCCCTGCCGCTGCCGACGCTGGGCGCGACGCTGGAAGCGATGGCGGAGATCCGAGAGCGGGTCCTCGAGCGACTGGAGCGTGTGGACTTCGCATCGGATGATCCACTGCTCCGCGATGGATACGTGTATCAGATGGTGCTGCAGCACGAGTACCAGCATAACGAGACGATGCTGCAGACGCTGCAGCTCAAGACCGGCGTTCCTTATTCGCCCACGAAACGGCGCGCGCTTCCAGAACGCCGCCTCCTGCCTAACGGGAACAGGGAACGGATGGTCCGCATCGACGCGACTGGAGGGTCGATCGGGACGGACGATCGCCGACGTGCGTACGACAACGAGCGCCCGCGGCATGACGCTGGCGTGGCGCCATTCTGGATCGACCGGACACCGGTGACGAACGGCGAGTATCTCGAATTCATGAGCGACGGCGGGTATCGTCGCTCCGAGCTGTGGAGCGAAGCGGGACTTTCCTGGCTCGCGGAGTCGAAGGCCGAGGCGCCGAAATACTGGTGGCGGGAAAACGGGTCGTGGCTGCGACGCAGCATGGATCGCGTGACGGCGCCCGAGCGCGACGCGCCGGTGATTCACGTGTGCTATCACGAAGCGGACGCTTTCGCGCGCTGGGCTGGAAAAAGGCTGGCGACGGAGCGTGAGTGGGAGGTCGCGGCGTCATGGGACGCGACGCACTCAGTCACGCGCGATTATCCGTGGGGCGATGCCGAGGCGACGGCTCGGCTAGCCAACGTCGATCAACTTGCGTTCGACGTCGCTCCCGTGGACACGTTCGAGGCGAATGTCTCCGCGTCCGGCTGCTATGGCATGATCGGCGATGTTTGGGAGTGGACGAGCACCGACTTCGCAGGTTATCCCGGGTTCGTCGCCTTTCCGTACTCCGAATATTCCGAAGTCTTTTTCGGAACGGAGTACAAGGTGCTTCGTGGCGGATCGTGGGCGACGCGCTCCGGTGCAATCCGAAACAGCTTCAGGAATTGGGACTATCCGATTCGTCGTCAGATCTTCAGTGGCTTCCGGTGTGCTCGGGATGACTAGACGCGCCGAGAACACGGTCGCGCTGCCGGTCGAGCAAGAGGTCGCACTCGCCCGTGCCGACGAGCGCATCGCGACGATGGCGAAAGACGTCGCCGAGGGACTGACGCGGCGCCAGAAGGAGCTCCCGCCGAAGTACTTCTACGACGAACGGGGATCCGATCTGTTCGAGCGGATCACGAAGCTGCCGGAGTATTACCTGACACGTGCGGAGCGCGCGCTGCTCGAGGAACATGCGCGCGCGATCATTGCCCTGTTCCGTCCCCGCACCCTCGTGGAGCTTGGTGCCGGCAGCGCGGCCAAGACGAGAATCCTTCTCGACGCGATGCGCGATGCCGGCTGCCTGGAGGAGTACGTCCCGATCGACGTGAGCGCGGAGTTTCTCCAGGCCACCGCCCGCCAGCTGCGACGGGAGTATCCCGGTCTGCAGGTTGTGCCGGCCATAGCGGACATTTCCGACTCGTTAGGCCTGCCGGAGCGGATGCCACGACCGGTCCTGTTCGCCTTCCTCGGCAGCACGATCGGGAACTTCGACGCTCCCGCGGCACGGTCGCTCCTCGCGCGCGTTCGTCAGGCGATGCGTCCGTTCGATCGACTCCTCCTGGGCACCGACCTGCGCAAGCCGCGCCGTGTCGTCGAAGCCGCCTACAACGATTCCCGCGGCGTCACGGCGTCGTTCAATCGGAACATGCTGCGCGTCGTGAATCGCGCCCTCGGTGCGGACTTCGATGTCGCAGCTTTCGCCCACCGCGCGTTCTATTCGCCGGAGCGGCATCGGATCGAGATGCATCTCGTGAGCACCCGCGAGCAGGTGGTGCACATTCCTCTGGTCGGCGAGGTGCATGTCGCCAAGGGGGAGAGCATCAGGACGGAGATCAGCTGCAAATATGACCGTCCCAGCGTACGCCGGTTACTCCGCGCCGCGAGCCTGCGGCTGGAGCGCTGGATCGCCGACGACGGCCGCTTTGCCTTATCGATCGCGTCGCCGCGGCCGTGACGACGCTTTCCTTGGTGGAGCACTTCGAGCGATACGTGCGCGAACGCCTGTTCGTGCCGGATGTACACGATCGTCGGCATATCGGTGCCGAAGTCGAGATGCTGGCGCTCCTCGCCGACAGTGGATTGCCCTGTCCGCTGGAGCCGACGTCCGGAGATCGCCGGAGTACGCTGGGCTTTCTTCGACGATACGGAACGTCGCTGGGCTGGCGGGAACATCGGTCCGCAAAGGGATCGCCGTATTTCACGCTGCCTAACGGCTCGACGCTCACCTTCGAGCCGGGGGGCCAGCTCGAAGTGTGCACCGTGCCGAGCGCCTCCGTGTCGGCGCTATTCAGCGAGACGAAGGCAGTGCTGCTCGACCTGCGCGCGGCAGCGGGTGACGAAGGGATCATCCTCGCGAGCGTTGGCATCGATCCCGAGAATCCCATCGACCGCGTTCCGCTCCAGCTCTCCAGTCCGCGCTACGTCGCGATGACGCGCTACTTCGAGGGGATCGGCCCGAGCGGCGTGCGAATGATGCGGCAGACCGCAGCGACACAACTGAGTCTCGACCCGGGGCCACGTCCGGACGAGCGCTGGCGGTTGCTCTGTGATCTCGCCCCCTATCTCACTGCGATCTTCGCAAACTCGCCTCGTTACGCGGGGCGCGAGACGGGAGACCGGAGCTTCCGGGCTCGGTGCTGGCGTCTGCTCGACCCATCGCGAACAGGAATACCGTACCCTGAGTGTTCACCGATCGACGCGTACACGCGCTTTGCGCTCGATGCCATGGACATGACGAGGACGGACGACGACGGATCCTATCGAAGCTTTGGCGACTGGGCGGGCGAGGACAATGCAAAGCAGACGCAATGGGAGAACCACCTCACCACGCTGTTCCCGGAGGTGCGGCCCCGCGGCCACCTGGAGCTCCGGTCGCTCGACGCTGTGGAGCCGGCATTCGTGGGCGCGTCGCTGGTGCTCGTTGCGGGATTGGTCTACGATCCGGCCTCGGCACGCGAGGCGCGCGAGCTCGTGGGCTCTGCTGATGAGGAGATGCTCAATCGTGCCGCCCATTGTGCGCTTCGAGACGGCGTTCTTCTGAGCGGCTGCCAGACCCTGGTCGAGATCGGGCTCCGTGGTGCGCGCAGGCTCGGCGGTGACGTCATTGCAACAGCGGAGCTCGAGGAAA
>DATEPP010000656.1:0-3965 GCA_035273165.1 Gemmatimonadaceae bacterium
CGGTCCGGCCGCGCATATGGGAGCGGTGCGAGCAGAACGCTGTTGATGATGCTGAAGATGGCGATGTTCGGACCGATGCCGATCGCAAGGGTGAAGATCGCGACGAGCGTATACACGGGACTCTTGATGAGCCGTCGCACGCCGTGCCGGATGTCCTGGCGCACGGTGTCGAGCCACTCGGCGCGGCTGTGACGGTGCATCCGCTCGTTATCGATCTCGATGCACTCCTCGCGGGCGCGGTCACGATTCCCGAATTCCTTCGTCGCCATGATGCGAGCCTCCCGCGGGTCGTAGCCGCGCTGGATGTAGCGGTCGATGAGTATCTGTAGATGAAATTCCATCTCGTCATCGACGTCGGCGACCGGATCGGGGCCGACGAAGCGGGCGTAGCGTCGCCATTTCGATTCTGTCATGGGACGTTCTCTCAAGCGGGCTGGCGCGCGGCGTCGAGCACGCGCCCCATGACGACCGCGTAGCGCCGCCAGTTCGCCGACTCCGAGCGAAGGGTGCGCCGGCCATCCGTGGTCAGGCGATAGTACTTCGCGCGGCGATTGTTCTCGGACAGGCCCCACTCGGCCTCGATCAGGCCGCGCGCCTCGAGGCGATGCAGCGCTGGATAGAGGGCAGCGTCCTCGATGCGAAGCTCCGATCCAGACGCGCGCCGGAGCCAGTCGAGGATGTTGTAGCCGTGCATCGCATCCCAGCTCAGCGCTTTGAGGACGAGGAGATCGAGCGTTCCCTGGAGGAGATCGATTTCGCGGTCAGCCACGGGTTCCCCACTCAACGGTTTAGTGGTCGCGGGAGAATGGCCACGTTCCACTAAACGGTCAAGGGGTCGGGGACCACCCGGCCGATTCGCCGGGCGAGTGCACTCAGTCGTTCTACGTAGGACCTCGTTGCCGACTACGTCATCCGCCCGATGAGGGCGCCGCGCTCCAATCGGCATTGTCCCGGCGTCACCAACGACGAGGATATGAATGCCCTTCGGCGCGACGCCGGACACAATGGCCGGCGCTGGCTACACGCACGTCGTCGCGACCTGCGATGCACGTCCGCTGTACCCGCTCACGCAACGCGAACAGCGCGAGTATGAGGCGCTGGCCCATGCGGCGCGTCGGCGCGATTGGATCGCCGGTCGCTATGCCGCGAAGCGGGCGATCAGCATCCGGCGGAACGTTGCCCCCGACGCAATCGAGCTGGCCTCGGCGCCCGGCGCCGCGCCACGCGCGTTCGTCCGCACGCGCGCGGACAGTTGGGCGCCCCTCCCCGATCGCCTAACGATTGCCCACCGCGATGGGATCGCGATCGCCGCGGCGTTCCCGTTCGGGGCAGCCGTCGGTGTCGACATCGAGCGCGCCGGGGAGGTGTCGGCGCTGGAGCTTGGATACATCGCCTCCGAGCCTGAGCGCACGCGCCTTCGTGGCATCGATCCAACACTGATCTGGATCCTCAAGGAAGCAGCGTGGAAGGCGCTTGGCCTCCCGTCCGCCACACCCCTCTCGGCGTTGCAGCTCCTCTTTGGGAGCGGATCAGACGAGCTCGTTGCCGTTAGGCACGGGACGCGAGAGCAGAACGCGCGGGCCGCCATCAGGCGCCTCGACGCTGCCTTTCCGCTGATCGTGGCACTCGTCGAGATCGCAACGGAGGTCTCATGAGCGCGCCAGGGATCAGCGGGATTGCGTATTCCCTTCCCGCCCAGCGCCGCTCGTTGAGCGAGCTCGCTACAGCCGCTCAGCTACAGAGCGATTCATCCCTGCTCGCGCAGTTCGGTTTCGACGGAGTCCATGTCGCCGACGAAGAGACTCCTTATTCTCTCGCCCTCGCCGCCGCGACGAGGGTCCTCGAGGAGCAACATGCGCCGCCGGACAGCATCGATCAGCTCATTTACTGCGGCACGTCTGCGCTCGCTTTCTCCCCGCGGGGCAGTGCCACCGACGCAGCTTGTCGGCTAGCGACGACGCGTCGATTCCAGTATCCCGCTACCCGACTCCAGTACGATCTCGGCCTCGAGCGCGCATCCGCGATCGCCGTCGATCAGCTCGCGTGCACGTCACTCTTCGCCGCAGTGCGGTTCGCGCGCGCAGTGATAGCGGCCGGCGAAGCACGCCGTGTCCTATGCGTCTCGGCAGAGTTCTTCCCGGAGTGTGCCGGTCGGGAAGCGATCTTCAATGTCACCGGCGATGCGGGGTGCGCTGTTCTCATTGACGACTCTGCGCATCGCAATCGCATCGTTGCCTCGGCGGAGCGTACCAAGGGCTATTACTGGGACGCCGACGCCCTCCGGAACGAAATCATCGCGTCCTACTTTCCGACCGCCAAGCACGTCATCGACGAGACGCTGCACCGTGCGGGTTGGTCGCGTGAGGACGTGAGGTGGGTAATACCGCACAATGTCAGCGTCCGGAGCTGGGAGATTCTCCTCGGTCTCGTTGGGATTCCCCGTGCGCGGCTCTGGGACCGCAATGTGCCGCGCATCGGCCATACGCTGGCCGGCGACAACTTCATCAACCTGCGCGACGCCATCGACGACGGCAGTGTCCGTCCGGGCGACCGCCTGCTCCTCTTCTCCTACGGCTACGGCGCGCACTGGACGGCGCTCGCCGTCGAGGCGTGACGATGGCAGCCACAAGATCGATTCTCGTTACCGGCGCCACGGGATTGCTCGGACGCGGAGTGCTCCAGCGTCTCCTTGGCGCCGACGCCCAACTGCATGCCATCGTGCTGGTGCGAGACGTAGCGCGGTGGATGCGCGATGTCAGGAATTCCCGTTTCCAGGGCCGCATAACCCTGATCGAGGGTGATCTCCGCGTCGCCGGGCTCGGCCTAACGAGTGACGCACACCGGCTGATACGCAGGCAGGCGGCCGCGATCGTTCATCTCGCCGCCGACACTACCTTCTCCAATTCCCTGGCGGCCGCCCGCGCGGTGAATACCGGCGGCACGGAGCGGCTGCTCGAGCTCGCGACTGAATGCGCGGCGCCGGTGCGCTTCGCGTACGTGAGCACTGCGTTCGTCGCTGGCCGCCGCACCGGCTCGATTGTCGAGGACGTTGCGCCGAGCACAGAGGGCTGGGTGAACGCGTACGAGCAATCGAAGCACGAGGCGGAGCAGCTCGTCTGCCGACATGCGACGGACTGGACAATCCTTCGTCCGTCTACTGTCGTCTGCGACGATGGCACCGGAGCGATATCGCAGATGAACGCCGTGCACCGCGCGTTGCGGCTGTACCGTGCCGGCCTGGTTGCGATGATGCCCGGTGTCGATCGGTCGACTCTGGATGTCGTCACGACCGACTTCGTCGCCAATGCGATCGCACGTCTTGCGCTGAGCGATGAGGCAGCGGGACGAGTCGTGCACCTCTGCGCAGGCGAACGCGCGCTGCCGTTAGGCGAGCTTCTCGACATGACCTTCGCGCATTGGGCCCGCGATGTCGGCTGGCGCCGCCGCGGCATTGCCAGGCCCCCGCTCGTGGATCTGGCGACGTACGCGCTCTTCGAGCGCTCGATCGAAGAGGTGGGCGATCCGTCCATCAAACGGTTGACACGATCGCTATCGCACTTCGTGCCTCAGCTCGCGTTGCCGAAGATTTTCGAGACCAGTAGCGCACGCGAGCTCCTCGGATGCGACGCGCCGCCGGTGCGCGATTTCTGGCTCCCGATGCTCGAGCAGCTGTTCGCGGTAAGTGGCGCGTCGATCGACGCAACGAGGGCCGCATGAACGAATCGACGAAACACGCGACGTTCGTGGAGCGCACGGTCGAATGGATCAATCGCACCCTCCTGCCGGAGGGCGTTACCGTCGATGCCGATACGCCGCTCTTCGCCAACGGGCTGATCGACTCGATTCGGATCCTCCGTCTCATCGCCTGGACGGAGCACGCGCTCGACCTGCGCATCCCAGACTCGCGGATTCGCATGGACTATTTCCGTACCGTACGCACCATCGCCGAGACGTTCGCCCGCGCT
>DATEPP010000657.1:0-8650 GCA_035273165.1 Gemmatimonadaceae bacterium
CACGAAGAAGGGCGCGACGGCGGCCGCCGTGTGCGACGGCGCGCCAGGCGAAAGGAGAAGTCCCGTGATACCGTCGGCGACATAGTGCTGCGGCAGGGGAGCCCGGTCGGCGAGCACGGGAATCTTCATCGCCATCAGATCCAGGAATGCAAACGCGCCATCGTCGCCGCCGGCGACGACCCAGCCAGCATCAGCCGCGCGGAAGATCGACAGCTCGTCCGGCCGGGGACCGAGAAAGGTGACATAGTTGCTGAGTCCCAACGCCGCGGCGTGCATGCGGAGGTCGTCATCCAGCGACCCGGGACCGAGGACGGCCAGATGAACATCGGGATGGCGCGGAAGCAGCAAAGCGAGAGTGCGCATCGCCGTCGCGAGGCGGAGTCGGGCGCTGGGCTCATACGAGCAGACGATGAGCAGACCCTGCGCCGGGAGACCGAGCGTACCGCGCGGAATAGGGCGAATCGTGTCGTAGGACGCGACGTCGACACCGAGAGGAGCAACAGCGGGCGCGAGCGGCAGCGCCGCGATCTCCGGCGATGCCTGCGCCTGCGCGAGCTCGGCCTCTGTGGTGAAGAGGAGGCCGGCGCTTGCGATGCGCATGGCGAGGCGTCCGCTGCGGAGAAAGGCGGGCGCGAGAAAGGCAGGCACGCGTCGAATGATCGCGCCGCGCTCGGCCAGACGCATGGCGGAGCTGACCACGAGCTGCTCGCGATCGGTATGCACGAAGGCGACCTCGACGAAGCGATCCTGCATCACCCGTCGCAGGCTAAAGGCATCGCCGACGCCGCTCGCGTCGGGGTCGACGGCGACGGTGTGCACGCCTAACGCGACAGCGCGTCGCGCCGGCCCGCTGCCGCCGGGGCAGACGAGCGTGACCTGGTGACCACGGGCGCTGAGCCCGCGCGCCGCGGCAACGAAGACGCGCGCGCAGCCACTCCAGCTTTTCTCGCCGACGTAGAAGAGCACGCGCATAACGAAGGTCAGACTTCCGCGGCGGCGGGTGTGTCCTCGATCGGCTCGTCGCGGAATTGCATCGAGTAGAGACGGAAGTAAGCGCCGCGTTGGCCGAGTAGCTCCTGATGCGTCCCGCGCTCGACGATACGGCCCCGGTCGAGAACGAGAATCTGATCGGCGTGGATCACCGTGGATAGACGGTGAGCAATGACGAATACGGTGCGTCCGGCGAGAAGTCGATCGATGGCTTCCTGGACGAGTCTCTCAGACTCGGTGTCGAGCGCCGACGTCGCCTCATCGAGAATGAGGATGGGCGGATCGATGAGCAGGGCGCGCGCGATCGCGATCCGTTGGCGCTGGCCGCCGGAGAGCCTGGTCCCGCGCTCGCCGAGCACGGTATCGTAACCCTTGGGCAGCTCGGAGATGAAGCCGTGCGCATTGGCGGCACGCGCTGCGGCGACGATCTGCTCGTCGGTGAACTTCTCGGCGGCGCCGTAGGCGATGTTGTTGCGGACAGTGTCGTTGAAGAGCACTGTGTCCTGGCTGACGATACCCGTTAGGCTCCGGAGCGAAGGGAGCTTGATGTCGCGGCTGTCGATACCATCGACCACGATGCGGCCCGCGGTCGGCTCGTAGAAGCGCGGGATGAGGTCGACGAGAGTACTCTTTCCCGCTCCACTCGGACCGACGAGGGCGACGACCTCGCCCTTCCGTGCCGTGAAATCGATGTCGGCGAGCACGGGCTCGGCCTCATAGGCGAACGACACACGCTCGAAGACGACGGAGTCGTGGAATCCGTCGATGACGCGCGTGCCCTTGTCGGTCATCAGCTCGGTCGGACTGTCGAGCACCTCGAAGAGACGGTCGCTCGCCGCGAGCGCCTGCTGCGCGACGGTCGGAATCTGTGACAGCTGCTTCATGGGCTGGAGCAGCCGCATCACGATTACGAGAAAGGTGATGAGCTGCGCCGATTGCAGCGTGCCGCTGACGAGCACCATGCGCGCTCCGATCCAGAGAATTGCAACGGCGACGAGCGTGCCGAGGAATTCCGTGATCGGCTGCGACAGGAAGGCAACGCGCGTGATGCGCATCAACCCGTCGGAGTAGCGATTGCTGGCGTCGAGGAAGCGACGCTCCTCATATGGCTCGGCACGGAACGACTTGACGAGTCGAACGCCGCTCACGGCTTCCTGCAGGACGCTCGTCATCTCGCCGTAGTCGTCGCCGAGGCGGCGGTAGCCGCGACGCAGCCGCTTGAGCATCGGCTGCAGCGCGCCGATGACGAGCGGCGCGATGATGAGCGCGATGAGCGTGAGCGTGAGCGATGTGGACAGGAGCACGGCGATGTACGCGAGCACCAGAGCGGCGCTCTGAAACGACTGCGTGACGAGGGTGGTGATGACGTTCTTCACCTGCGCGGTGTCGGTCACGACGCGCGAGATGATCTGGCCGACCTTCGTGCGCGCAAAGAAGCCGAGGGGCAATCGCTGCAGGTGCGAGTACACCGCGTCTCGGACGTCCCGAGTGACGTATTCCTGCAGCTGCGCGCCGAGATTGCCGGCGAGCCAGACGAAGAAGTTCTTGAGCGCGACCGACGCGACGATAATGAAGATGACGACCTGCAGCGAACCCATCTTGTCGTTCGGGTCGAGCAGAAGGCCGATCGTGCGATTCAGGAATGCCGTGAGCCAACCGGAGTTCCCCGGCAGCAGCGACTGCATTCCGAACAGCGCGTTGAGGAACGGAATGAGGAGCGAGAACGAATACGCATCGAAGAGCGCCGCGAGCGCGCTGGCGCCAATGGCGCCGAGCATGCGGCCCATGTGCGGGCGCAGGAAGCGCAGGAGGCGTCGATACATCAGCGCGGAGTGAGCAACGCCACGGGCAGGATGCACTCCTCCGGCGTGACGCCGCCGTGGAGGAAGGAGCCACGATAGCGGCTCTGATACTCGCGCAGCTTCGTCGGGTAAACGAAGAACGTGTCGCCGGTGGCGAGTAGCGTGTTCGCGCCGAGACCACGGCGCGGCAACTTCAGCGAATCCTCATTGGAGAAGCTGAGCGCGTAGTCAGGATTTTCGGCGCGTAAATCCTCACCGAACTTGTAGCGCAGGTTCGGCGTCGCATCTCGTTTGGCATAAACGGTTGCGGGTGTCTGGCAGTGGATCGAGCCGTGGTCGCTGGTGACGAGCACTTTCACGCCGCGTCTCGCTGCCTCACGCAGCAGTGAGTATGCAGCGGAGCGACGGAACCACTGTACGGTGAGCTCACGAAGGGCTGCCTCGTCACGCGCCACCTCATACAGGATCGCGGACTCGGAGCGTCCATGCGTCAGCAGATCGATGAAGTTGAAGACGCACGCGCCGATGCCGTCGCCGGCGAGGAAGCTCCCCAGCCGGCGCTCGAGATCGTCGGCCTCGGCCGCCGAGGAGATCTTCTCGTATCGCACCGGGACGCGCTTACCGAGCTCGCCGAGCTGCGCCTCGAGGAGCTCCCGCTCGTGGGCGTTGAGCGTTTCGTCTTCGCGCTCGCCCCACCAATCAGGAAAGCGCGCGGCGATCTCGCACGGGAAGAGTCCGCTGAAGAGCGCGTTTCGGGAATAGGGCGTCGCGGTTGGAAGGATCGAGAAGTAGTGCGTCGTCTCGATCTCGAACAGCGTCGTGAGGCTCGGCTCGATGGAGCGCCACTGATCGAGTCGCAGGCAATCGATGACGACGAAGAGCGCCTGACGATCGTGCGCGATGACCGGGAGGAGGAACTCGTGGATGACGTCCACCGACAGCGGCGGCCGACTTCCGCCGAGATCGCGCAGCCATTGCGGGTAGGCGCGGCGAATGAAGTGCGCGAACTCGCGACGCATGTCGGGATACAATCCGCGAAGCGCCTCGGCGAGTCCTGTCTCCCCCGCGGCCGCGAGGTCGAGGTCCCACTGCGTGAGCTCGGCGAAGCGATCGATCCAGCCGCGCCAATCGAGATCGCGGAAGGATTCTGCCTGCAGCGCCCGAAACCGCTCGACGAATCGGCGGGCGAGCGCCTGATGATGAATGCGGGCGCCCTCGAGCAATCGCGCGACGACGGCATACACCTGTCTCGGTGTCACCGGCTTCACGAGATACGAGCTGACATCCGCGCCGAGCGCTTCCATGAGCGTGGTGTCTTCCTCGCTCTTGGTGACCATCACGATGTCGAGATTGGGCGCGATCTCGCGGAACTCACGAAAGGCATCGAGGCCGCGCGTGCCCGGCATCTGCTCGTCGAGGAGAACGAGATCGAATCCGCGCCGTCGCAGCAGCTCGGCGCCATCGGCGGCGTTGGTGGCCGATTCGACCAAGAAGCCTTTGTCTCGCAAGAACATCCGATGTGGCTCGAGAAGCTCGGCCTCGTCGTCGACCCACAGCACAGACTTCCCGTTCGCTGCCATGCGGACGGAATGTAGCGTCGCGCCGTCGGAGGCGGGA
Organism: Gemmatimonadaceae bacterium; assembly: GCA_035273165.1. Lineage (GTDB taxonomy): Bacteria > Gemmatimonadota > Gemmatimonadetes > Gemmatimonadales > Gemmatimonadaceae > AG2. The sequence continues at coordinate 4,410 of DATEPP010000657.1, forward strand.
AGCGCTTCCCATTCGAGGGACGATCGCTTCAGATTGGTCGCGTGAACGCGCAGACCTCTTCCTTCCCGTCGCCGCCGTACGCACTCGCCACGCCAGCCTTTCGCTTTCGCGCGCTCGCGTCACTCGCCAGCCGCTCGTCGCTCGGCGGCCCGCGAGAGGTGACGCTGGCGACGTATCTCGTCGCGCGGCTCGTCGATGATTGTCTACCCGAGAGGACCCTTCCACCAGCATCACGCGCAGAGCGCGCGGCCGGGGCGCGTGCGTGGCTGGCGAACATCGCGCTGCCCGCCGGGGTACGCGCAGCGCTGAGCCGCCTTGCCGCCGCCACGGGTGGCGATGCCGGTGGCATCTCGGCGGCACTGGCGAGCGTGATCTCGGCGGTGGACGCGTATCTCGACGCGCCGTCGCGCCTGGAGCTGGAGCGTCTCGAGCGCGCGTTCACCAAATGAGAGGATGGTCGTCCTGGTGATGTGAGTTGCTTGCCGCCACCACGCGTCGCGCCCATAATCGGCCATGACCATCAAGGGTGATCCGCCGGCGTCGTCCGACGCGGCTGCATCGTCGCTGCCGGAGCTTCTCGGGCAGATCGACGCCATCGCCGAAGGCGCAACCGATAGCGACACGATCGCGAGCGGATTCCCGAGCCTCGATCGCAGCATTGGTGGCGGATTTCGCCGGGGCGACCTCGCTGTGCTCGGCGGCGACGTGGGGAGCGGGAAGTCGGCGCTCGCGCTTGCGATTGCTCTGCGGTCGGCGGACCGGCACTCGGTCGCCTACTACTCCGGTGAGATGACACCGCAACGGCTGATGGAGCGCGTACTCGCGATGGAGGGTCGCGTTCGCGTCGACGAGCTCCGCCAGGGCGCACTGGACGAGCTGGGACGCGCTCGCGTCGGCGCGGCGGCGATTCGACTGCGTGAGCGGTTGCCGCGTTTCGGCAGACTGTCGAGCGAGTCGGAGACCGGCCTGTCGGATGGGTGGGAAGAGACCGGCGTTCCAGATCTGGTAATCGTCGATTCGATCCAAGGCATCGGCGCGGGACGCCGCGACGCCGCTGAAGAACAGGCCCTCGCCGTCCGAGCGCTCAAGGCGCTGGCACTCGATGCGGGCATCGCCATATTGGCGACCGCACAGCTGCCGCAGCTCGCGACACGTGCGGATCGGCGGCCCCAGCTCGACGACTTCGGTGCGCTCGGCGCGGTGAAACATCACGCGGACATCGTGCTGGCACTGTATCGCGAGAGCATGTACGACGCGGCGCGCGACATCGAAGGCGCGACCGAGCTCCTCGTGCGCAAGAATCGTCACGGCAACACCGGCTATGTCGACCTCTACTTCTACGCGCAATGGATGCGCTTCGAAGACATGCTCGATCCCGATCGTTAGGTGACTCGATGTACAGTGTTCGCAGGACTGGACTGAGCTATCTCCTGGCCATCGCCACCGCGGCGTGCGCCAGCGGCGGAGCGAGCGGCCCGGAAGCCATCGCTCGGCTGGAGCGCGCCCGATCGAGCAACCCGCGTTCCGAGCCGGTCCTCCGCTCTCTTGGCATCGCGTATTACAAGTCTGGAAACTCGAAGGATGCGCGCGCGGTGCTCGAGCAGGCGACCGCGCTCGATCCGCGTGATGGGACGGCGGCGCTGTATCTGGGTCTGTCGGCAGAAGCGCAGAACGATCTTCCGGCCGCGCAGCGTGCGTACGCGTCGTACGTGCAGTACGGCCGGACGAGCCGCGTGCGCCGCGCACTCGAGGCACGTCTCGCCGCGCTGCAACGACGCCAACTACAGGAGACCGCTCGGAGCGAGGTGCGAGATGAACAACGTCTCGCGCAGATGCCGGGATCACCGAATGTCGTTGCGGTCATGCCGCTAACCTTCAGCGGTGCCGATACGTCGCTCCAGCCACTCGGCCGCGGGCTCGCGGAGCTGCTGACCACCGATCTCGCGCGCTCGTCGCAGCTGACAGTCGTCGAGCGGCTGCGGTTGCAAGCCGTGCTGGAGGAGCTCGCACTCCAGACATCGGGAGCGACCGACTCGGCTTCGCGCGTGCGCGCGGGGCGTATCCTGCAGGCGGGCAGGCTCGTGCAGGGCGCCATTCTGCAGCAGGGGCCACAACTCCGCGTCGACGCGGCCGTGATCGACGTCCCGACCACCCGCCTAACGGGTACGACGAACGACGATCGCGCGCTCGATGAGCTGCTCACCCTGGAGAAGAACATCGCCGTCGGGCTATTCCAGCAACTCGGTGTCACTCTCACGACGGCCGAACGCAACGCAATCGAGCAGCGACCCACGCGATCACTGGCGGCATTCCTGGCGTACAGCCGAGGTCTGCTGCTCGAGGACGAAGGGCAGTTCGAGCGCGCCGAGACATTCTATCGCGACGCCGTGCGCCTCGATCCAGGATTCGGCGCGGCGCAGGCAAAAAGCCGGGAGACGCGGAACCTCATCGCGGGCAGCCAGCTGAATGCGCGCAGTATCGAGGCCGGGCTCGCGGGGACGGCGGAAGGACGCATCGCCGAGGCCGCGTCGTTAGGCGTGACCGGTGCGAGCGGCGATGGAACGGCCCTGGGAGTCGTGGGCGACCTCAACCCAACGGCGGCCGGCGCCGCGGCGACGAACGCCGCCGGTGCACTCACCGGCCCGCCCCTCCGTGATCCCGCGGGCTCGGGGACGGGTATCGAGAATCCGGGACAGAAATCGGCACGCATCGAGATCGTGGTGAAGCGGCCATGAACGCCGCCATCCGCATCGCGATCGCGAGCGCGCTCTGGTCGTCGCCGGCAGTCGCGCAGACGATTTACGACTCGAACGTCCGCGCCGCGCCGCAGTTCGTGCAGTACCGACTCGCCGCGCCGATCAACGAGACGATCTCCGAGTTCACGACACCGATCTTCGTCGTCGTTCCCGTTTCGCCGTCGCTCAACGTCGACGTCGGGACGGCGTATGCCTGGGCACGGGTCTCGCCTAACGGGTCGAACACCGAAGCGACGAGCACTGTCAGCGGCCTGACTGATACGCAGATTCGCGCCAATCTCGCCTTCGGCACGGATTTCATCGTGCTCACCGCGGGGGTGAATCTCCCCACAGGTCGCGAGTCGGCGACGCAGGCGGAGCAGCTCGCGGCATTCCGCATTGGCAGCGACTTTCTCTCATTCCCAATCTCCAACATGGGGACAGGACTCGGCTTCACGGGCGGCGTCGCGCTCGCGCGTCCGCTCGGCGCGTGGAACCTCGGCGTCGGCGCGAGCGTGCGACAGAGCTCGGCGTACGAGCCGGTTGTCGCGACCGGCGGCGCGCGCGTTCGGTTCGAGCCAGGAAACGAGTACAGGGCACGCGCCGGGATCGATCACGCGTTCGGTACCGGCCGGGTAGCGCTCGGCGTGACGTACTCCAAGTTCGGCGACGATGATCTCGGGGGCTCGGTGTACAACACGGGCGATCGCTATATCGCCCAGGCCGGATTCAACAACTCGTTCGGCGGCGCGAGGGTGTTGGTGAACGCGTGGAACCTGTACCGGCGCTCGGGGGTCATCTTCACCGGCGAGCGAACGGGCCCGGAGAACATCGTGAACCTGCTCGTCGGCGTCGGCCTCGAGACATTGGGAGGCGTGGTCGAGCCCTCGGTGGAGCTCAGGAACTGGACGCAGGAAGCTCTGAGCGCGAGCACGCTGGCGACGTTAGGCATCCGATACACGCTGGAATCGAGTGGGATGTCGATCACGCCGAGCGCCGGGTATACCCTGGGGCGATTCGCCGCGACGGGCGGCAATGCGGAGCTGAACGGCCTCCGTGCGGCGCTTGCGGTGCGCTGGGGCCTTTAGTCCCCGTTCGCTCTCGGCGGGACGCTCGGGGAGTCGCTCCGCCAGCGCTCTGGCCAGGCACTATATTGGTCCCGAGAATCGCCAAGCAACTTCTTCCTCTGTTCCTCGAGCTTCGTATGGCTGGCCACAGTAAATGGAAGCAGATCAAGCACTACAAGGCAGCGACCGACGCGAAGCGCGGCGCGCTGTTCACGAAGCTCATTCGTGAGATCACCCTCGCCGCCAAACAGGGAGGCGGTGATCCCGAAGGGAATGCGCGCCTCCGCACCGCGGTCGAGAACGCGCGGGCGAGCTCGATGCCGAAGGAGAACATCGAGCGCGCGATCAAGAAAGGGACTGGAGACCTCGAGGGCGTCGATTATCACGAAGTGACGTACGAGGGCTACGGCCCTGGTGGCGTCGCGATGATGATCGAAGC
>DATEPP010000658.1:0-2469 GCA_035273165.1 Gemmatimonadaceae bacterium
CGATGCCGAGTTCCAGGGCCGCGGCAAGGACCCGTGGGGCGGTGAGCGGATGGGCTTCGAGGCGAAGGGGAAGATCAACCGCAAGGAGTTCGGCCTCACCTGGAATCAGGCGCTCGAAGCGGGCGGCTGGCTTCTCGGCGACGACATCAAGATGACGATCGAGGTGGAGCTGGTGAAGAACGCCTAACGCCTAACGCGGGACGCGGGCAGGACTGTCATCCCGAGGAGCCGGAGCGACGAGGGATCTGCTTTTTCACCTTGCGAGACATCCCTGCGGCACCGCCTCTGAGGGGAACGCTGACGACGCTGACAAGTCGCAGATGACGCTGACAAAAGAGCGGGAATGTCTTTCAAAAAGACGTTCCCGCGCTTTGTTGTTTCTGCGCAATCTGCGGATTCTGGGCTCTCTGCGTGAGATCCTTCGCTTCGCTCAGGATGACAAAGCAGGGTGCGTTACCCGTCCTTCAGCTGCCGCGCATTACCTCAGCTGGATCGACACGCGACGCCCGGCGTGCGGGGGCGTAGCTCGCGAGAGCGGCAATCGACATCAGCACCAGCGTCGCAGCCGCGAGTACGAGCGGATCAGTCGGACTCACGCCAAAGAGGAGTGAGCCCAGGAGGCGTGTCGTCGGGACCGCGATCGCGAGACCGAGCGCGACGCCCGCGCCGGCGAGAGCAAGCGATTGCCTCACGACGAGCCCACGCACCTCGCTCGCACGAGCGCCTAACGCCATCCGGATGCCGATCTCGCCGCGACGCTGGGCGACGACATACGAGATCACGCCGTAGATCCCCACGGAGCTCAGCAACAGCGCGAGTCCCGCAGCCGTCGAGAGGAGCATCATCGTGAACGAGCGCCGCGCGAGCGATGTCGCGACCAGTTGCTCCATGGAGTGTATCTCGGTGATCGGCACCTGTGAGTCCAGCTCGTTCACGAGGCTGGTGATCGCCGGTACGAGAGCCAGCTCATGTCCTGGTGTCGAGCGTATGACCATGTGCATGTAGAGCGGCATCCCCTCGACTCCCGGATGCTCGGCGAATGGAATCATCGGGAAGTAGATCACCTGGCCGGGGGCGCGATCGAGGCCATGCGTCCGAACGGCGCCCGTAACACCGGTGATTCGATAGAACGGCCCGTTGGCATTACAACAGCGAACGCCTCGGCCGATGGCGTCGGAGTTCGGCCAGAAGCGATTCCCGAATGCGCCACTCACGACGGCGCCCGCGCCGGCGGCGTCGGTCTCGGACCAGTCAGGCGCGTGTCCGCGAAGGGGAATGCGCAGGGCCTCGAAGTATCCCGGTGAGACGTACATCATCTGCACGCAGTCTTCCCGCTCGCCGGATGGACCCGGGACATCCACCACGGCGCTGGTGCAGAGCTCCGTGCTCTCGAGCGGCAACTCCCCGCCAAAGCCGGCGGCTGTGACGCCGGGAAGTGCCCGAGCGCGCGTAGCGAGCTGCTCGTAGAAAGCGCTCGTTCGCCGAAAGTCACGATTGTATCGCCCGTTAGGCAGCGAGAGCGCGAGCGTGAGGACGCCGTGTGGGTCGAAGCCGGGCTGCACTCCGCGCAGATTCCGGAGACTGCGAATGAGAAGCCCTGCCGAGGCCAGCAGGACGAGGGCGAGTGTCATCTGCGCGACAACGAGCACGTTGCGCGCCGCCACCCGGCGGCTGGAACCGGTGGCGCCGCGTCCGCCTTCGCGGAGCAGCGAGAGATCAACTCGCGCTCGCAGCAGCGGGATGATACCCAGCACGAGGCCGGCACCGAGCGCACCCCCCGCGGCGAACAGCACGCCTGGCCAGCCAAGATGAATCTCGTCCAGTCGTGGCAGCGTGGACGGCGCTGCCGCGACGAGGCCGCGAAGTGCTGCCCACGCGAGCGCGACCGCGCCTAACGCCGCGGTCGTCGCGAGGACGAGGCTCTCGGACAGATAATACCACGCCAGGTCGCCGGTGCTCGCGCCGAGGGCACCACGCACCGTCACCTCGAGCCGGCGCGACTCGCCGCGCACGAGAAAGAGATTCACCACGTTCGCGGCCGCGATGAGCAGGACGACGGCGACGGCGCCGAAGAGAATCCAGATCGCCTTCGTCACGAGATCCCCGACGACGTCGTCGCGCAGCGAGACGACGCGGGTCGTGAAGCCAGCGTGCTGCATCATCCTGGGTGGATACACGCTGGGAAAGACTTCCGGGAAGCGCGCCGTGAGACGCGTCAGCTCGCGCTGTGCGTCCGCGACGCTCACGCCCGGTCGCAACCGGCCGATCGCGTTGTAGGTGTGGTTGCTGATCGCCTGCATCTCCGGATACGTGAACACGGGCATCCAGAGGTCGACCTTGTAGTCCGGCAGCTGCGCGTTAGGCGGCAGCACGCCGACGACCGTCATCGGATAGCCCTCGATGTCTATCTTCTTGCCGACGATCGCCGGGTCGCCACCGAAGCGGCGCTCCCAGAAGCCGTGGCCGAGG
>DATEPP010000659.1:0-15659 GCA_035273165.1 Gemmatimonadaceae bacterium
AAGCGGCGGCCGCGGATATAAGCCGGCTGACGTAGCTAGAAGGTTGGTTTCAGCACGAGCTTGAACGAATCGCTCGGCGCCACCGGCAGCGGCTTCCCTTGAAAGAGCACACGCACCTGAATCACAACCGTATCCGTCGCCGGCGGAATGCGCAGCACGTCGGGAATTGCCTTCAACCTCAGGCGAAGCTGCCGTGACGCGATGCCCGAAGATGACGTGACCGCTATGGTGCTGTCATTTCCCGTCTTGTCGAAAATCTTGACCGTCGGTTCGCCCGCGATCTTCGAGGAGGGCATGCGGACAATCTTGTAACTCACGATGTAGCTCTGAACTGTGGTGTCGGCGCTGCCGCCGAGGACCTTCACGTCGAGCGTTGGAGACAGCACTCCGGAACTTAGGGTGTCAATCGCCGTCGGATCGAATGGAAAAGCGATGAGCGAGTCGGGTTTGGAAGCGCTATCAGGCGTGGGCACGACGGGCAACGGCACCTGCAGCGTCTGGAGCGTGCCTTTCCCATTGGCGGGCGTCACCCGCGCCACCACCTTCGCGAGAGGCGAAAGCGAATCGCCGCACGCGAGGCCCGTGATGCTGTCGACGCGCAGCTTCTTGGTCGAGTCGATCGCGAAGTAGCGGACGACCACGTCCTTGACCGTATCGCCGTTAGGTGCGAACGCGTACACGGCCAACGGCTTCACGTCGCCCAAGGTATCGCGCAGGCAGTCCTTGACGACGACTGAGGGAGTCGGCAAAAGGACGGTCGTGATCGAGGAGATCCCCGTCACCGGCGACGAGATGTCGAGACACGCGACGGCGAACCATGCGGCGCCGGCGGCGGCCACTACCGCAACCGAACGCCACCTCATTGCAACCGCGGTGCGAGCTCGTCCGCCAGCATCGTGTACGCCCGCGACGCTGCGTCGTTAGGCGCGCGCAGGACGACCGGCTGCCCGGCGGCCACGGCGTCGACCGACGCCACCGTCCGAGGGACCGCGATGTCGAATACGAGCTGCGGCAGCTGTGAGCGTACATGCGCCGCCACCCGCTCGGAGACCGCGTTCCCCGGCTCGTACATCGTCAGAAGAATCCCGTCGAAGGTGAGCTGCTGGTTCTGCATGACCACGCCACGAATGCCGCGCAGAATCTGCGCCGTCGTCTGCACGGCCGCCGGCTCGCACTGCAGCGGGACGAGCACGTGGTCGCTGTTCGCCAGCACCCGCTGCACGATTGGGCCAAGCCCCGGCGGCGTGTCGATCACCACGACGTAGCCCCGCTCTCGCGCCCGCGCGAGGAGCTCATCGAAGCGCGGTGACGTGGCGAAGGTCTTGTGATAGTCCTCGTGCGTGCCGCCGTCGGCGATCGTGCCCGCGAGCGCGACCCGCAGCCAGGGAAGCGTCGTCGGCCGCACGATCTCCTGCATTTCGATGTCGCCCTGCAGAAAATCGGAGACGCCGAGCCGATAGTGCGGGGACAACATCCCCATACCGTAGCGCACCGACCCTTGCGGGTCGACGTCGACGAGCAGCGTCTTCACGCCGCGGCGCGCCATGGCGACGGCCAGGTTGATGGCCGTCGTCGTCTTGCCCACTCCTCCCTTTTGGCTGACGATCGCGAGCACGCGCCCCACGTTACGGCTCTGGTTCCTCGGAGATGGTATCAACGCCCGACCGCAATTCGTCGAGCGTCATCTGTGCATGACGCACCCATCGCTCCGCCTCGGCGCCGGACGGCGGCTTCGCGAGGAACGCTTCCAGATGTTTTTCCGCGCCCACTCGATCGTTCCGCTTGAGCAGAAGAAAGGCGAGCCCATAGTGTGACCCCGAGAGCTCGGGCGCGATCTCCAGCGACCGGCGATAACAGCGCACCGCATCATCGAGACGGCCGGTCTTCGAGAAGGCGATCGCCATGTTCTGCAGGATCTTGGGGTCATTCGGCCGATCCCGCAGCGCAAGCCGATACGAGGTCAGCGCCGCGTCGAAATCGCCCTGCCGCTCCAATGCCAACGCCTCGCTCAAATAATCGAGACGCTGTGGCTTCACGCCGCTTTGGGATTTGCCGCCGACGAGGCGGCTCCACCAGGACATTGATTCGCGGACGGGGCAGGGAAGGGGTGTCGCAGCACGCGGAGTGCGACGCGGCCCGCGGCAAAGCTATGCAGGGATCGCGGTCAGGGCTAGCTTCCCGTCGGTGCGTGGTGGCTGGTGACTGGTGACTGGTGATCACGGCTCACCAAGTACCCACCAATCACCAGCCACCAACCTCCAGTCACTTCAATGGCCCCCCGCCGCACCTCTGTCGAGCACTCCAAGGGCGTCTTCAACGTCGAGTGGCCGCTATTCGGCGAGCTCTCGCGTGCGCTGGCGCTGAAGGTCTCGCGCGCCTACGATCCGGAGATCGTCGTCGGTGTCGCGACGGCCGGTGTCATTCCCGGTGCCGTCATCGCGGCGATCCTCGATCGGGAGTTCCACTCGATCGTCGTCAGCCGTCGTTATGGCGTCGACGAGCCGCGCGACACACCGGCCGTGGTCGGCGCAGCCCCGGCGGCCGTGCGCAATCGGCGCGTGCTCATCGTTGACGAGACGTGTGACAGCGGCATCACGCTTCGTCTCGCCATCAACGCCATCACTGCTGCCGGCGCCGCCGCAGTCCGTACTGCAGTCGGCTTCAAGACGGGCTCCTACGAGCCCGACTTTCACTCGATCGCCACCGAGAGCACGATTGTCCTCCCCTGGGACCGCGAGATCCTCATCGACGGCGAGCTCGTGACGAATCCGCTGTACGCGGGAGTGCTTGGCGGGTGACTGGTGACTGGTGACTGGTGACTGGTGACTGGTGACTGGTGGCGAGCGGCGAGCGGCGAGCGGCGAGCAGCTCTCAGTACCCTCTGCTCTCAGCGCTCTGCCCGATCACCCTTCTACGCTGGCCACCGCGGCATCGTACGCTAACCCATTCCCCATCGCGTCGTAGACGTGCTGCATCACTTCGCCGCTCGCGATGAGGAATCGGCAACGCTCCGCGCCCGTCGACCGGCACTCGACTTCCATCACCGCAACCGGGCTGCCGGCGAGTCTGCCGAAGAAGTCCGCGAAGAGCCCGGTCGTGAGATAGCAGCCTGGGAATTCCAGCGCGGACGAAGGATCCGATTCCGCCCAGTCGCTGCTGTCGACGCTCGCGACTGAATCACCGACGGTGCCGAGGTCCAGGGAGCCCCAGCCAAGCTCGCCGAAGAATTGCGTGGCGCGCTGGCCGAAGAGCGACGCGGGCTGCGCTTCGGGCGCCCCGTAACCGCGGGCGAGCAGCCATTCGGAAAACGCTTCGAATAGCGTGGCGCCGCCGGCGTACCCTGCGTTCTGCAGATGCATCGCGGCCTGTGACCCGTTCTCACGGAGCAATGCCGCACAGAGTGAGACGAGCGTCTCACGCGTCAGTCCGACCATCGCACTCGCCGACAGGTCGATCGATTGCGCCATCAGCTGGCCTCCCCGTGTGCATTCCCACCGATGCGACGCAGCAGCTCGGCCTCATCGATCGTCTCGACGCCGAGTGCGCGAGCCTTTTCGAGTTTGCTTCCCGCGTCGTCTCCAACGACGACGAAGTCCGTCGACTTCGAGACGCCGCTCGTGATGCGGCCGCCCTGCGCCTCAATCAATTCCGTTGCCTGGCTCCGCGAAAGCGTTGGCAGCGTTCCCGTGATGACGATCGTCAGCCCCATCAAGGCACCCCCGGCCGCGACCTGCTTCGGCTCCGTGAAGTTCACACCCGCCGCCGCGAGCTTCTTGATGAGCTTCCGCACGGAGGCGTCGGCGAAGTAGGCCGTGACCGCAATGGCTATCGTTTCGCCGATGCCACGGATGGCGAGAATGTCGTCCTTGGACGCCTCCGAGATCGCAGGGAGATCGCCGAAATGCCGCGCCAACAACTCGGCAGCGGTGGCTCCGACATGGCGGATGCCGAGGCCGAAGAGCAGGCGCGAGAGCGGTTGCGTCTTCGACGCCGCGATTGCCGCGACGAGTTGCTGCGCACTCTTTTCCGCGAAGCCATCGAGCTCGAGCAGCTGCTCTTCAGTCACCGAATACAGGTCGGCGACGTCGTGGACGAATCCTGCCTCGATGAGCTGCTCGATGCGCGCATACGAGAGGCCGCGAATGTCCATCGCCCCTCGTGAGGCAAAATGGACGAGTCCCTCCAGCTGTCGCCCCGGACAGGCGACGTTGGGGCAGTAGATCGCAACTTCCTCTTCGTCCCGTTCGACCTTCGTCTTGCAGACCGGGCAGTGCGTCGGCACCCGTACCTTCTTCGGCGGATCGTTCGGGTCGCGGCGCTCCGGGATCGGCCCGATCACTTGAGGAATGACCTCGCCCGCACGCTTCACCTGAACCCAGTCTCCCGGACGGAGATCCTTCTCCCGGATCAGGTCGAAGTTGTGCAGCGTCGCCAGTTTCACCGTCGCCCCCCCGATCTCCACCGGCTCCAGCATCGCGAACGGATTCAGCGCTCCCGTGCGCCCCACGTTCACCTCGATCGCGAGTAGCTTCGTCTCGGCGATGTCGGGCGCGAACTTCCGCGCGATTGCATAACGCGGCTCGCGCGCGACGACACCGAGCTCCTCCCAGAGTGCGAGCCGATTGACCTTGACGACTCCGCCATCGATCGCGAAGTCGAGCGCCGCGCGCCATCGGTTCTCGAGCGCCCGCGCCCATTCGTGCACCGCCTCGAGCCCCTCGCAGCACTGTCGATGGGGAGCGACAGGGATTCCCCACGACGCGAGGAGATCGAGCAGCTCCGATTGTCGCTCGACGTTCAGACGTACACCCTGCGGAACGGCGATGGCGTAACCGAAGAAGCGCAACGGCCGCGACGCGGTGATCGAGGAATCGAGCATGCGTAACGAGCCGGACGCCGAGTTTCGCGGGTTGGCATACACCGGCTCACCGGCCTTCACGCGCTCCTCGTTCATCCGCTCGAAGCCGGAGAACGGCATGTACACCTCGCCGCGAATCTCCATGAGTGGCGGGTGCCCGGTCCCCTTGAGCCGGAGCGGGATCTCGTGAATCGTGCGCGCGTTCGGCGTCACGTCTTCGCCGATGCTTCCGTTCCCCCGCGTCGCTGCGGTCGCGAGTACGCCATCACGGTAGGTGAGGCTCACCGCGGCGCCGTCGATCTTGAGCTCGCAGTTGTAGCCGGAGCGGCGCACCTCCTCTCCGGCCAGCCGCACGATGCGCTCCTCCCACGCCGCGAGCTCTTCCTCGTTGAACGCGTTGCCTAACGAGAGCATCGGCACGAGATGCTGGTGCTTGGCGAGCTGGCTCTGGGGCTCGGCCCCGACGCGTTGGGTCGGCGAATCAGGCGTGCGAAGCGTCGGATGCTGCTCTTCGATCTCTCGCAGCTCGCGCAGCAGCCGATCGTACTCGGCGTCCGATCTCGTCGGTGCGTCGAGGACGAAGTATTCGTAGTTGGCGCGCTCCAACTCCTCGCGCAGCCATTGCGCGCGAGCGGCGAGATCGTGATGAAGGTCGGGCAAGGCAGGGGCTAGGGGTTAGGAATTAGGGGTTAGGAAAGGGCGTGCAGCGAAACCGATTTCGGTCGCGGGATTTTGGTACGCCCGCGGGTGATGTGAGACGCAACTTGCGCCATCCTCGCCCGGAGTAAGAATGCCAATCCGCACGTACAGGGACTTGACGGTCTGGCAGCGCGCGATCGATCTCGCTGCCGAAACGTATCGATGCACTCGGACGTTCCCGATCGATGAACGGTATGGCATTACTCAACAGATCCGGCGTGCCGCTGTGTCGATTTCCTCGAACATAGCCGAGGGGCAGGGAAGGTATCACCGGCCTGAATACCTCCACCATCTTTCCTATGCGCGCGGATCTCTGCAGGAGCTGCGGTCGCTCCTTACCGTCGCAGAGCGGCTGGGATTTGTGTTCGGCACCCCGCCGGAGACGATGAACGATCTGTGCGATCAGGTGGGCAGAATGCTGGCGGGATTACGGCAGTCATTGCTGAAAAACCATAAGCCCTAGCCCCTAACCCCCAGCCCCTAACCTCTCGCTTCCTCCTCCAACACCTTCATCGCCACGCCCACCAGCCGCTCCAGCTCCTGATCGGACGCCTTCGGGAGCAGCGTCTCCGCCCACATGTGGTCCTCGCTCGTCGCATAACGATCCAGCAGTCTCCGCATGTACGCGATCAGCGCTACGCGTTGGACTTCGGAGCGGCGCTGGACCTCGGATGCACCCTTCTGGGATCGCATCAGCGTCTCGAAGCGGTGCGCGTTGCGGAGTGCCTTCGCCGTCAGAGACGCGACCACCTGACAGAAATGGACGTCCGCGTCGGAGAAAGGCTGTGCGTCGCGCTCCGTCCGGAGGAAGATCGCGCCGATCACCGCGCCTTGCCATTGAATTGGCACGACGACGATCGAACGAACATTCCGCGTATCGAGCGTCGACTTCACCGAGCGCAGCATCGGATCCTTCGTCGCGTCGGGAATGAACACCGTCTCTTTCGATTCGAACGCGCGCTTCAGCTCCGGGTAGCGATTCAGGTCGACCACGAGATTCCGGATCGCGGGATCCTCGTAGCTCGCGACCAGCCGCACCTCGTCCTTCTCACCGGCAAGAAAGATCGCGCACCGGTCCAGGCCGAAGGCGTCGCCCAGCTTGCGAGCGATCGCCTGCAGAATGTCCACGAAGTGCAGCGACGACGAGATCTCCTGGAGGATGTCGACGACGGCGACGAGATGGTCGCGCTCCCTCTGTAGCTCGGCGACGCGACTTCGCAGCCGCGCCACCTCATCGTCACGCCCGAAGCTCTCCGCCCCCGGCATCGCCGCTGTCGGCGATGCCGCTGTCCCCGCCGAGCGGCCGCTCTCGGTCAGCGGGCTCTGACCGTCTGGATTCGTCGCCTTGGCCGACTTGCTCTGATCCATGTTCCGCGATGTGCGCGTTGAAGGCGTCGCTATCGAAGCGGATCGCCCGATTGCGACCCGTCTCCTTGGCAACGTAGAGCGCGTCGTCCGCCGCGCGAACCAGCTCGTCGCAATTGGAGATGCGTGGGTGGGGCCAACCGGCGACGCCGAAGCTCGCCGTTCGCTTGATCGTACCGCCGTCGAAAGTGAATGTACGTGACTCCACTTCCTTTCGCACGCGCTCGGCGAAGGTCACCGCCGCATCGAGAACGGTGCCTGGAAGCAGGAGCATGAACTCCTCGCCGCCGTACCGCCCGACACGGTCGACTTTCTCGCGCGCTTCGTTCTTGAGAATGCGCGCGAACTGCTTCAGCACCGCGTCACCCGCCTGATGGCCATAGGTGTCGTTGACGGTCTTGAAGCGATCCAGATCGCACATCACGCACGATAGCGGCTCATTCAGCCGTCGGGCATGCGCGAACATGGAGTCGAGCTGCTGCTCGAGGTGGCGGCGGTTGTCGAGCCCCGTGAGGCCGTCCGTCTGCGACATGTAGCGCAGACGCTCGTTCGCCTCGAGCAGCTGCCGCTCGCGCTCCTCGAGCTCCTCCTGTAGCCGCTTGATGCGGAGCATCGACTTCACCCGCGCCTTGAGCTCAGGAAACTCGATCGGCTTGGTGATGTAGTCATCCGCGCCCGCCTCGAGCCCCTCGACCTTGTCCTCGGTCGTGTCGAGAGCGGTCTGCATGATGATCGGAATGAATGGCAGCTTCGTGTTCGACTTCACACGCCGGGCGACTTCCATTCCGTCGATGCGCGGCATCATGACGTCGAGCAGGATCAGGTCGGGTGGTGCTTCATCGACCTTGGCCAAAGCCTGCTCCCCATCCATTGCCGCTTCCGTCGCGTAGCCCCACGACTCGAGCCGAGCGCGCAACAGCTCGACGTTGTCCTCGTGATCGTCGACGATCAGAATGCGCGCTGGAGTCTCCTGCTCACCTGCCATTGTCCTTCCCGAGGAATCGCTGCACCTCGGCGACCACGGCGCGTGGCTCGCACGGCTTCGCCAGGTATCCGTCGCATCCAACCTCCATCGCCTTCTCGCGATCCGACGCGAGGGCATGGGCGGTGAGAGCGATGATCGGGATCTGTCGCGTCTCCGGATCGTGCTTCAGCACCTGCGTCGCTTCCCATCCATCGATGATGGGAATCGAGATGTCCATCAAAATGAGGTCCGGCTTTTCCGACCGCGCCTTCGCGATGCCCTCCTCACCGTTCAGCGCCTCGGTCACCGAGTAGCCGAAATGCAGCAGGATGGTGGAATAGACGATGCGGTTGTCTTCGTTGTCTTCAACCAGCAGTACCGTCTTGCCGTTCGTGGACATGAGTCTCCTCACACGCCGGCTCTAGCCAGCGCGATGGAGTTGGAGCGGTGTGGGTGTGGTACAGCGCGGAACGAAAGGAGTGCAGTACAGCGCAGAAATCTGACGGACTGCTCGCAAGTTTCTTACCACTTACCATGGAAGCGCGCCCGATGTCTTACGCTGGAAAGGATCCCCGTGCACGCCGCGTCGCGAGCACCACCGCCGCGAACGCCCCGACGCGCACGGCGCGGGATGCAGGAGCGTATCCCCCCGACCGCGAGCTCTCGATTACCGCCCGCGGCATTACCGCCTCCCGCCGCCGCAAGACCCCCAGCGGTGCGGCATACCGGGAGCACGAGGGGAACGGCGAGGGGGAGCTCGACTGGCAACACATTGCGATCTTCACTGCCGGCGCGGTGCTCGGCGCCGCCATCGGCGCTGGCGCGGCACTCCTCTTCGCGCCCCAGAGCGGCGCGCGGACGCGTCATAAGATCGCGCGTCGCGGGCGACACTTCCGCACCCGGACCGCGGATGCCTGGGAAGATCTCCGGCACGAGCTCCGCTACGCCGCGCGGCGCGGGCGGAAAAGGCTGGCGGCAAGGATGAACGGCGCCTTGCGAGAGCGGCGCGAACGCCAGTCGCTCCGCGACGGGATGGTCGTCGAAGACTAGTGGAGCGACCGTAGCCGCTCGTCGGCGAGCCTCTTGTACTGGGGATCGTTGTAGTCCGTCACGGCCATCCGGGCGATCATCTCATACTGCTCGCGCGCCTTGGCGGTCTCACCCCGATCCGCGTACACACCCGCGAGATCGAGTCGGTGCGTGATCCGACTCGGCTCGATCGACGCGGCGCGCTCGAGATACGTCTGCGCATTCTCCCAACTGGCCTCGCCGAGCACTCCCCCGCCGAGCAAGTTGCGCGCAGCCCAACGTTCTATTCGGCTCAGGCGCATGATCTCCGCGTTCCACATGCCGAGCACGTGCAGCGCTCCGGCGTGCGTCTGATCCAGTCGCAGCGCTTCGTGGACCTCGTCGTGAATGATGCCGGCATACTTCACCTTGTCGCGCTTTCCTTTGGAGAGAGCGACGCGTCCGAGGGCTTTGGCGAGCACGAAATGCGCATCGGCCGAAGACGGGTTGGCCTTCACGGCGAGGCGCGCCAGCTGTTCCCCTCGGGCGTAGTAGCGTTCGCGCTCGGCATCGTTGAACTCGCCGAGATCGACCGCGGCATTCGAGGCCTTCCACAGCGCCTCGACGAGCGTAGAGTCAATCGCGACCGCAGCCTCGTAGTGCTGGAGCGCCGACGTGAGATTCCGCGCCATGGCGTCATGGTCGCCGAGTGCGACCTGCGCCGCCGCCGCGGTACCCTGAGCCGCGGCGACACGTACCCCGAGAAGCATTGCGGCCAAGGTCATTGCGCGTATGCTCAAGCGCATGCTCATTCTGATCGCTCCGTGAAGCGGATTAGAGAATACAAACCGTCGACGGCCGTGGAGCGGGTGCGCCCGCGGCCGTCATGCCGGCGCCAACCTAGGTGTACCCCAAAGAGCGGTCAATGCTCGCACAACGGTTAATCGAGCGAAAACGCGACGGGGGTCGGCTCGAGGCTGGCGAGTGGCGCGCCCTCACGCTGGCGTATGCGGCGGGGCACGTCCCGGATTACCAGATGGCGGCATTTCTCATGGCCTGCTTCCTCCGCGGGCTGGATCGTGAAGAGACAGCCGCCCTCACCGAAGCAATGCTCGACAGTGGTGATCGACTCGCGCTCGCCGATCTGGGTGTCCCACGCGTCGACAAACACTCCACGGGCGGCGTCGGCGACAAGGTGTCGCTCGTCCTTGCGCCGCTCATTGCGTCGCTCGGCGTGGCGGTGCCGATGATGTCCGGCCGTGGGCTCGGTCACACCGGCGGCACGCTCGACAAGCTCGAATCGATTCCCGGCTTTCGAACGAGCCTAACGCTGTCGGAGGCACGAACGCAGCTCGCGGCGATCAGATGCGTCCTGATCGGCCAGACGAAGGAGATCGCGCCCGCCGACCGGAAGATGTACGCGCTCCGTGACGCGACGTCGACGGTCGAGTCCATCCCTCTCATCGCCGCCTCGATCATGAGCAAGAAGCTCGCGGAGGATTTGACGGGGCTCGTCATCGACATCAAGCGTGGCAGCGGTTCCTTCCTGCCGCGACTCGAGCAGGAGCTCGAGCTGGCCGAGGCGATGATCCGCCTCGGTGCCGATCATGGATGTCCTGTCGTCGCCCTGCTCACGGCGATGGATCGCCCGCTCGGTCGCGCCTGCGGCAACGCACTGGAAGTGGAGGAGGCGATCCACACGCTCAAGGGTGAGGGACCTCCCGACCTCCTCGAAGTGACTTACGCGCTCGGAGTTGAGATGTTGCTCATCGCGGACGCGGCGCACTCACCGGACGACGCCCGGCGACAGATGGAGAAAGCGATCGGCACCGGCAAGGCCGCCGAACACTTCCAGCGCATCATCGAGGCACAGGGCGGAAATCCGGGGGTCGTGGAGGATCCCGCCGCGCTGCCGCAGGCGGCCGAGTGCGAGCTGTTCAGTGCCCCGCGCCGTGGGTTCGTGGCGCGCGTGGAGCCGCGAGCGATCGGTCGCGGCATCATCGCGCTGGGCGGAGGGCGCACGAAGATGGAAGATCGCATCGATCCAAGCGTCGGGTTCGTCATCACGGCTCGGCCCGGCGACTGGGTCGAGCACGGAGAGCCGCTCGCGACGATCTTCGCGCACGATCGCACCGGGGTCGAGAGCGGAAGGCAGGCACTCCGCCAGGCGATCAGCATCTCCGACGAGGCGGATCCTCCGCTACCCCTCGTCTCGCACCGCGTGAGCAGCAGCGGAGTCGAGGTCGTGCCGCGGCCGTGAGCCGCCGCCGGCCCGCCCCTTGCGCGCGATCGTAATTCTTCGTCACCGCTTGCCTTCGGTCATCGCATGCCTCCTCGCATCGCAAAGTTCATCGCGCTCGGCGCCTTCGGTGCCATCCTTCTCTTCGTGGCCATCTTCGCCCTCATCGCGTGGGCGGCGATCCCGAGCCGCACCGGCGGCATCGACGGGATCGAGGCCACCGTGACCTGGATCTCGGTCGGCCTCGCCATTCTGGCTGTGATCGCGGTTCATGTCGTCGTCGGACGCGGGCTGCTCGCGTTCTCTCGCGGTGTGCGCCGCGGCCTGTAGCCGACGCCGAAGCGTTAGGCACGATGCGGCTGCTCGAGCCTTACCAGCTGGGGGACCTCATGCTCGCGAACCGGCTCGTGATGGCGCCGATGACGCGGAACCGCGCCCCCGGTTGCCTGCCTAACGAGCGAATGGCGCGCTACTATCGTCAGCGCGCGACGGCGGGACTCATCGTCTCCGAAGGTACGCAGATCGCCGCCGTCGCGCAGGGGTACCAGGACACGCCCGGCATCCACACCGAGGAGCAGCGCGACGGCTGGCGACGCGTCACCGACGCCGTGCACGGAGCGGGCGGGCACATCTTCGCGCAGTTGTGGCATGTCGGGCGCGTGTCCCATTCCTACTATCACGGGCTCCGACCGGTCGCGCCGTCCGCGGTGCCACCGCCTGGCAAAGCCTACATTCCCAATAGCCCTCTGCCGTACGAGACGCCGCATGCGATGTCGGTTGCCGAGATCGGCGAAGTGGTCGAGCAGTTTCGCCACGCGGCTCGTGTCGCTCGAGACGCTGGCTTCGACGGCGTCGAGATCCACGGAGCCAATGGCTACCTGATCGATCAGTTCCTCAGGAGCGGTACGAACCAGCGTCAGGATGACTACGGAGGCAGCGTCGAGAATCGCTGCCGATTTCTGCTCGAGGTGACGCGCGCGGTGGTCGAAATCTGGAGCGACTGTCGTGTTGGTGTCAGACTGTCACCCGGCGGCACGACGAACGGGGCGGTCGACGAGAATCCCGTCGCGACATTCTCGGCGGCAATCTCCGGCCTCGACGGGATCGCTGGCCTCGCCTATTTGCATATTGTCGAGGCGCCTGTGGGCACGAGCGGCCCCGACGAGCGCGCCGTGTGTGCAACGGAGCTCGCCCGGTCGCTCTACCATGGCACACTCATCACCACCGGCGGCTACACTCCGGAGGCCGCTGAGCACCTGCTCGAGAAGGAGTGTGCGGACCTTGTCGGGTTCGGCCGCCTCTTTATCGCGAACCCCGATCTCGTTGAACGCATCCGCCGCCATGCTGCCCTGAACGAGCCCGATCGCTCGACTTTCTATACCCCCGGCGATCACGGATATCTCGATTACCCCGCACTGGTAGCTTGAGTTGAGAATTTATGAAATCACGAACACTCGGTAGTCAGGGACTCGTCGTCTCCGCGCTCGGCCTCGGCTGCATGGGGATGTCCGACTTCTACTCGGGCCGCGATGACGACGCGGCCATCGCCACCATTCACCGTGCCGTCGAGCTCGGGATCACCCTTCTCGACACGGCCGATATGTACGGACCGTTCACCAACGAGGAGCTCGTTGGACGGGCCATTGCCGATCGGCGGGACCGCGTCGTCATCGCGACGAAGTTCGGCAACATGCGATCGCCGCAGGGCGCCTTCCTTGGCCTGAATGGAAAGCCGGAGTATGTGCGGAGTGCCTGCGAGGCGTCTCTTCGCCGTCTCGGCGTCGATCACATCGATCTGTACTACCAGCATCGCGTCGACCCGAACACACCGATCGAGGACACGGTTGGCGCGATGGCGGAGCTGGTACGGGAAGGGAAGGTTCGCTTCCTCGGCCTGTCCGAGGCCTCGCCGGCTACGATCCGTCGCGCGCACCGCGTGCACCCGATCACCGCGCTGCAGACCGAGTACTCGTTATGGAGTCGCGACGTCGAAGACGAGATCCTGCCGACCGTTCGCGAGCTCGGCATCGGCTTTGTTGCCTACAGTCCGTTGGGGAGGGGCTTCCTCACGGGACGCTTCCGCAGTATCGACGATCTCCCCGCCGATGACTATCGCCGGAATTCTCCGCGTTTCCAGGGTGAGAACTTTCAGAAGAATCTCGACCTCGTGCGGCACATCGAGAGCGTCGCGCAGCAGAAACGGTGCACGCCATCTCAGTTGGCACTTGCGTGGCTCCTCGCGCGCGGCGACGACATCGTCCCGATTCCCGGCACCAAGCGGGTGGAATACCTCGAGGAGAATGTCGGCGCGCTCGACGTGACGCTCACCAGCGACGATCTCGCGCGCATCGATGCCATCGCGCCGCGTGGCGTCGCTTCGGGGGCTCGGTATACGGAAGCGGGGATGGGCACAGTGAACCGCTGAACGCTGACTAGCAGATCACCACGCGCGATCGATCTCGCCTGCTTCCAGCGTCACCGGGCCCCAGCGAGCGTCGCGAGCCGACTCCTGGCCCAGGCGCGCTCGGCCGCGTTCCGCGGCGCACGGCCGAGATACTCCGCGTACTGGGCCCGTGCGCTGACGGTGTCGTGGCGGGCCTCGGCGGCCATGCCGAGGAAGACGTGCGGCAGTGCGTAATCGGAGTCCGCGCGCAGCGCGGCTCGGATCCGATTCTCGCCGTCCGCAACTCGACCCGTGTGGACGAGCAGATTGCCATCGTAGATCAACACCAGCGGGTCGTCGGGGCGGATGAGAATGGCCGTTTCGAGCTCGCTCAACGCCGTCGCGGTGTCGGCGAGCGCCACCAGGGTTCCCGAGAGCCGCGCGTGCGCCATGTAGAAGCCAAGGTTCTCCGCGAGGGCCTTCTCGAACGCGGTGCGGGCCTCCGGATATCGTCCTCTGCTCCCGTTCAACATGCCGATCGCGTAGTAGAGGAACTCCTTCGAGAAGTACGCCTTCATGAGTGAATCGTGCTCGACGCTCTCGAGGCGCTGGGCGAGCTGCGTGAGATCCGCGATAGCGCTGTCGAGCTCCTGAAGCCGCACCCAGGCATGTGCGCGCGGGATGCGCAGCATCGCCTGTTTCGGATCCTGACTGATTGCCTTTGACCACTGCATGACGGCGGTGCGGTAGTCCCGCAGACCGAAGGCACGCAATCCGGCGAGCGCGGGATCTCTCGATGCCATGCGCTCGCTCATGTTCACGATCGAGAGCGGGACATCGAACGCACCGTCGAGGAATGGGCTGTAAGCGATCGCAATGGAGAGCAGGGAGTCCGTTGCCGCGACCATCGCCGGCTTGACGCGGAAGATGTCGCGGATGGAGCCGTCCGGCATCTCGCGCTGCCTGTAGTCGCGGCGCAGCAACCGCCAGCGCGCGAAATACGCTTCCGCGAATGTCGGGTCGAGTCGAGTGGCCCAGTAGAAGGCACGATCGGCGACGCCAGGCCGCGCAAACCGCAGACTGTCGCCGAGATGGTAATACGACAGTGCATCATTTGTGTCGGCCGTGTCGGCAAGCCGCGGGCGCGGAAACGGGCCGTGCAGATCGGCGAACGGATAGTTCTCTGCGCGCCAGGTTGGTCCCATCGTCCGCGCCACACTGTCGGCGAGCGAGTCGCCGTGGCTGACGAGAGGCCGCGGCCGGTGCTCGGGCTCGGGCGGATTGCACCCGGCCGCGATCAGCATCGCAAGTCCTGCCAACAGCGCGATCGATCGCACGTGTACTCCGCGGCCTCCACGAGACTCGTTAGGCACCCCCGTGGGCTGGCTCGAGCGGGGCGCCATCCCCTCGCTCGCGGCTCGCCAGCCACTGTCCGAACTATAATTCTGGACAATTGCCACCGCGTCGTACAGCGGTTCGATCATCGGCGATCTCGTGAGCGACGGCCCGGACCGTGAGGCAGAACCCTGTCATGCTACTCCGAAAGCGAGCGGTCAGTCTTGCGTTAGGCGTGCTGGCTCTGTCGGGACACGGTGGCGGCGCCCAGGCGCCGTACAGAAACCCGAACCTCACGGTCGAGGTTCGGATGCGAGATCTGATGGGGCGTCTGTCGCTCGACGAGAAATTCTGGCAGCTCTTCATGATCCCGGGCGGCCGTGCCGATTTGGCGGCGGATTACTCGCATGGTGTCTTCGGTCTGCAAAATCGGAGCGCGGCGACCGGCCGCGCCGACGCCCAACTCCAGAATGCGCTTCAGCGCTACTTCGTCGACTCCACTCGCCTCGGCATCCCGATCATTCCGTTCGAGGAAGGCGTGCACGGCCTCATGCGCCGGGGCGCCACGATCTATCCCGCCGCGATCGCTCTCGCCGCGACCTTCGATTCCACTCTCGTCAGGGACGTCGCCACGGCAATCGCTCGTGACGCCCATTCGCGAGGCATCCGCCAGCTGCTCGCACCGGTGCTCAACCTCGCCACGGACGTCCGGTGGGGACGCGTCGAGGAGACATACGGTGAGGACCCGTATCTCGCGTCAGTGATGGCACGCGCGTTCGTTGGAGCAGTCGAGGGCGCCGGAGTCATC
>DATEPP010000660.1:0-18288 GCA_035273165.1 Gemmatimonadaceae bacterium
CACCTTCCTCTTCGAGCTCCTCTGCTTCGCCGGCAAGTACGATCGCGCCGAGAAGCATCTCGACGTCGTTGGTCAGGGGAGCAAGGAGGCGGAGATGGGCGCACTCCTCTATCACAGCGCGCTGCACGCCGAGCGCATGCGCCAGCAGATGTTCGAGTCGCGCACCTTCCCGCTCACGCCCGCTCCCCAACCTGTGTCGGGCACGTTGAACGGCACCCCGTTCTCGTCGCTCACCGATGCCGATCCGCGCATCGGCGCTCGGCTCGAGCTCTTCGCCGCGGGCCAGTACACCTGGATTCCATTCGAGCAGATCGAGTCGATTCGCATGCTGCCCCCGAAGCGCCTGCGCGACATGCTTTGGGCACCGGCGATCGTCCGCACTGCCCAATCGTTCAAGGGGATGGAGCTCGGCGAAGTGATCATCCCGGCGATCGCGCCGCTCACCTGGCGCCACGCCGACGGCGCCGTGCGCCTCGGTCGCGTCACGCAGTGGGAGGCACTCGAGGACGATGCCGAAGCGCCGATCGGCCAGAAGCTGCTCCTCGTCGACGACGAAGAGTTTCCAATCCTCGAAGTCCGCGAGCTCACGATCGCTCCGGCTGCCGCACCCCTCGCTGACTGACCGTGACCATGCCGTTGCGCGACGAGCTGCTCGCCCCCATTCCCGGCGCCAACCCCGGCGGCGTTGAGCTTCGCTACGATCCGCTCTTCGACAAGATCAAGGAGGCACGTCGCGAGGACGAGGACATTCCGCAGGGGGACTGGCAGACGACGCGCAAGACGGCAGACTGGACGCAGGTCGTCAGGCTCACGACGGATGCGCTGACCACGAAGTCGAAGGACCTGCAGCTGGCGGTGTGGCTGGCCGAGGCAATGCTCCGCCGCGATGGATTCGCCGGCTTCCGCGCCGCCCTCGACATGATCGTGGGGCTGCTCGATCAGCACTGGGATCATCTGCACCCCGAAGTCGAGGATGGGGATCTCGAGATGCGGGCGGCGCCGCTGGAGTGGTTAGGCATCAAGCTCGATCTCACGGTGAAGCGCGTAGCCCTGAATCGCTCCGGTCAGAATTGGCTGCAGCATCAGGAAGCGCGCACCATCCCGACAGAAGCCGATGCCTCGGGCGACTTCACCAAGGCGGAGACACGGCAGGCACTCGTCGCCGAAGGAAAGACGACGCCGGAAGATCTCGAGCGCGGATTTCAGTCGACGCCCAAGGCGTGGTTCAAGGCGCTCGTCGCGGAAATCGATGGCACGTTGGAGACGCTCCAGAACCTCGATGACATCTCCCAGGAGCGATTCGCGGACGTGGCGCCGAGCTATTCCAAGCTGCGTGGTGCGATCGAGGAAGTTCAGCGCACGGCCAGACAACTGCTGAAGCGAAAGCTGGAGCTCGAGCCAGACGTCGACGAGAGCGCTCCGATCGCGGCTCCCACGTCATCGACGAGCATGGATTCGGCACCCGTCGTCGTGCCCGCGAACGTTGTTCTTCCGGGCTCCGTCGGCGCACAGCTCGCGCCGCAGCCGACGTCGCGTGAGGATGCGGCAAGCCGGATCGCGGTCGTCGCGAAATACCTGCGGCAGAGCGATCCGACCAGTCCCGCTCCGTACCTGATGCTGCGCGGTTTCCGCTGGGGTGAGCTGCGCGCATCGGGACGGAACCCCGATCCTCGTCTTCTCGAGGCGCCGGCGACGCCAGTCCGTACCCAGCTCAAGTCGCTGCTGCTCGATGGAAAGTGGGATGCGCTGCTCGAGGCGTGCGAGAACGTCATGGGGACGCCTAACGGGCGTGGGTGGCTCGATCTGCAGCGCTACGCCCTCACGGCCTGCGAGCGGCTCGGCTCCGAGTTCGCGATCGTCGCGTCGGCGCTGCGTGGTGCCCTGCGCTCGCTGCTCGCGGATCTCCCCGGACTCGTCGACATGACGCTGATGGACGACACGCCGACGGCCAACGCAGAGACGCGCGCGTGGCTCAAGGGGATCGTCGAAGCGGAGATCGACTCGCCCGAATTGTCGGCGCCGACCACGAGCGATTCGACGCGCGGCCGCGATCCGAGCGGCGCGGCCATCGCCACTGTCCGAGGGGGACGCACCGATCGCGCGATCGCGGCGCTGATGCGAGAGGTGGGAAGCGAGAAGACGAAGCGCGGGCGGTTCCTGCTCCAGACGCAACTCGCCAACATCATGGTCGAAGCGAACCATCATCCGGTGGCCCAGCCGATTCTCGAGGAGCTCATCGCGCAGGTCGAGTCGCACAAGCTCGAGGAATGGGAGGCCGGTGAGGTCGTCGCGCGGCCGCTCGCTCTGCTCTATCGCTGCCTGGAGAAGCTCGACGGAGACGCGAGCGCGCGGCAGGCGCTCTATCTGCGCATCTGCCGGCTCGATCCGCTGCAGGCGATGAGCTTCGCGCAGTCGGGGGAGACGACCGATGAGCAAACGTGAAATCGAGCGCACCGTCCAGGGCTCGCTCCTCGATCGGCTCACCGACCACGAGCCGCGCAACCCGTCGAGCGAGGGGCGGATCGGCTATCTCGAGTCGGTGCGGCAATTCAAAGCCGGGCTGCAGCGTGATCTCGAGTGGCTGCTCAACACACGCCGTATTCCCATCGCGGCGCCGGAGGAGCTCGAGGAGCTGGCGCGGTCGGTCTATCATTTCGGGCTTCCCGACGTGACCTCGATCAGCCGTGATTCTCACGAGGCCCGCGATCGGCTGCTCCGGCGCGTCGAGGATGCGATCGCGATCTTCGAGCCCCGCCTAACGAACGTCCGCATCGGCGTCGTCGAGATGGAGGGTGAGCAGCACCGCCGCGAGCTGCGCTTTCACGTCGAGGGCACGCTGCTGATGGATCCGACGCCCGAGCAGGTGATCTTCGATACGGTCCTGCACTTCGCGAGCGGCGAGTACGAGGTCGAGGGCACCGGCGCGAGCGGTGCAGGAGCGCCTCGTGGGGCGTGAAGAGCTGCTCCACTACTACGAGCGCGAGCTCGCGTACGTCCGCCGCCTCGGCGCGGAGTTCGCGCAGCGCTATCCAAAGATCGCGGGGCGGCTGCAGCTGGAGCCGACCAAGTGCGAGGATCCGCACGTCGAGCGCGTGATCGAAGCCTTTGCCTTCCTCGCGGCGCGCGTGCACCTCAAGATCGACGACGACTTCCCCGAAGTCACCGAGTCGGTCCTCAACATCGTCTATCCGCACTACATCCGGCCGATTCCCTCGATGTCGATCGCCGAGCTGCGCATCGACGTCGAGCAGGGCGTTCCGCCCACCGGCTTTACAATTCCCCGCGGGACGCAGCTCTACTCGCGTCCAGTCGACGGCGTGCCGTGCAAATTCCGGACGTGCTACGACACCACGCTCTGGCCGTTCACCATCACCGCCGCCCAGTGGGTCACGCCTGACCGGCTCAAGCCGTCGCTCCGGCTGGGGGACGCCGTCGCCGCGCTTCGCATCGAGCTGCGCTGCCTGCCCGGCGTCTCGTTCTCCCAGATCGATCTCCAATCGCTCCGCTTCTTCCTCAACGGTGAGAGCAATCTCGTCTACCCGTTGTACGAGCTGCTGGCCAACAACCGCCGCGATCTCGTCGTGCGCGAGGTTGGTGTGGCAAAGCCCAAATCAATCACGATCGAGGCCGAGGCGCTCCAGCCGGCAGGGTTCGCGCCTAACGAGGGGATGCTGCCATATCCCGGCCGGTCATTCCAGGCGTATCGTCTGCTGCAGGAGTACTTCGCCTTCCCGGAGAAGTATCTCTTCTATGAGCTTGCCGGCCTGGACGCCCTGCGCCAAGCCGGAATGGGGAGCGCGATAGAGATCATCGTGCCGATCAGCCAATTCGAGCGCGCCGACTGGCGGCCAATGCTCGAGGCAGGGGTCAGCGACGCGACGATCCGTCTCGGCTGCACGCCGATCGTGAACCTCTTCTCGCAGGTCGCGGAGCCGCTGCTGCTCAACCAGCGGCGCCACGAGTACATGCTCGTTCCCGACGCCCATCGCCGCGTGACGACCGAGGTCTTCTCGATCGATGACGTGGTGGCGATCACGCCGGATTCGGGAGAGACGCAGCAATTCGAGCCGCTGTACTCGCACCGCCACGCAAAGGCCAACGGACCGACGAGCGCGTACTGGGTATCGAAGCGCCGCTTCAGCAGCTGGCGCAGCGACGTCGGCACCGATGTCATGCTGTCGTTCGTCGATCTCTCGGGCCGGGTCGTCTACCCGGAGCTCGAGGTCGTGACGGCGCGTCTCACCTGCTTCAATAGCGATCTGCCGAGCCGGTTGCCTTTTGGAAATGAGAAAGGCGACTTCGAGCTCGATCGGGGTGGGCCTGTGCGCGCGATCGTGGCGCTGGTGAAGCCCACGCGCGTGGTGCAGCCGCCGTTAGGCAGCTCACAGGCGTGGCGTCTCGTGTCGCAGCTGTCGCTCAACTACCTGTCGCTTGCGGACGCCGAGAATGGCGGCGAGCCTGGCGAGGAGCCAGGCGGAAAGGGCTCGGAGGCGCTCCGCGAAGTCCTACGATTGCACGATTTCGGCGGCGAGCCGGCGGCGCGGCGGCAGATCGAGGGCGTCGTCGCCGTGCGCAGCGCGCCGGCCTTTGCACGCATCGCCACCGAGCACGGCCTGAGCTTCGCGCGGGGACGCCGCGTCGAGCTGGATCTGGACGAGGAGCAATTCACCGGCGCGGGCGCATACCTCTTTGCCAGCGTGCTGGAGCACTTCTTCGGGTTGTACGCATCGATCAACAGCTTCTCGACGCTCACCGCGCGCTCGCGGCAGCGGAAGGGAGGGATACGCGCATGGCCGCCGAGAGCGGGCTGGAAGCCGCTGCTGTAGACGCGCGGCTCGCGTACGTCCCTCGGGCGGACGCGACCGGGGACGTTGAGGTCGCTGTCGGCACGGAGTCGCCGGCGGAGGCCCGCCGGCTGCTCGACCGATTGTTTGCCGAGCCCTGGGCGTTCGACTTCTTCCAGGCGATGCATCTGCTGGAACGCCTCCAGCCGGACCGGACGGCAATCGGCGGCTATGGGGATCCACGACAGGAGTCGGTTCGCCTAACGACGGCGACGAGCGTCGCGTTCCCCGCGAGCGAGATCCAGGGCATCGACCGGCGCGACGGCCAGCCCCGAATGGCGGTGAACTTCTTCGGGCTGAGTGGACCGCAGGGTGTCCTCCCGCTCTCGTACAGTCTCTACGTGGCCGACCGCGTGCGCGCCGGCGACACCGCGCTGAAGGATTTCCTCGGGATCTTCGATCACCGCATGCTGTCGCTGTTCTACCGCGCGTGGGAGAAGACCCACCTCAGCGTTTCGTACGGCGACTCGTCGCGCGATTGGCTGACTCGGACTCTATTCGACCTCGTCGGTCTCGGCAGCGCGTCGCTTCGCGGCCGACTCCCGGTCTCCGACGAAGCGTTGCTCTTTTACACCGGTCTGCTGTCTGTGCCGACGCGTCCCGCGATCGGTCTCGAGCAGATGCTGGGCGACTTCTTTGGTGTGCCGGTCACGATCGAGCAGTTCGTGGGTGCGTGGTATCCGCTGGAGCAGTCGACGCAATCGGAGCTCGGCGATGACGAGAGTGCATCGACGCAGCTCGGACTCGGCGCCGTCGCCGGCGACGAGATCTGGGACCAGCAATCACGGGCGCGGGTGCGGGTGGGACCGCTGAGCAGAGCGCAGTACGACCAGTTTCTCCCCGGTGGGAGCGCGTATGAGCCGTTGCGCGCGCTCGCCCGGCTCTACACGAATGACCTGATCGACTTCGAGATCCAACTCGTGCTCGACCGGAACGACGTGCCGCCGTGCCGCCTCGGCGACGACACACCGCTTCCGTTGAGCTGGTGTACCTGGCTCACGACCAAACCGTTAGGCAGAGATCCGGATGATTCGGTGTTCATGCTGTAGGCGTCGCGCAAAGCGCGATCGCCTACAGCATGCACACCGAATCATCCGGCTCGCTCGCTTGCGCTCGCTCGAAGCTTATTTGAAGTCGCTCGCCTGACGGCTCGCTCCTGTTCCTAGCACCTAGCACCTAGCACCTTCAGCTCCTTCCCTCAGCCCCTCGTCCCATGTCTGTGAATCTTCGCGCCCTCATCGGCAAGCTCGATTCGACCACACGCGGCGTCGTCGAGGCGGCGGCGGGCCTCTGCCTCTCGCGTACGCACTACGACGTCGAGATCGAGCACTATCTGGTGAAGCTCCTCGACCTCACCGACAGCGATTTCGCGTACATCGTGAAGCAGTACGCGCTCGACCGATCGCGGCTCGCCTCCGATCTGGCGAAGAGTCTCGACCATCTCAAGACGGGCAACGCACGAACGCCGGCGTTCAGTCCCCAGCTGGCGCGGATGCTCACCGACGCGTGGACGATCGGCTCCGTCGACTACGGCGCGAGTCAGATCCGCACCGGCCATACCATCGTCGCGCTGCTCGCTGACGAGGATCTGGCGCGCATGGTGAAGGAGGTCAGCCGCGAGTTCACCAAGATCCCGCTCGAGTCGCTCCGAAAGGATCTCACGGCCGTCACCGCCAATTCCGTGGAGGAGGGACCGATGCAGCGCGGCGACAACGCGACTGCTTCCACGGCGCAGCGTGCGTCCGGAGGGAAGACGCCGAATCTCGATGCGTACACCGTCAACCTCACCGAGCGCGCCAAGCAGGGGAAGATCGACCCCGTCCTCGGTCGCGACTTCGAGGTGCGACAGGTGATCGACATCCTGCTGCGCCGGCGACAGAACAATCCGATCCTCGTCGGCGAGGCGGGCGTCGGAAAGACCGCGGTGGTCGAGGGGTTCGCGCTGCGCATCGCGAACGGTGACGTTCCATCAGTGCTGCGCAACGTCACGCTGCACACCCTCGATCTCGCGCTGCTCCAGGCTGGCGCCGGTGTCAAAGGTGAATTTGAGAACCGGCTCAAGGGACTGATCGAGGAGGTGAAGAACTCGCCGACGCCGATCATCCTCTTCATCGACGAAGCACACACGATGATCGGGGCCGGAGGTGCTGCGGGGCAGAATGACGCCGCGAACCTGCTCAAGCCGGCGCTGGCCCGCGGCGAGATGCGCACCCTCGCCGCCACGACGTGGTCCGAGTACAAGAAGTACTTCGAGAAGGATCCCGCCCTCGCCCGGCGATTCCAGCTCGTGAAAGTCGAGGAGCCGACCGAGGAAGTCTGCAGCCAGATGCTGCGCGGTATCGTGCCGCCACTCGAAGCGCACCACAACGTGCGCATCATGGACGACGGCCTGGAAGCGGCAGTGCGGCTGTCGCACCGGTACCTCCCGGATCGGCAGCTGCCGGACAAGGCGGTGAGCGTCCTCGACACCGCGTGCGCGCGACTCGCGTTAGGCCAGAATACGACACCGCCACATATCGAGTCCGCGCAGCGACGGCTCGAAGACCTCGCGGTGCAACGTCGCGTTCTGGAGCGGGAAGCGGCTGTGGGCGCGAACCATAACGAACGACTGCTCTCGATCTCGCAGGAACGGGCAAAGACCGAAGCGGAGCTCACGAGCCTGACCGCGCGCTGGGAGAAGGAGAAGGAGCTCGTGAGGCAGATTCGCGAGATCCGCGAGAAGCTCGAGCAGCAGGTGGCGAAGAAGCGTCGGGCGTCGGCGGCAATCGCGGCGGTGTCGCCGGATGCTCCTCCGGCCGAGGCAACCACGGCTCAGCAGGCCGCGGAAGAGGAGGCGCGGGCGACGGCGAGCGCGGATCAACTGCGCGCCGAGCTCGCAACGTTGAACGATCAGCTCGCGACGGTGCAGGGCGACGCGCCGCTGATGCGTGTCTGCGTCGACGCGTCGCTGATCGGCGAGGTCGTCTCTGGTTGGACCGGCGTACCCGTCGGCAAGATGCTGCGCGACGATCTCGCGATGGTGCTCGAGCTCGAGAAGCACCTCGAGCAGCGCGTCATCGGCCAGAACCACGCGCTCGAGTACATCAGCCGCCGCGTGCGCACATCGCGCGCCGGTATCGAGGACCCCAACAAGCCGAAGGGCGTCTTCATGCTCGTCGGCCCGTCGGGCGTCGGAAAAACGGAAACAGCATTGGCGATCTCGGACCTGCTGTACGGTGGTGAGCAAAATCTCATCACGATCAACATGTCCGAGTTCCAGGAAGCGCATACCGTCTCCACGCTCAAGGGATCGCCCCCCGGCTACGTCGGCTACGGTGAGGGCGGCGTGCTCACCGAGGCCGTGCGGCGGCGTCCGTATTCCGTCGTCCTTCTCGACGAGGTGGAAAAGGCGCACCCGGACGTGCTCGAGCTGTTCTTCCAGGTCTTCGACAAGGGGCAGATGGAAGACGGTGAAGGCCGCCAGATCGATTTCAAGAACTGCGTCATCATCCTGACGACGAATGCCGGCACCGACACCATCATGAAGCTCACGGCGGATCCGGAGACAATGCCGTCGCATGACGGTCTCGTGAAGGCGCTCAAGCCGGAGCTCGACAAGACGTTCAAGCCGGCCTTTCTCGGCCGCATGGTGATCATCCCCTACTTCCCGGTACGCGACGAGAACCTCAAGCGCATCGTCCGGCTGAAGCTCGGCAAGATCCAGCGACGCATCGAGCACACACACCGCGTTGGCTTCAGCTTCGAGGAGAAGCTGGTCGACGCCGTGGCCGCGCGCTGCACGGAGGTAGAGAGCGGCGCGCGCAACGTCGACAACATTCTCACTCACACGCTGCTGCCCGAAGTCTCCGTGCGGATCCTCGAGCAACTGGCGACGGGCGGTGAGATTGGCTCCATCAATGTCGGCGTCACCGACGACGGCGCCTTCGCCTATCGAGTGGAAGGACGCGAGCCGAGGGACACGCCAGCGGTCGCGGTACCGGGATACTCCATGCCGAAGTCTCCCGAGTCCACCTTGCGCGCGTGATCCGCGAACTCTGGAGGGTGTGAACGATGACCCTGCAAACCGAAGTCACGGCGACCCTCACGTATGAGCAGAAGGGTCGCGCGATCAGTGTCGAGACGGTACTCGGTCCCGACGCGCTGCTCCTCGAGAGCTTCGAGGGCAAGGAGTCGATCGCGGGCGGTTTCAAATACACGCTCGGCCTGCTCGGGAAGGATCCCGGCATCAGCGCGACGAAGCTGATTCGGACGCTGGCAACGGTGAAGCTGGCGCAGGCCGACGGCAGCGAGCGCGTGATCAATGGTCTGATCAGCCGCTTCGTGCAACTCGATCAGGCCGAGGGCCTCACCGTGTACGAGGCCGAAATCCGGCCGTGGTACTGGTTCCTGTCGTTGACGAGTGACTTCTGCGTCTGGCAGAACAAATCGATCCCCGAGATCGTGAAGGCAGTGTGCAACGAGCAGGGGTTCACGGATCTGGTGTTCAAGTGCGTGAAGACGCACAAGCCGCACGAGTACCGTGTGCAGTACGGCGAGACCCACCTCGACTTCATCACGCGGTTGATGGAGGAAGAAGGGATCTTCTGGTTCGCCGAGCACGACGGCAAGAAGTGCAACATGATCGTCGCCGACGACAACAGCGTCGCGAAGACGGCGGTGAAGCTTCGCCTCTCGACGATCGCGCATGATACCGAAGACGAAGCGGTGCTCGGCTGGTTCAACGTCAGTCAGGACGTGCGGCCAGGGAAATACACGCACATGGATTACAACTTTGAAACTCCATCGACCCAGCTCAAAGGCCAGCACGCCGGCAAGCATGCGTCGGAAGTGGTGGAGTTTCCGGGCGGCTTCACGACGCGCGACGATGCCGATCCACTAGCGACACTGCGCTACCAGGAGATCGTCGCCGAGCAGATCGAAGCCGAGGGCGCGGGTCGCTGCCGAGCGCTCAAGGCGGGCGGCAAGATCGAAGTATCGAAGCATCCGAACAGGGCGCTCAACACGGCGTATCTGATCACGAGCGTGAAGCAGTCGGCGAAGCTCGGAGATTTTCGCACTGGCGGCGACCCGGGTCTCGCGTTCAAGAGCAGCTTCACGGCAATCCCGTTCGACACGCCGTACAAACCGGAGCGGAGCACCGAGCTCCCGCGCGCCTACGGCTACGAGTCGGCGATGGTCGTCGGGCCAGCGGGCGAAGAGATCTTCACGGACAAGTATGGTCGCGTGAAGGTGCAGTTCTTCTGGGATCGTCGCGGAAAGAAGGACGACAAGAGCTCGTGCTGGGTACGCGTGTCGACGGTGTGGGCGGGGAAGGGTTGGGGCGTGATCAATACGCCGCGGATCGGGCAGGAAGTGCTCGTCGCATTTCTCAACGGCGATCCCGAGGATCCGATCATCGTCGGCCGCGTCTACAACGCCGAGCAGATGCCGCCGTACGCGCTACCGGCGAACAAGACGCAGAGCGGAATCAAGACGCGAAGCACGTTAGGTGGGACACCGGACAACTTCAACGAGATCCGGTTCGAGGACAAGAAGGGAAGTGAGCAGCTGTATATCCACGCCGAGAAGGACAAGCAGATCGTCGTCGAGCACGATCGGGCGATCAGCGTCGGAAACAATGACGCGGAATCGGTCGGCAATGACCAGACGATCGAGGTGGGAAACAACCAGCAGATCAGCGTCGCCAAGGATCGCACTGATTCAGTGGGCAAGAACGAGTCGATCAGCATCGGATCGAGCCGCACCGAGAACGTGGGGAAGGACGATTCGATCACGGTCTCCGGCAATCGGACCCTGTCGGTCGGCAAAGACGAATCTCTGACCGTCGGCGGCAATCGGAATGAGAGCGTCTCGAAGAACGTCGAGAGCTCCGTCGGCGACGATCGAAAGAGCAGTATCGGCAAAGACGAGACGATCTCGATCGGGAAGCACTACGCGCTGGAAGCGGGTGATGAGATTGTCCTAAAGACAGGCAGCGCATCGATCACGATGAAGAAAGACGGCACGATCACGATCAAGGGGAACAACATCTCGATCGAAGGCTCGGGCAAGATCAACGTGAAAGCCTCGTCGGACGTCGCGATCAAGGGCAGCCAGATCAAACAGAACTAGCGCGAGCATGCTCCAGCTTCGAAATCCTACCGGACTTGCCGGCCTGCTCTTCGCCGCCCCTGACGTGAACGGCGTTGATACGCTCTACACGATCGTCAAGGGCACGTTCGATTTGCGGCGCTCGCTCGCGCTCGCGGACGAGCAGGTGCCCGTCATACCGGCGGCCAAGCACTACGACGATCCCGCGACGACGAGTATCCGGGTGCCCGGCGACGTCACACTCGAGAAGCTCGCGACGGATGTCCTCGTCATCGGCACCGCATACGCGCCGGATGGCAAGCGGACCTGGCAGATGGACGTTTCGGTTCGGGTCGGCCCGGTCTCCAAGACGCTCCGCGTCTCCGCCGACCGCCGCTGGGACCGAAGTGCGAGTGGATACACGGCCGCGTGGGTGGCGCCGTTCGAGCGAATGCCGCTCACGTGGGAGCGCGCGTTCGGCGGCACGCAGAAGACCGCGACTGGATCCGTGGCGGAGCTCCGCAATCCGGTCGGTGTCGGATTCCACGTACCGGAGGGCGATGGTACGCCGTTAGGCACGCCGCTCCCAAACGTCGAGGATCCTCGTGTCCCGCTGACCTCGACCGAGGATCGCCCGCCACCGGCCGGATGCGCGCCCATTGCCGCGCACTGGGAGCCGCGCCGCTCCTACGCGGGCACGTATGACGAGGCCTGGCAGCAGCGCCGCGCCCCGTATCTCCCAACCGACTTCGACGCGCGCTTCCTCCAGCTGGCGCCGCCGGGCCTCGTTACGCCGGGCTATTTGCACGGCGGCGAGCCGGTCGAGCTGCGCGGCCTGACGGCCTCCGGCACGCTGTCGTTCACGCTGCCCAGGGCGCGGATCTCGACGACCTACGTGTTCGACTCGGTACGCGAGACGCGAACGGCAAACCTGGACACCGTGCTCATCGAGCCCGATGCCGGACGGCTGGTTCTCGTGTGGCGCAGTGGGCTCACCTGCGATAAGAAGTTGTTAAAGGTCCGAGAGGTGGTCATCGGCGCCGAAGCCGGAGCCATCCTATGACGAGCATGGGCGACCTCGCGATCGTCGGTATCGGAATCTCGACGGCGGTCGGCCTGAGCGCGCCCGAGACGGCGGCATCCGTTCGCGCCGGCATGTCGCGCTTTGGCGAGTCGCCGTTCTACGATCGCCGATTCCTGCCCTTCACTCTTGCTGCGCTGCCCATCGACGGACTCTCGGTGCTGGCTGAGAGCGAACGCGCGGCCGCGCACACCGGACGCGAGCGACGCATGCTGCGGCTCGCCGCCGAACCGCTGCGCGCGTGCGCGGCGGCGCGGCCAGCGACAACCCCACTGCCGCCGCTGCTTCTCGTGCTGCCGGATCGACCCACGACGCGATCGCTCGACCCCCTCGCTTTCCTCTCCGCCTTCGCGCGGCAGGCCCCAGGCCTGTTCGACTTGCGCCGAAGCGAGGCGCACGTCATCGGTCGATCGGGAGGAATACTGGGCCTGGCGCGGGCCGCGGAATGGATTCGCGCCGGCATCGCGCCGTATGTCATCGTCGGCGGCGTCGATACCCACTGCGATGCCCATGTCCTTGCGACCCTCGATGCCGAGAAGCGCGTCAAGTCCGACGAGAACCTCGACGGGTTCATTCCCGGAGAAGGCGCTGGCTTCCTCCTCGTCACATCGATGGAACAGGCCGCCGAGGCCAAGCTGACGCCGCTCGCGGCGTATAGTACGACCGGCTACGGCGCGGAATCGGGTCACCTCTACAGCACCGAGCCTTATCGCGGTGACGGATTGGCTCACGCGGTTGCGGGAGCCGTCGCCACCAACAAGTGGGGCACGATCCGCACCGTGTACTCCTCGATGAACGGCGAGAGCCATTGGGCGAAAGAATGGGGCGTTGCGTTCCTGCGAAGCCGCTCCGCTTTCGCCAGCGACTTCGCGATGCATCACCCGGCTGACTGCTTCGGCGATCTCGGCGCGGCCGCCGGTCCAGTGCTGCTCGGCCTCGCTGCGCTTGGCATTCACGACCGCTATCGTGAGGCGCCATGCCTCGTTTACGCGTCGTCGGACAGAGAATCGCGGGCCGCCATCGTGCTCGGCCGCGCGAACGCCTAACCGGAGACAACGACTACCGATGCCGACCACAGTCTTCGCGAACATGCGCGGCGCCGATCATAAGGGCGCGAGCGGGATGAGCATGGTATTTCCCGATGTCTGCAAGACCCCGGCGGCGCCAAGTCCCATTCCCATTCCCTATCCGAACATCGGTCAGTCGGCTGATACGAGCTCCGGCCCAACCACGGTCAAGCTCGATGGCCAGATGCCGATGACGAAGGACGCCAAGTACATGCGCTCGCAGGGTGACGAAGCAGGCACGCTCGGCGGCGTGATGTCGAGCGTGAACATGAATGAGTGCGAGTACATGATGTATTCGTTCGATATCAAGTTCGAGGGGAAGAACGTCTGCCGCCTCGGCGACCCGTTGTTTCACAACAAGAAGAACATCATGGGTTGAGGTAGCGAGCCATGCAGATGACTCTCCCCGTTACCGCGTCACTTCACGCACCGAACAACGCCGACTGCCCGTTCTGTCCCGGTAAAGAAGAAGGCCCGTGGACGACGCATCCCGGCAAGACGAACGACGCAAAGATTCTGCGGTCGATCATGAAGGATCCGAGCAAACTCGGGGAAAAGCAGTCGAACGCGCGGCCGAAAGACGGAGCGCAAGATCGACAATCCGCCGATGATCCGCGACCGACCTACGACACGAAATCACAAGGCGTCATTTACGAGCACTACATCCACGGCCCCTACGGCAATCAGGCTCACCACGCAATCAGCGGCAAGCAGATTCTCGAGGATGAGCCAATCGAGACTCTGATCGACAAATCGCACGGCAAAATCGAGAAGGATACCGGTTACAGCGTGAACAACGCGGCGAATGGCGTGTGTTTGACGTCATATCCCAAGAAATACTCGAAAAAGAATGCTCCCCTCTTATGGAGCGAAGAGGACGAGGAGAAGAAGTGCGCGATCGCATATCTGCCCATGGAAGCGGGGAAGGGCCAAGTTCACATAGGCGAACATGATCATCCTGGCGATCCCGACGACGAAACAGTCGCGCCGATTCACCATACGAGCTACCCACAGCAGGCCCGGGACTTCCTCCAGGAACTGTACGATCTGACGGTGTTCCGATGGTCGCGTGAATGTCCGTTCTGCAACGAGAACGCGGCGGTGAAAGACCCGCTGCCGCCGCCGTACCGCATCAATCAAAGGCTCGACAGCATCTCGAAGCGGTTGATCAATCACATCACGACCGGCCCCACCAGTTGGGTGTACTTCATCTCGGAGTACGCCAAACAGCTTCATTACACGAACTGCACCCATCCGCGAAGCCGGAGTCATTCGCACTGACGATGTTCACGAGAAACTTTCATTCCAGTCGCCGCGAACGACGCACCTAGATGCCCTATTACATGTTGCGAAACTCGCCGCAGGAACGCCGCGGAATCACCGCCGATCCGCGACTCCAGCCACCCGTGTCGTTTCAAACCGGTGCGACGATCACCAGTCCCCTCCCTCAGCCGCTGGTCTTCGCGGTGGATACTACCGCCCAGGAGCCGCCGGCGGACTACGTTCGCTACAAGATTCCCGTGTTCTCGGATCGCCTGATCAAGGCCTTCGAGACCGCGGGTGTCGACAACCTCCAGGTTTTTCCCGCGAAGCTCGAGAACGCGCGTACAGGCGAAACGTGGGAGCAATTCAAGGCCGTCAATATCATTGGCCTCATCTCGTGTCTGGCGATCGCCGAGTCGCGCGCCAGTCCGGAACTGCCGCCCCTCTACTCGTTCGACCTCGCGGATCTGGTCGTCGAGGATGCGCGCATCGGCGACGCGCCTCTCTTTCGCCTCGCCGAATCCCCAAGCGTCGTGCTGGTGAGCTCGCGCGTCGGTGACCTGATCATGGATTCGACCGACAACTTCCGCGGATTGGAGTTCCGGGACGTGGGGTCCGTGTAAGCGGCCCGTTCACAGTTGAGGAGTGACTATGACGAACATTGGCTTCGACGTCGATCTGGGCACAGAGAAACTGACGCGCGGCGAAGTGCTTCACACCGATCCATCCGATTCCACGGTCCTCGTACGTCTGGACGACGTCCAGGAGGTTCTTCGGTGTGATCTGCTGCAAACGACGTCCAGTGCGCCCCTTCTTCCGAGCCGCGGCGATCGTGTCATCGTGATGTGGGCTCCGGACGCTGGCCAACGAGGCGTGGTCCTCGGTCGCATCGGTGTGATCGCTGCCGAGGTGAAACGTGAGGTCGACGCGGTCGCCGCTCCTTTCGCGCAACCGGGAGAGATGCCGGACGAGATCGTGCTCGAGGCCAAGCATTCGATCATACTGCGGGTCGGTGAGGGAAGCATAACGATTCGCGAAGATGGCAAAGTTCTCATCAAGGGGAAGGATCTCGTCTCGCACGCCGAACGGATGAACCGCATCAAGGGCGGCGCCGTCTCGATCAACTGACGGTCGATCCGTGCTGACCTTCATCCCCGATATTGCCGAGGAGCACCTCGAGGAGCTTCAGTTTCTCTGGACTCAGCGCCGCACGGCGCTGCATTCGGCCGCGTATACGATGCGGGAGATGAGTCGTCTCGAGGAACGCATCGAGGCGCATGTGCAGGGACTGCTGGTTCTCGGCGAGCACCTTCCGGACTTCGTCACGTCCGGTCTCGCGTCGTCCGATGAGATGGTCGCGTTCGCCGCCGCGTACGCGCTCCTGCGATCAGGCACGTCGGACGCGCTGAAGCAAGTCCGAAAGGCGCTGGTCGAGGCGGAAGGCACGCGACTCGAAGGCATTCGTGAGGCGCTCGCCCACGGCCCGGCCCAGCCACTGATTCCCCTCCTGCAATCGCTCTTCGTCTCGGCGCCGCCGCCGCTCGCGATCGCCGTCGGCGAAGCGCTTGCCTTTCACCGTGCTCTCCAGGTCTCCCCTGAGCAACTGTCGCCCCTCCTCCGCGACGAAGCGCCAGCCGTTAGGCGCGGCGCCTGGCGGATCGCCGCCTACGCCGGCATGGCACTCCCACCCGCGCTCTACGACATCGCGCTTCGAGACGACGATCCGGGAGTGAAGGCGGCCGCGCGGACGGCGGCAGCGTGGAGTGGCTACGGCGGATGGCTCGCGCATTGCCGGGCGCTCGCGGACGCGCCAACGCCCGAGGGCGTACCCGCCATCGCAATGCTCGCCACGGTCCTGCCGCCGCAGGAGTACAAGGCCGTCGCCGCACTCGCCGCCCAGCCGGCATTCGGCCCCGAACGCCACCAGATCGCGGCCGCCTTCGGTCATCCCGTGATGATCGATTTCCTCCTCTCGGAGATGCAGAGCGCAGATCCCGCCACTGCCGCCGGTGCCGGCGCGGCGTTCGGCAGAATGCTGGGCGTCGCGGTGGACTCCGGCCGCCGCGCCACGCTTCCGCCGCCTAACGGTGACACGCCGGATGCGTTCGAAGTGGAGTTTCTCGCGGAGGTACAGCTGCCGGACGTGCCCCGCGCGCGCGACCACTGGGAGCGCGTGCGCCCCCAGCTCGCGAACGCCACGCGCGTGGCGCACGGCCTCGACGTCAGCGCCGGAATCAACCGCGAGACGTTCGCGCAGCTCGACATGGCGTCCCGCCGCGAACTGTGCCTCCGCGCCCGCCTGACGGCTGGCTGGTCGGGAACGCCGTTAATTCTCGAGCAATTTCCGAGCAGAGCGTAGGGGAGAGGGCAGAGGGCCCTCTACCCTCTACCCCCTTACATCCATGGCTCGTCCGCCGACGGACCGTAGATCGACGGCACCTTGCCGCCCGCCATCCGTAAGTAAACGCTCAACTGGCCCCGATGATGGATCTGATCGCTGAGCATGAACCAGAGAAACTCCATCTTCGGGATGTCTCCGATCGTGCCGGGGCCCGTGAAGAACTTCACCGTACCGCCGAGGTCCTCCTCGCTGGCGCCCTGCAGCGCGTCCATCACCTCGGCGTGCGTCTGGAAAAAGGCGCCGACGGCCTCGTCCCACCTCTCGGGCGCCTTGGGGAAGCCGCCGCCGAGGTCGAGCTTGTTCTTCAGGGCGAGGAGGATGAGTCGCTCCTCCACGGCAAAGGTCCAGACCAGCTGCCGCGCCGAATTCGACCGCGGATGCGGCTTGAGCTCCGACTGATCGGCGGGGAAGGCCTCGACGACGCGGCGCGTCGTGCCGTGTTCTCTCTGGAGGGCCTGCACGAACTGCTGCTTCGGGCTCGGGATCGCCATCGAGCCAATGGGCGGGGTCGCGGTGGGAGCGGTCATCTCTGCCTCTGCCGGTCAAGGGGAACGTCGCAGCTGCGCGTTCGAGTATGGGCGCAAGAGTGTCGGTTGTCGACCTGCAGCATGCTTACCGCCGCTGCAGGAGATCAACCAGGTTGTCGAAGCACCCGTTCCAGCCATGCTCGTGGCGGTCGCGGCTGCCTTCGTCCGTGAGCCCCTCATGACGGAGAACGACCTCTGTCTCCTCGCCGCGATCGTGGAACTCGATGGTGACGAGTGAATCGGGCATCGGACTTTCCTCCCACTTCCAGGTGTACACGAGCTTCGACGGCCGTTCGATGACGCGATAGACGCCGCCTACGGCTCGCTCGCCACCGTCCGGATCGCGCATGACGATGCGATAGTGGCCGCCGACGCGAAGGTCCACCTCGGCGCGCGGGGTCATCGGCGACGGCGCGCTCCAGCGGTCGAGCTCTTTCGCTTGCGTCCACGCGTCGAAGACGCGCTCGCGGGCGGCGGGGACGAGGCGTCGGATCTCGAGCGTCGTGGCGCGCTGGTCCGCTGCTTTCGTGGTCGTGGCCATTGGTTCTCCTCTCCTGTTGGGGTGCTCGTTAGGCGGGCGGCGGCCGGTTCGTCGTCGGCCGTGGCGAGATACGCCGTCAGCTGATCGAGTTGGAACTCCCAGAATCGGCGGTACCGCTCCATCCACGCCGCGGCGTCGCGCATCGGCGCGGCGACGAGGGTCGTTCGCCGGGCGCGACCCTCGCGCCGCACGCGAGCGAGGCCGGCACGCTCCAGCACGCGCACGTGCTTGGAGACGGCCGGCAACGACATCGCGAAGCGCGAGGCGAGCTCGCTGATGGTGCGATCGCCGTTGGCAAGACGCGCGAGAATGGCGCGCCGGGTCGGATCCGCGAGGGCGGCGAACGTCGAGTCGAGTGCGGCTTGACGGTAAACCATATGGTTTACTATCAGCGACGCGAGAACTGCTGTCAAGGGTGAGGTGCTAGGTGCTAGGTGCTAGGTGCTAGGTGCTAGGTGCTAGGTGCTAGGTGCTAGGTGCTAGGTGCTAGGTGCT
>DATEPP010000661.1:0-3959 GCA_035273165.1 Gemmatimonadaceae bacterium
GTTCCACGTCCGCGCGGCGCTCGCTCGCCTCCGGGAGCTGTTCCGCCACCGCGCACGGGTCGCGGCCGAGCAGGATGAGGAGTTCTCGTTCCATCTCGAGATGGAGACGGCGGAGAACGTCCGCCGCGGGATGAGCGAGGCCGATGCCCGGCGCGCTGCCGTGCTCCGCTTCGGCGGCATGCAGCGCTTCCGCGAGGACACCAGCGACGCGCGCGGCGTCGTCGCGCTCGACAATCTGGCGCGTGACACGCGCTTCGCCCTCCGGCGCCTGCGTCGCGCGCCGGCGTTCGCCGCCGGCGTCATCGCCACTCTCGGCATCGGGATCGGTGCCGCGGCTGGCATCGGCACCATCGTCTACGACGTGCTCCTCCGCGACCTCCCGTACGAAAAGCCCGGCCAGCTCGTGCACGTGGGCTTCATCACCCCGGGGATCGCCGCGCACGGCGACCTGCAGTCCCCGGCCACGTATTTCCATTTCGCGAAGACCGCACGGTCCTTCACCGCGCTCGGCGCGTATTGGACCAGCGACGCTTTCAACGTCACTGACGGTGACGCTCCAGAGCGCGTGACCATCGCCATGATGACGCCGAACGTGTTCACCTTGCTCGGCGTGCGTCCGCTACTCGGGCAGCTCTTCGAGCCGGTCGACACCTCGTGGTTTGGCGAGCGCCTTCTCCCGATTCTCATCTCGGAAAGTCTCTGGCGGCGACGCTACGGCGCGGACTCATCGATCCTCGGCCGCCACATCGACATTGACCACGGCGCCCGCTACGTCCTAGGCGTCCTGCCTCGCTCCTTTGATTTTCCCACACCGTCGGTGGACATCTTCTACCCCGCGGCGGTGCCCCTCAACCGGCCGCAGATCACCTCGCGCTACTTCAACGTGATCGGCCGCCTCCGAGACGGGGTCGATGCCTCACGCGCCGAGGCTGAGCTGAACACGCTGATCCCCTCGCTCACGGACCGCTTTCCGGCGATCACGCACGACATGCTGCAGCAGAGCCGGGCGCACGTCTCTGTGGAGTCGCTCAAGACCGCCACCGTGGCTTCGGTGCGCGATCAGCTCGTCCTCCTCGGCGCTCTGGTCGCGGTCGTGCTGCTCATCGCGACGACCAACGTCGTCAACCTGTTCCTTCTCCGCATCGAGCGCGCGGGCTTTGGAGTCGCCATCGCCCTCTCGCTCGGGGCAAGCCGCCTGGCACTGGCACGACGCTTCGTGATCGAAGGGATCGTGTTCGGCCTGGCATCGGCCATCGTCGCATTGCCCGCGGCCGCACTCGTGTTGGCCACGAAGTTCGGCTTCACCGAGCGCGAGATCCCGCGTCTGCACGAAGCCGCGTTCACGTGGGAAACGATGGCGCTCGTGCTCGGGTGCGCGCTGCTGATCGGCACGGCCGTCGGGCTCATCGCGCTGACACGCACGGGGACGGTCGGGCTGTTCGATCGTCTCCGCGCACCGCGGTCGACGGCGAGCGGCACCTGGCGGCGCGCTCAGAACGGCCTCGTCGCCTTCCAGGTGGCGATCGCGCTCGTGCTGCTCGTCGCGGCCGGACTGCTCGGCCGCAGCTTCTGGAATCTGCGCAACGCCGCCATCGGATTTCAGCCCGAGAACGCGATGACCTTCCAGCTGTCGCTGCCGTACGGTGAGGATGGGTACGTGTCGTACGGGAAGAGTGCGGCGTTCCACGCGAAAGTGGTCGACCGACTGGCGGCGCTCCCCGGTGTCACATCCGTCGGCCTCTCACTTCGCCTCCCCCTTGCGAGTCGCGGCGTTCCGCATCTCGATGTGCAGCTTCAGGCCGATGATGGCGAGGGGCGACCGGCAGTCGCGGCGGCCGCCAACATGGCGAGCGCCGACTACTTCCATACGATGGGGATCCCGCTGCGCGCCGGACGAAGCTTTCGCGCCGGCGACCTGCGCGGCACTCCGGCAGTGGTGGTGAGCGAACGCCTTGCGAAGAGCCTGTTCGGGACGACGGAAATCGTCGGGCGGCGTGTCCTGGGAACAGCGAGCTCCGGCGCGCCGTCGAGGGCGTTTACGATCGTTGGCGTGTCGGGCGACGTGCAGTGGGAACGCATCGAGGACGGCTACGTGCCGATGGTGTACTTTCCCATCCTTCGCGACCTCGATGGGCTCCCGGCCGACAGCAACCCGGTGTGGTACGAGCCGAGGGACGTTCAGTACGCGATTCGCGGAAAACAGCTGCCCACGGGGCGGACCATCCAGGGAATCGTGACGGAGCTCGACCGTCGAGTGCCCGCGGTGAACGTTCGCACCCTGGGGTCGATCGTGGACAACGCGACCGCTCGCGTGCGCCTGACGATGCTGCTCATCGCCGTCGCCGGGACCGCCGCGCTGTTGCTGGCCGTGATCGGTGTGTACAGCGTGGTTGCGTACGCGGCGAGCGGTCGCATGCGCGAGTTCGGCATCCGCCTGGCGCTCGGTGCCGCGCCGGCGCGCGTCGGCGGTATGGTACTCCGCGATGGACTCAGGCTCGTGGGGATCGGCACCGTCGCCGGCGTCCTCGCCGCCCTCGCCGCGACACGATTTCTGCGCGCGCTTCTATATGAGGTGAAGCCGACCAGCCTTGCGGAGTTCGGGATCGCGACGGTGCTGCTCGTGGTGGTGACGCTGGTCGCGATGCTGCTCCCCGCGCGCCG
This sequence comes from Gemmatimonadaceae bacterium, assembly GCA_035273165.1. GTDB lineage: Bacteria > Gemmatimonadota > Gemmatimonadetes > Gemmatimonadales > Gemmatimonadaceae > AG2. Next base: position 2,662 of record DATEPP010000661.1, read on the forward strand.
CGCGGCACGCACGCATCCCGCCGTGGTGCTGCGCGGCGAGTAGCACACCCGGATGTCTCGCGCGGTGCTGCCGCCCCCGGTGGCGTCATCCTCGCCGGGCGAGCTGCCGTCAGGGAAGCCAATCGCGCTCGGCCAGATACACCTGGATCTGACAGCGCGGAAATACCGTTTCCTCTGCCGAGGTCAGCTGAAAATCCGCGCCCTCGCAGTTCGCTTCCAACTCCTCGATCAGCGCTTCCGCCTCCTGCTCCGCTTCCTGGTCCGCTTCCTCGTCCGCGTCGACGTCACACTCGCCGTCCGTGTCAGCGTCGGGGATCGACAACAGGTAGTGCGTGTCGATGATCCCGATGTTCGTGGTAGCGATAACTGCGCCATCCGGCCCCCGCAGCTGCAGCTTGAGCGCCTCCTCCTGATCGATGGCGGCCAGAACATCCGCACGCGCGTTGGCATCTGGCCCGATCATGCGCTCGGTGCGCATGGCGGGAGCAACACCCGTAGCCGCCGGCATGAGCCGCTCCCCCAGCGTCGTCGGATGAAACCAGCCGCAGCGAAACCCCTCATGCCGGTAGATGAATCCGAGATGGGTCTCGCCGAGCAATCGGCCGCGGCTCCACAGTGTGTATAGGACGTCGCGCACTCCGATGAGGTGCTCCGCAAAATTCGCCGCCTCCGTCACACCCGCGTCACGCAACCGTGTACCCAGGCGCTGACGTCGGCGTCGACGCTGCTCAGCGCGCGGCGATGCCTGTGCCTTGACGACGGCAACCCATAGCGGGAGATTCCGCTCGCGACCCACCATGGCACCGATCAGGAGACAGAGTGGCGGAGGCATTCGTGAGTAGCCGGACTGTCCACCCCTGGTACACGCGCCCGGTCCTCTTCGTGGCATACGTGAACCGCGTTTGACACGGGCGCGGAGGCTTCGCATGAGAGTCGCCTACCGGGTGAGCACCACGCTGCTGCTGCTCCTGACATGCACAACCGCGGCGCCGCGGCGTGCCGCGGGCCAGAATGCGTGGCAGCCATCGCCGGGCCACACCCAGATCCCGATCTGGCCGGGTGCGATCCCCAACGCGCAGCCGGTCACGGAACGCGAGCTGGCAGCGACGGTCGTGGACTCCGCTGGGAGGCCGCGTCTCGTCGGTGGTCGGCCGTGGACCTATGTCGACAGAGTCTCGGAACCGACGATGACGGTCTATTCGCCAGCGACCGGCAACACCGGTGCGGCAGTCGTCGTCTTTCCCGGCGGCGGATATAACATTCTGGCAATCGATCTCGAAGGCACTGAGGCCTGTGAC
>DATEPP010000662.1:0-2718 GCA_035273165.1 Gemmatimonadaceae bacterium
CTTCAGCACGCCTAACGGCAACGTGCAGAGAACGGCATCAGCCTCGAAGCGGCCGCGGTCGGTGACGACGGCAACTGGGTCGCCCTTCGCTCCACCATACTCGACGGCGCGCACGACGTGGCCGGGCCGAACGTCGAGCCCATGCGCGAGCGCGTCGATGAGCGCACCGAATCCCTCAACGAAGACGCTGTCGCCGTAGCCATAGACCTCGTAGCCATCGTCCCACCAGCGGAAGGAGAGCGTGCCCTCGTCCGCGGCACAGTCGTCGCGCGTCGAGAGGGCGACATGCCAGGCGACGGCGCGCCGGTCCTCGTCGCTCAGTTGACGCGTCGCGAGAACGCGGCGCAGCGCTTCCTCGATCGACATGTCGTGGTCGTCGTCGATCTTCCGGCGCAACGCGTCCAGCTCGTCGCGGACGACGTCGGCGACGAGAATGTTTCGCAACTTCTCATCAGCGGAGAACGCGCGGCCGTCGACGCCATGGACAGCGATGTGGTCCCAGCCGCCGGAATAGGAGCTGTCGCCGCCGACGAAGATCGTCGGGACGGCGAGCTGGCGCGCCAGATTGGTGAGGGGATTTCCCTCGGTGCCGTGAATCCAGTGCGCACCCAGATCGATGCCGTCGCGCGTCTGGATGCGCCCGCCGATCCGATCGCGTCCCTCGAGCACGGTCACGTCGATGCCACGCTCGCTGAGGGCGCGCGCCGCCGCCAGTCCGGCTAGCCCCGCGCCAATCACCAGCACCCTGTTCATCCCCTCGGGTATGCCGTTACCGCTGACGAGGAGCGCGACCGACTGACGCATGTGGGGTCGACTTAGTCCGCGGCCGCGCGTGAGCGCGCGAGGTAGCGGCGCAGCTCGTAGGCGCAGATCACCGGGACGTAGAACGTGACGTCGGCAGCGAACTTCCCAATGACGACGCCGAGCGCGCGTCCGAAATAGCGGACCCCGAGACCCATCGCGAGCGGGCGCAGCACGGTGCTGTCGAGCAGCTCGGCGAGGCCGAACTCGAAGAGGAGATTCCGCGCAGTGCGTGCCGCGCCAAACAAGCCGTAGCTTCGATTGAGGGCGAAGGCGGCGCGCTGATCGCGCACGACCTCACGTCCGATGATCACCCCGTAGTATCCGACGTTCTCGCCCATCGCGCCGCCGTACGCAGCGGCAATCTCACTCCCGGTGAGGGCGCGCGTCACGAACGAGCCGATGACCGCCGTGCACAGACCGGCAACCTCGGCGACACCGTACCGCTCGAGCCACTCCGCTCCCTTCCGACGCCAGGACATGGGCCCAACACTCACCCGGTCCCCGAGGGGCGTCAAGCCAGCCAGTTGGGGACAGTATGCCCCATCTACTGACGTGCTTGAGGAACTGCTAAGAGCGCGAAGTCCAAAACGGCGCGAAGTCCCACAGAGCGCGACGTCCCAAACATCGCAAGGTCCCAAACAGCGCGAGGTCCCAAACGACGTTAGGCGACGCTAAACGCTGTTCGGGACTTGGCGTCGTTTGGAACCCAGCGCCGTTGGGGATTCAGCGCCATTTGGCACTCAGCGCCGTTTCGGGACTCTTTTTCGGGAGCTCGCGCCCTCTCAACGAAGGATCACGTTGAATGCCAGACTGTCCACTTGTCCCGAACCCGCGATCCTAACGGTGATGTTCCACCAGCCCGGGCGATCGAGTGAGAGCGGGCTCGCGCGATAGCGGCCGTCGCTGGAGAATGTCGCCGTCGCTGGCGAAGCCTGAGCGAGACGCTCCTCGGGCATCCAGGCGCCGAGCACGACCGCTGCGTTCGCGACCGTGACGCCTGCTGCCGACTGTACCCGCACCGTCCAGACCGAGTCACTCGTCAGGTCGAGCGACGCACGGAAGAGGCGATTGTGGGACGGTACGTTCGTCAGTCGCGACGCAACGATTCGGCCCCTCACTGCCGAGCCGTTTGGCTTCGTCTCACGGGATCGGGGCCAGGTCGTCGCCGCGAGGGTGAGCGCCAAGACCGCTAGCGGAACCCACAACTGGCCGGCTTTCCGGACGACTTTAGTAACCGCTGACATGGCCTTTGTCTCCATTGACGTGAGTGGACGGCGGCTCGAGCCAACCCTTCGGGGCCGCGACAGGAGTGGTCAACAACTTCAGGAATGCCGCGAGCTGATTCAGCTCGATCGGTGTCAGATGCAGCGGGCGAAGCTCGCTCTTGCCGAACGGCGCGGCGGGCGCGGCGTTGTAGTGCGCGAGCACGTCGTCGAGTGAGGCGATCTGTCCGGCGTGCATGTACGGCGCGCGGCCGGCGACGTTGCGCAGCGAGGGCGTCTTGTAGGCGCGCACCAGCTCACTCCCTTCGGTGACGGCGAAGGTGAGCTCCTCACAATCGTCCGGCTTCGCGTCGCTGTAGCGGCTCGTGCAGTTGAATTCACCCGCGACGGCCTGTCGCACACCGACTGTGCGTCCGCTATCGATCGCCAGCACCGACTTCGAGCTCGGCACGCCGGTGTTGTGAAAGTGATTGTCCGTGAACAGCGGACCGTTGTGACAGTTGACGCAGTTCGCCTTGCCGATGAAGAGCCGCAGTCCCGCTGCCTCGTCGCCGGAGATGGTACTCGTCGAATCGTGCGGCCGGCCCGCGAGCTCCGCATCGACGTAGCGGTCGAAGCGCGACGGTGCGAGCTCGATCTTGCGCTCGTACGCCGCGATCGCTTTCCCGATGTTCGCGTAGACGCGGGAGAT
>DATEPP010000663.1:0-9636 GCA_035273165.1 Gemmatimonadaceae bacterium
CGCGGGCCGCCGAGGTCCACCGTGATCGTGTCGCGCGCGTTAGGCGAGCCGATCGTCGTCCACCGATTGGGCGGAGAAAGACTGTACCAGTAGTTACCGTCGACGAGATAGCTTGGCGGATTGAGTGGGTGGGCGTAGGAGACCTCGGTCCAGGGGAAGGCATGGTGTCCGTTGTTGACGGCGAGGTTCACCAGCGCGTCCGCGCGGTCGCTCGGCAGGTCTCCTGGTGGCAGATATGCTGCGAGCCGGCCGAGTTGGGGCGCGTGCGCGAGAACGCGGTCACCCGCGAGCAGCGTTAGGCCGGCGCCGCGATGGTAGCGGGTGCCGTCACGATCCCAGAGTATGGTGAGGCGGTGGCCATGATATGCAATGTCGTCGAGCGCGAAGTAGCGCCATGACGCAGGCGCCAGCGGATTCACAACGACGCTGTCGTCGGCGCGTGGCCGCAAGCCGACGACACCCGTGATCACGAGATCGACGTACGCCGAATGGAAGTAGTGCTCGCTGTGGTAGGGCGTGTCGTGTCCTTCCCACGAGCCGTTGTCCGGATTTGCGGCCTCGGCGATGTACGGGCGGCCGTTCTTGCGCTGTGTGCGAGTGTATATCCCGAACAGCTGCATCCAGTCGGCCGCGCTGACCACGCGCTGGTGATAGTCGTTGAGCAGATTCGCCATTGCGTCGAGCGTCTGCGTCGTTGCGTATGGCCAGGAGTTGCCGCTCCACCAGCAGCAACGCGGCGAGATGAAGAATTGTGGATCGTGGCGCTCGACCGTCGTAGGGCCGTAAGGGGCGAGGAAGTACGCCGTGTCCATCAGGAATCGCCACGCGCGCTCGTAACCTTTGCTGTCGGGCGGAAGCTCGAACTGCCAGGGGACGAAGCCGATCAGCTCGCGGCCGTGTGGGTTGCCAGCATACTTGCCGCTCTCATACGTCCGAGTGAGCGCGCGGACTCCGTCCTTCTCGTCATGCGCGAACCGATGCAGAAAGAAGGTTCGACGCTCGTCCCAGAGCGTCTCAAGCACGCGCGCGCGGAGCGCCTCGGCGCGCGCCTCGAACTCGCGCGCGGTCGCACTGTCGCCAAAGAGCGCGGACGCTCGCGCGATGGCCCGCTCGTCGCCGTAGAGGTAGCTGTTGAGTGTCGGCCGATAGCCTTCGGCGCCCTCGTCGAAGTCGTCCGTCTGGCGCGAGTTGATGTTCCGCTCCATGCCATCGTGGAGACCATCCCAGCGGAACATCTGCTGTGCCGCATCCCAGTGCTCGGACACCCACCCCGCATGCTGCTGCTTCATGTAGGGGAGAAGGTGGTGGAGCAGTGCGCTGTCGCGCGTCACCTCGTAGAGCCGCCAGATCGCGCTCGCGTACCAGTTGCTGTAACTGCGCGGTTGGGCGCCGGGCGTCTCGAACCAGTAGCGCGCGAACTGCCTAACGATCACGGAATCGTTCAGCCACCGCAGCTCGGCAAACTGGTGGCCGAGTGGGCAGCTGATGGCACCGAAGGCACCGGACCAGAAGGGTCGGTCGATGAATTCGGTGAAGGTATAGCCGGTCTGTGGCGATCCGTAGGTGAGATGCTTGGTGACGAGCTCCCAGCGATAGTAGTACGTCGCGTCAATCGCCGTATCGGGAGACTCGAAGACGGGGATGCGGGCGGCGAACCAGTCGAAGTCGCGATTGTCCCACCAGCTCTGGCGCGCGAGGACGGCATGTTTGTCGAGCACCTGCGTGCGCGCAGAGGCGGCCGCGCCGAGCGTTAGCCCGAGGACGAGCGCGGATCGTATGGTGGCCGCTGAAACCACTGACACGACGCTGAAACCACTGACGGATCCCGTCTGGCGTTCGGAGCACATCGCGACGTCAAAGAAGAGAGGTGATGAAGCCAAGCCTTTCGTCGGACACTTGGAGGAAGCATTCTCTTGCCGACCAAGCCAGACAACCATGGAGCGACTGTGATTCCAGGAATGCCTCGAAAAAACTGGGCTGCACTCCTGACGATACTCGTGAGCGCGCGCCTCCTCGCGCAATCCCCACCGCCGGAGCGCATGGCGGCGCGGGCGTGGTTTCGCGACGCGAAGTTCGGGATGTTCGTTCACTGGGGCGTCTACAGCCAGCTCGGCGAGGGCGAATGGGTGATGCAGAATCGGGGCATCACCGTCGACAGCTACGAGTGGCTCGCGTCCGCGTTCAATCCCGTGAAGTTCGACGCCCGCGAGTGGGTGTCGCTCGCGAAGCGCGCCGGCGTTCGGTACATCACCATCACGAGTCGTCATCATGATGGCTTCTCGATGTTCGCCACGAAGGCGACTCGCTACAACATCGTCGACTGGACGCCCTTTCATCGTGATCCCCTGAAGGAGCTCGCAGACGAGTGTCAGCGGCAGGGGCTGAAGCTCTTCTTCTACTACTCGCAGCTCGACTGGCACCATCCCGACTACTGGCCGCGGGGTGGCACGGGTCACGCGACTGGCCGACCGGAGTCCGGCGAGTGGACTCGATATCTCGATTTCATGGATGCGCAGCTCACGGAGCTGTTGACCAATTATGGCCCGATCGGCGGGATCTGGTTCGACGGCATGTGGGACAAGCCGAACGCGGAGTGGCGGCTCGGGCAGACGTACGCGCTGATCCATCGCTTGCAGCCGGCGGCGCTGATCGTTCCCAATCACCACAAGGCGCCGTTGCCGGATGAAGACGTTCAGACCTTCGAGCAGGACCTCCCTGGCGCGAACACGGCGGGTTTCAACACCACGAGCGTCGGTGCGCTACCGCTCGAGACGTCGCTGACGATGAACGAGTCGTGGGGCTTCAACATCACCGACAAGAAGTTCACATCAGTGCGCGAGCTGATCGGGTATCTCGTGCGTGCGGCCGGCCGCGACGCAAATCTGCTTCTCAACATCGGGCCGCGACCGGATGGCACGATCCAGCCGGAAGCAGTCGCCCGTCTCGACTCGTTAGGCGAATGGCTGCGCACGTATGGACGGTCGATCTACGGTACGCGTGGTGGACCGATCGCGCCGCGGCCGTGGGGTGTCACGACTCAGCGCGGCGATACGGTCTTCGTGCACCTCCTGGAGTGGAGCGACCGCGTCCTCTCGATCCCTCCCTTCGGCCAGCGGATCGTGCGGGCATCGATGCTCGGCACCGGCGCCCGCGTCGGCGTCAATCAGGCGGAAGCTGCGGTCACCCTCACGACGCCGGCTCAGTCGAGCGACGAAATCGACCGGATCATCGTACTCGAGACGCGGCGGCCGTGAGGCTCGTAGCGCTCGGGTTCCCTGGGTCGTCATGTAGCGACGCCTCACTACGCTCATGGCACTCCGCTCCCGCACAATCCGACTCACGCTCGCACTGATGGTGCTTGGTGCCGTCGCGGGATCCGTCGTCGCAACCGGTATTCTCGCCGCAGCGACCATTGCGAACAACGGGCTGCACTGGAGCGAGCTTGGCATGGCCGCGAACATCGGTTGCCGGCTCGGCGTGCTCTTTGGCGCTCCCATCGGTCCCGCGCTGGGCTTCAACGGGTTCCGGCACATCCCAATCGGCCGAGGTATCGTGGCGCTGACCGCCTGGCCGCTCGCCGGCGCTACGATCGGCGCGATGATCGACAGCCAGTGGACGGTGCCGCTCGCGCTCATCGGGCTGGTCATTGGTCCGTACTGGGCGACGCGTCGTCGTTAGGCAGTCCGGCCTTGCGATGAGCGAGGCCTCGGGCTAGCGTCTCGTGATGGCGCGACGGTCACGTCCTTCATGAGAACTCGCCGTACCTCTATGTCTCGGTGCCTGCCGTTGCTGCTTGGGGCGGCCGCCTGTGATTCGCCCACGGCCCCGAGCCTGCCAACGGGCTCAGTGCGATTCACGCCGCCCTCGATCTACCGAGAGTGGTGGAGACTCACGGAGCAGTGTTCGGGTCGCCAAGGCAACTTTGACGCGATCTCCTGGTATGTCGTTCCCGATGCCGGCACACTGCCCGGAACGAATGGACTGAATGGTCTCACCTACGACGATGGACGCATCATTCTCGCCGGGGCATACGACGGCATCGCGGCGGGAGATCTCGTCAGACACGAGATGCTGCACGCGCTCCTCGGCCCCGGGGTCAGCGGGCATCCCCGCGACATGTTCGTCACTCGGTGCGCTGGCGTGGTCGTCTGCATCTCCGAATGTCTCTCCGACGGTGGTCCGGCGCCATCGCCAGATCCCGCCGCCCGCTCAGAGCCGGCAAGCACGCTCGAGGTGACCGTCGACGTCGTACCCCAAGCCCCCAGCTCTGGCACGTGGGACGGGTACCTCATGATGATCGTGCACGCACACAACCCCGGCGGTTATCCGATTGTGGCGCAGAAGGGAGGGTTCGGCTATCACCTTCGCGCACCTGGCAACGACGTATGGTACGACCTCCCGGTCGACGATCCCGAGCAGCTTCGCTTCGCAGCCGGCGAGACGAAGAGCCTCATCTTCGACTTTCACATCGTCAACGGCTCGGTGAGCCGGTATGACATCATACCGATGACGTGGACCTTCAACGGCTCCTACGGGGCTGTGTGGGCGCCGTCGCCGCCGACGATCACGATCGCACCTTGAGCACAAACACCTAACGATTCTGCATCCAGAGGCCTCATCTACCTCGTCCAATTGCTCCTGCCACTCTACGACAACGGCGGCCGCGCATTTCCAGCGGCGTACTACACCGCCGTGCGCGACGAGCTCACGGAGCGCTTTGGTGGCCTTACGGCCTACAGTCGGGCGCCGGCGCAAGGACTCTGGCAGGAGCCGCACGGCGAGCCGAAGCGCGATGACATCATCGTCTACGAGGTTATGACCGACACGCTCGACCGGGAATGGTGGCGTGCGTATCGACGGACGCTCGAGCAACGCTTTGCGCAGGATGAGCTCATCGTCCGAAGTCAGGAAGTCGATCGCCTCTGACCGCCGCTCACTGCAGCTTCGTAACGTGCGCAGTTAAAACGCTATCACCGGGAGCGAGGCGCAGGCCCGCGCGATAGGCGTTCAACGCCGCTCCCCGTTCGGCGCGTGCTTCGTGGGCCAGACCGAGATAGAGCGCAAGCGTGGGATGCGGCTCGACGCCATAGAGTCGTGACGCCACGACGAGCACCGAATCCGCTCCGAACGTCTGTCCCCGCGCCTCGAGAAAGACCGCGATCGCGTCGGCGTCGCGCCGCATTCGCGGATCGTCCATCAGCTCCCTGGCGACGTGAACCGCCTCGGCGGGCTGATGGTGCTCGAGGAGAAAACGCGCATAGTCGAAGTTGAGCTGCGGATCTCGCGGATAGAGAGCGTATGCCGTCGCAAACTCGTGCGCGATGGAATCAACGGCCTGTCCGCGGCGCAGCTCCAGCGCGAGTAAGTAGTGTCCGCGATAACCGCGTGGGTCGGCCGCGATCATCTGATCGATGAGCGCGCGGTGGGTTCGCCAGGCCGCGGCTCCTCGCTGCGCGAGCGCAGCCAATCGCGCGCAGACCGCGATGACAGCGACAGAGCCGACGGCTGTCGCCATGCGCGCTGCTCTCGGACGCGCGCTCACGAGCCACTGACCCTGCGCCATCGCGGTCGCGAAGCGATCCATCCCCCAGGCGAGGAGCATCGCGACGCCAATCGACGGCGTATACAGCGTTCGCTCGGCAAGGATCTGTCCTGTGGCGACCAAGAGGTTCGACGCAGGCAGGAACGCCAGCAGTGTCCATCCAATCGCGGCCAGCGGGCGGACGTCGCGCCCCGCAGGCGACTTGGGCTGACGCGCTAGTCGTACGGCGCCCAGGACCGCGAGCACGAGGGTGACGATGGTCAATGTCGCCGCGACCAGAGCGCCCGATCCAGAAGGGAAACTCGAAGGCCCGTAGTATGGATTCTGGGCGCGAGGCCAGATGAGCAGGCCGAATACGAGTGGGCCTAACGAGAGCATTGCCCCGATGCGCTCCAAAGCGCTCATGTGCTCGATTCCGACGGCGGCCATCGACGCGCCGTGCACGGAGGTGCCCAGCACGATCCAGCGCATCAAGCCAATCAGGGCGATGGCAATGACCGCGACGACCATGGCTGGCTGCCATCGACGCCACAACGCGTGGAGCGGGCGGTGCGTCGACTCCGTCGCAGCCCGCGGGTCAGCCGCTTTGCGACGGACGCGCCACGCCTCGGCGGCGAGCAGGGCAATGGGGAGCGACATCGCACCGGACTCCTTCGAGAGCATCGCCAGGACGAACAGCATCGCCGCGAGGAGCGCCTGGCGCCAGGATATCCGATCTCCGACACGCGCGAAGACGAAGTACAAGGCGAGCGTCCAGAGCGCAACGAGGGGCTCGGCACTGTTGCTGATATTCGCAACCGCTTCAACGTGCACCGGGTGGACCGCAAACCAGAGCGCGGCCAGAGCCGCGGGCCATCGCCCGGTGGCGCGGGCGAGCAGTCGCCAGACGAGGAGCGTGGTGATCGCGTGCAGCAGGAGCGCGTACAGATGGAACCAGATCGGCCACCCGCCGCCGGCGTTCCGGATGATCGCGAGCAACGCGGTCTGCACGGGGCGATAGAGTCCCGCCTGCGCGCCCTCGGCGTCCGTCCAATAAGGATGTTGCCACAGCGTCAGGAGCGATTTCCAGCCGACGATCGCGAGATTGTGCTGGGCGATCCACGTATCGTCGTACACGAAGCCAAAGGCGAGCGTGCGGATGAATGGCCCGACAGCGGCGACGAGAAGCACCGCCGCGATGAGGCGGCGCTGGAGCTTGGATTCAGACGCTGGCGACGGCGGATTCGACTGCTGTTCGTCCATGGCGTATTCGACGATGCAGCAGCGGGGCGGGTAACGATGAAGTCGCGGCGCATCGGACGCGGATGGAACCAGCCTTGCATCGGGCAGAGGCGACATCCCTCCACCTAACCGCACGTGATCGAAGATCTCTGGTACAAGAACGCCGTCATCTACGCGCTCAACGTCGACTCGTTCATGGACGGCAACGGCGACGGCTGCGGCGACTTCGAGGGGCTCACCCGCCGCCTCAACTACCTCGAATCGTTAGGCATCGACGCCATCTGGATCGGACCGTTCCAGACCTCGCCGAACAGGGACAACGGCTACGACATCGCCGACTTCTACTCCGTCGACAAGCGCTTCGGCAGCAATGGTGACTACGTCGAGTTCATGAATCACGCGAAGAGCCGCGGCATCCGCGTCCTCATCGATCTCGTCGTCAACCACACCTCTGACCAGCACGAATGGTTCAAGCAGTCGCGCAGCGACGAATCGTCCCCGCGCCGCGACTGGTACGTCTGGTCCAAGGAGCGTCCGAAGAACTGGAAGCAGGGGATGGTCTTTCCCGGTGTGCAGAAGACGACCTGGACGCGCGATCCGGAAGCGAAGGCGTACTACTACCATCGCTTCTACGACTTCCAGCCCGACCTCAACATGGACAACGACGACGTCCGCACCGAGGTCCGGCGCATCATGGGCTTCTGGCTCGAGCTCGGCGTCTCCGGATTTCGCGTCGACGCCGTGCCGTTCGTGATCGAGGGATCGCCGACCGCGAGTGGGCGCAAGCCGCCGCAACACTTCGAGTATCTCGCCCAGATGCGGAGCTTCCTCGAGTGGCGCACCTCCGGCGCGATCATGCTCGGCGAGGCGAACGTGCTGCCGCCGGAGCACAAGCAGTACTTCGGCGCGCACGGCGACGGGATTCACATGATGTTCAACTTCTTCGTGAATCAGCATCTGTTCTACGCGCTCGCCTCGGAGGACGTCGGTCCCCTCAAGGCGTCACTCAAGTCGACGCAGCAGCTCCCGCCCTCGGCGCAGTGGGTCCACTTTCTCCGCAATCACGACGAGCTCGATCTCGGCCGCCTCACGAAGGAGCAGCGCGCGCTCGTCTTCGAGAAGTTCGGTCCCGAGAAGTCGATGCAGCTCTATGACCGCGGCATTCGCCGGCGACTCGCGCCGATGCTCGGGGAGCGCGCGCATCTCGAGCTTGCGTACAGCGCCATGTTCTCACTCCCGGGGACGCCGGTGGTGCGCTACGGCGACGAGATCGGCATGGGCGACGACCTCCGGCTCAAGGAGCGCGACTGCGCGCGAACGCCGATGCAGTGGTCGGGCGAGCGAAATGCGGGCTTCACGACGGCGGAGCACTCCGTGCGTCCGGTGATTTCCGAGGGGCCATACGGCTGCGGCGAGGTGAATGTCGAGAAGCAGCGTCGCGATCCGAACTCGCTCCTCAACTGGACGGCGAGTATGATCCGGGTGCGCAAGGAGTGCCCCGAGATCGGGTGGGGCAGCTGGTCGCTGCTTCCCGTCCGCAACCGGAGCATCCTCGGCATCTGTTACTCGTGGCGCGGAAACTCCGTCGTCGTGTTGCACAACTTCTCATCGCGGCCGCAGGAAGCCAAATTCGCCCTCGATCACCCTGAGGGTCAGCTCTTGAGCAATCTGCTCGTGAACGACGAGGTCCACGCTGACAAGTCGGGCATGCACCGCATCGCGCTCGAGTCCTACGGCTACCGCTGGTTCCGCGTCGGCGGCCTGGGGTACGCGCTCCATGTGCAGCGTGACAGTGGCGCCGGCATCAAGTGGTAACCGACCAGGCCATGGCAACCCTCATCTCGCCGCGACCCCCGTCGCGACTCGCCGTCCTGATGCATCCAGCGCGCTGGATCCGGACCGTCGGTGTCTGGCAGATCCTCGGCGGGGTCGCAGCGGCCATCACCTGGCTCGACCTCTATCGCCGAATTCCCGCGCACGCGGTCACGAGCGATGTCATCCTCTTGCTCGCGGTGCTGATCGCACTGATATCGATCCTCCTCGGCGCCGGGCTGGTGAAGCGGCGTCCGGAGGCGGTCATGCCATCGCTCTTCCTCCAGGCATTGCAGCTCGTCGGCTTCAGCACCGGGAACTTCCTCTACCAGTTCACGCTGGGGCCGTACTTCGACGTGACGATCGTCTGGTGGCACAGCTTCGCGGTGGTCGCCGGCTTTCAGTCGCGACTTTCGCTGCGCTGGAACCTGCCGCCATCAGCCGAGGCCGGCGTCGCGATCGATCTCCTGGCCTGCTTCTGCTTCTGGACGTTACTGTGGTACGAGCCCGTCCCGGCAACGAGCGTCGCGACTGCCGGGTCGAGCAATTCAGAGCTTACTAACTAGCCGCTCGATCTGTCGTCCGTGCCGCGTGACGTGGACGACATGGATCCGGAACCCGTCGCCGAGGTTCATCTTCGGCGCCCATGACGGCAGCGCCGGAGAGCCGATTCGAATCGCGCGCCAGTCGTATTGCAGCGCGTCGTCCATCGCCTGCGCGAAGCGCATCTCACCGGAGTGGAAGGCTTCGACCACGCCGTTGCGCGGAGTCGGCCCCGGCCTGAACACGCGCGGACCGCGCTTGAGTGGTTTGGGATTGAGGAGCGAGTTCGCGATCAGCCCACCCACGAATGAGCTCTTCCATTCTCTCGTGGCCGCGGCCGCATCCGGACGCGTCCGGCTCAGCAGCTGTGCCATCGGATTCGCATAGAGCTCGTCGGCGCGGCAGAGGTGCTCGAGTACCTGCCCGACGCTCCATCCCTCCGGCTCCGGATGTTCATTCAGCTTCGCCGGGTCGAGCGGACGCACCATCGCCGCGATTCGCTCTCGCGACGCGACCGT
>DATEPP010000664.1:0-4360 GCA_035273165.1 Gemmatimonadaceae bacterium
ATGGATCGCCCAGCTTTATCGTTTGCGAAACATCGCCGGCGTCGCCGCCGTCGCGCTCGGCCTTGCCTTCGCGGCAGTCGCCGTGATCATCATTGGCGCGACGATTCGCATGGCGGTGCTGGCGAGGAGCCGCGAGATCGCGATCATGCGGCTCGTCGGCGCGACGGACGGCTACATCCGACGCCCGTTCCTCATCGAAGGGTTCGTCAAAGGCATCCTCGGCGGCGCGCTCGCACTTGGCCTTACCTGGCTCGCGACTCACGTCGTAGCTGGCTACCTGAGCTTCCAGACCATCTTCTTCGACGAGCGGCTTGCGCTCGTCGGTCTTGCCGGCGGCGCCATGATGGGTCTCGTGGGCAGCGCGTTTTCCGTCGGCCGTCAATTGCGGCGGGTGTGATGCGGCGTGGTGCGTGGCGAGTCGTGCGTGGCGCGATCCTCTCCTTGGGGGTCAGCGGCGCCGCTGCCTTCGGCCGACCACTCTACGCCCAGGATAAGCTGCGTGCGCAGCGCCAGGAGCTCGACCGTATTCGGCAGGAGCGTGCCGATCTGGAGCGGCGCATGCTCGAGCTTCGCGCGAACGTTCACGACCTCTCCGAGGAAGTGGCGAACCTCAACGCGCGGCGCTCGGCAACGGAGCGTCTCGTTGCGGCACTCGATCGGCAGCTCGCGAGCATCAACAGCGACGTGGACGACGCGACGCAGAACATGGTGCGCACCGAAGGCGAGCTGGCCGACAAGCGAGCGACGCTGCGGCGACGGCTCGTCGACATCTACAAGCGCGGGCCGCTCTTCACGACCCAGGCGCTCTTGTCCGCGCAATCGTTCGGTGAGCTGGTCGCCCGATACAAGTATCTGCACACCCTGGCACTGCACGACCAGGCGCTGGTCTCACGAGTCGAACAGCTGCGCGATCAGGTAGCGCGGGACCGCGATCGGCTCGTTCACCTGCAGGAAGCAATGGAGCAGAATCGCAACGACAAGCGCATGGAGGAGGACAACCTCCGCGACCTCGAGCGAGAGCGTGAATCGAAGCTCGCGGAGGCGCAGCTCACGGCGCGGCGCACCGAGCAAAGCCTCGACAAGTTGCGACGTACTGAGGCCCAGCTGGCGAGCACGATCGCGTCCCTCGAGGCAGACCGGCGCAAATCCGAAAGTACGCGCGGTAACACGGCGCGGAGCACGAGCACGATCAAGACGAGCGACTACGGCCAGCTCGATTGGCCAGTGGACGGACCGCTCGTCTACTCGTACGGTAAGACGCAGACGGCAAGCAACGCGACGATCCGCTGGAATGGCGTTGGTATCCGTGCCGCGGTCGGCACACCGGTCCACGCGGTGGCGGGCGGTACCGTCGTGAGCGTCGGCTCGTTAGGCACGTACGGCACCACGATCATCGTCGAGCATGGCGGCGGCGACTACTCGATCTATGGCTCCCTCGCCCGCGCGGACGTTACGCTCCACGAGACCGTCGCCAAGGGGCAGCAGCTCGGCACTGTGGGCATCTCCGATCCCGACTTGCCGCCCCATCTGCACTTCGAAATTCGTCACGGCGGCCCAGCGGTCGATCCAGCGAGCTGGCTCCGCGGCGAACGTTAGGCAACTCGAATGACCGTCGTCACGAAGCGATGCACCGTCTGCGCGCGTTTCCGCGGCTACGAGGTCGATGACCGGTATTGCGTCGTCTGCGGGCACGATGCGCTCGAGGGTGAGTGTGCGTGTGGCCGCCGCTACGACTACCTCCATCCCGACGACGATGACGTCACCCTGCACTGTCCGCGCTGCGGCAAGGTGCTCCGTGGCCGGCAGAAAGAGTACGACGCCTAAGCAGCGAAGAGCAAAGGGATACGGATTTCACGGATCTAACCGATGTCACGGATCGCTCCTCGGTATGGAGAGCTCCGATTGCAACGAGCCCGGAGGAGCACTTTGCGAAAGCACACCGGCCACCTTCCGGCGCCCGAAAACCTCCCGAGGCCGTTCACAAAGCCTGTTTGGGCTCGTGCGAAACGGCAGCCTCACGCCAAACGGAGCGATGACACGGAAGAAGTCGTCCAGAAAGGTCGTCCTTGCGAAAGTCACGCGTCGACAGGCGAGGAAGAGCGAAAAGAGAGGGCGGAGCGCGGCGACTGACCTGTTGCTCGGCGCCCACGTTTCCATTGCCGGGGGAACTCACGAGGCACCCGCCCGCGCTAAGGCCATCGGTGCGACGGCGATGCAGATCTTCACCAAGATGGCGCAGCGCTGGGCAGAACGGAGTTGCGCGGACGATGAGTGCCTCGACTTCCGCCGCGCGCTCGCCGAGACGAAGGTCCGCGCCACCGTGGCCCATGATTCGTATCTCATAAACCTGGCAAGCCCTGATCCCACCCTTCGACGCCGCTCGATCGAGTCGTTCGTCGCCGAGCTGGCCCGGTGCGAGGCGCTCGGGCTGCATTTTCTCGTGTCACATCCCGGGAATTACATCGACGATCGGGAAAGGGGGTTGCAGCGCAACGCCGACGCCATCACCGAAGCGTTGGAGCGTGTACCGGGAAGGACAATGCTCTGCATGGAGCTGACCTCCGGCTCCGGGACCGCGATCGGCAGCTCGTTCGAGGAGCTGGCTTCGCTCATCGAGCGCGTCGCGCCAGCGGTCCGCGCCCGAATGGGCGTCTGCGTGGACACCTGCCACGCGTATTCTGCTGGTTACGACCTCGTGAAGGACTACGACGGCGTCTGGAGACACTTTGGCGACGTCGTCGGCATCGAACGGCTTCGCGTTTTGCACCTCAACGATTCGAAGACGCCATTCGCGTCGCGACGCGACCGCCACGAGCTGATTGGCGAAGGGTCTCTCGGACCGGCCCCCTTCCGTCGGATCATGACCGACGAACGCATGGTCGAGATTCCCAAGCTCATCGAGACGCCGAAGCTCGACGACGCGACGAAGACGGACTCCCGCATGCTGGCTCGGCTGCGGCGCTACGCGGCCGGGAGCCCAAGGGGCGCCTAACCCTCTGCCCCTCTCACGGTTAGCGGGTCCTTTGCGCTATTGTTCTTGTCTGCCCCTATGACAAAGAAACAGGACGCACTCGACTACCACGCCCGCGGCCGACCCGGCAAAATCGCCGTCGTCCCGACCAAGCCGCTGACCAACCAGCGCGATCTCTCGCTCGCCTATTCCCCTGGCGTCGCCGAGCCTTGCCTCGAGATCCAAAACGACGCGGATCTGGCGTACACGTACACGGCGAAGGGCAATCTCGTCGCCGTCGTCACGAACGGGACCGCGGTGCTTGGCCTAGGGAATATCGGCGCCCTCGCGGGAAAGCCGGTGATGGAAGGGAAAGGGAATCTCTTCAAGCAGTTCGCTGACATCGACGTCTTCGACATCGAGGTCGGTTCGGAGAACCCGGACGACGTCATCAAGTTCTGCCAGCTGCTCGAGCCGACGGTCGGCGGCATCAACCTCGAGGACATCCGCGCTCCCGACTGCTTCTACATCGAGGAGACGCTCCGCAAGACGATGCGGGTTCCCGTCTTTCACGATGACCAGCACGGCACGGCGATCATCTCCGGCGCCGCGCTCCTCAACGCGCTCGAGATCGTCGAGAAAGACATCGCCGAGGTGCGCATCGTCTTCTCGGGCGCTGGCGCCGCGGCCATCTCCACCGCCGAGCACTACGTGCGCCTCGGTGTCAAACGTGAGCACATACTCATGTGCGACCGCCAGGGTGTGATCTACAAGGGCCGCACCGGCGACATGGATCCATACAAGGCGCGCTTCCAGGTGGAGACGAAGGCGCGCACAGTTGCCGACGCGCTCGTGGGTGCCGACGTCTTCGTGGGCCTGTCGGTCGCGGGCGCGGTAGATGGCCCGATGATCGCGAAGATGGCGCCGCGTCCCATCGTGTTCGCGCTCGCCAATCCGGTGCCGGAGATTCTGCCGGATGAAGTCCGCGCGGTGCGCGACGACGCGATCGTCGCCACTGGGCGGAGCGACTATCCGAACCAGGTCAACAACGTCCTCGGCTTTCCGTTCATCTTCCGCGGCGCGCTGGACGTGCGCGCGACGGAGATCAACGAGGAGATGAAGATGGCGGCGACGCGTGCGCTCGCCCTCCTCGCGAAGCAGGACGTGCCGGACAGCGTCGCCTCGCTCTACGGCCTCAGCAAGGTGCGCTTCGGCCCCGACTACCTGATTCCCTTCCCATTCGATCCACGCGTGCTGCTCTGGGTCGCGCCGGCGGTCGCGTGGGCGGCGGTCGCCAGCGACGTCGCGCGCGATTTCATCGACCTCGACCAGTATCGCGAGCAGCTCGAGGCACGGTTAGGCAGGGCGAAAGGGATCATGCGCGGCCTGATCAACCGCGCCGTCGCCGAT
>DATEPP010000665.1:0-3713 GCA_035273165.1 Gemmatimonadaceae bacterium
CGAGCGAGATGCCGGAGATTGCGTTCGTCGCTGCCATCAGCGGCGTGTGCAGCAGCGCCGGCACCTTCGAGATCACCATGTATCCCGTGAACGCCGCGAGAACGAACACGTACAGCTCGAGAAGAAGCATTCGTCTTGTCCCTGATCAGGCCACACCGTTTACCGCCAACCGTCAACCGTCTACTTCAGCACCTTCCCCTCATGAACCACCAGCATTGCCCCGGTGATCTCGTCCGCTGGGTCGAGTACGACCGCGCCGTCCTTCACAAGATGCTGGAGGAGGGCCAGGATATTGCGCCCGAACATCTGACTTGCGTGGAACGCCACGCTGCTCGGCAGATTCACCGGCCCCATGATCGTGACGTCGTGCGCCTGGATGGTCTCGCCGAGTTTAGAGAGCTCACAATTACCGCCCGTCTCGACCGCGAGATCGACGATCACCGAGCCGGCACGCATCGTCCGAACCATGTCGGCCGTGATCAGCGTCGGCGCGCGCCGTCCGGGAATCTGCGCGGTCGTGATGACCAGATCGACATCTTTGATGTGACCCGCGATCGCCGCCAGCGTCCGCTGCTGCTCCTCATCCGTCTGCGCTCGCGCATATCCCCCTGCTGTCTCCGCGGAGGCGCTCACGAGCTCCGTCGCGACGAAGCTCGCGCCCAGACTCTGTACCTGCTCCCGTGCCGCCGGACGGACGTCGAACGCCGACACGACGCCACCAAGCCGGCGCGCTGTCGCGATCGCCTGCAGACCCGACACGCCCGCGCCGATCACGAACACGCGCGCCGGCGAGATGTTACCGGCCGCCGTCGTCAGCATCGGGAGAAATTTCCCGAGCTCCGCCGCGCCGAGCAGCACGGCCTTGTAACCGGCGACCGTGCTCTGCGACGAGAGCACGTCCATCGACTGCGCCCGCGTTATGCGCGGCACAAGCTCGAGTGCGAGGACGCTTACGTTCTGCCGCGCGAGTACCGATGCGATCTCCTGGTGTTGTCCCGGCCGCATGAGGCTGATGAGCGCTGCACCACTTTTCATGGCAGCCACTTCGTCGGCGGTTGGCGGCTGTACCTTTGCGATCACCTGACCTGTCGCGAACAGCTCCCGCGCGTCGGGGATGATCGTCGCTCCGACTGCTGTGTACGCGTCGTCACGAAAGCCCGCAGTGAGGCCGGCGCCACGCTGCACCGCCACTTCCAGACCTGACTTGACCAATCGGCTGGCGCTATCCGGTGGCAGCGCCACTCGGTGCTCGCGAGGGGCGATTTCAGTTGGAACGCTGATTCGCATGCTGGCGGGTGAGGCGGGGCGTGCGGCGCCGGGTCGGCGCCGGGGCGTAAACTAGCCCGGACGCCCCGACACGCAATGACACGCGCGCCAGCGAGTAAATCTTTCGTAAGACGAATCCTGCCATCGCACCTCCATGGCCGCGCGTGCGTGTAGCTTCCAGCGTTCCGAGTGCCTTCATGGAGTTGCTCATGTACCTGCTGTCGTTCCGCGCCCCGTTCGCGCGCCTCATCGCCATCCTCGCGCTCGGCGCGCCGCGTTTCGTCTGTGCCCAGAGCGCGACCACGCGCGAGCTGCCGCTCCATCGAGCACCAGAGCCGACGACGGCCGCTATCACGCCCGCGGATTTGATGACGCGCCTCTACATCTTTTCCGACGACTCGATGCAGGGTCGGCGCGTCGGCACGGAAGGACATCGTCGCGGTACCGCGTATATCGAGCGAGAAGTGCGGCGTCTCGGGCTCGTGCCCGCGGGCGACAGCGGCGGCTACTTCCAGAATCTGCCCGTCTTCGAGCGCACGCTTGCCGCTGGGCAGTCGCTAACGGTCGCAGGCAACACGTTCAAGCCGTGGGTTGACTACCTGCCGCGCGACAACGGTCCAACGGCCCGCGACTTCAATGGTGCACCGGTTGTCTATGGCGGCGCTTGGGGAGACACCGCGACGATGATCTCGCCCGTTCAGGCGGCGGGGAAATTCATCGTGATCACCGTGCCCGACGGACCAGACGGCTCGCCGCGTTGGCAGGTGAATCGACCGGCACTCACGCAGTACTACGCGGACGCAAAGGCAATCGCGATCGCATCGCTCGATGCGATGGATAAGCAGTCGCGGCAGATTCTCAACGAGCCGAATGTTGGCCTCCGATCGCCGGAGGATCGGATGCCTGCAGTTCCCGCGTTTCTCTACGTCTCACGCGCAATGACCGATGCTCTCCTCGGCGCACCGGCGCGCGGACTCACGCGAGGGAAGTCGACGGCGCGCAACGTGAGCGGATCGATGCGTTTTACGGATGCTCCCGCGGCGGCGCGAAATGTCGTCGCCGTGCTGCCTGGCTCGGACCCGGCGCTCCGCGGTCAGTACATCGCGATCGGCGCGCATAACGATCACATAGGCTTCAACCACGATCCTGTCGATCACGATTCCCTGCGCGCGTTCAACGCCGTCGTTCGGCCAGGCGGCGAGGATGATCCGCCACGCGCCGCGACGCCCGAAGAGCTTACCCGGGTGCGCGCCATTCTCGACAGCCTCCGTCGCATCCATCCACCTCGCCTCGACTCCATCTACAACGGAGCGGACGATGACGGCTCCGGAACGGTCGCGTTACTCGAGATCGCCGAGTCGCTCGTGAGTGCGCCAACGAAATCGAAACGTTCAATCCTCTTCATCTGGCACGCCGGGGAAGAGGAGGGTCTCTGGGGCTCCGAATACTTCACAGATCATCCTACCGTGCCCCGTGATTCTATCGTGACGGAGCTCAACATGGACATGATCGGCCGCGGCGGTGCGGGTGACGTGAAGGGTGGTGGCGCCGGCTATCTCCAACTCATCGGATCGCGTCGCCTGTCCACCGAGCTCGGTGATCTCATCGAGACCGTGGCGAAGACGGAGCCCACCTCGTTCCACTTCGACTACCAATTCGACGCCAACGGTCATCCGCAGCAGTACTACTGCCGGAGCGATCACTACGAGTACGCTCGGTACGGCATCCCCATCGCCTTTTTCTCAACCGGCGGCCACCGCGACTATCACCAGGTCACGGACGAGGCGGAGTACATCGATTACGACCAGCTCGCGCGCGTGGCCACGCTCGTGCGCGACGTCGCCGTGCGTGCGGCGAACCTCGACCACCGGCTCGTCGTCGACAAGAAAAAGCCGGACCCGCACGGACAGTGCGTCCAGTGAGTCCCAGTCTTGCTACATGCGACGGGCAGTAGCGGCGAGCGCCTCATAGGGAGTGCGTCTGGTCGAGTCGCGCTTACTTTGTTCGCTGTACCGCGTCACTATTGCGCTATCTCTTTCATCGGCCCGATCGAACTTTGATCGCGCGTCTCCGTTGTTCGCGCCCAGGTAATGCTCTTCAGTCGCACAGCTCTGAACGTTCAACTCTGTAGCTTACGCCTTGGTCTCGTGGCTATGAGCGTGGCCGCGTGCTCGTCGATTCATCGCGTGCCGAAAACGGCGCCTGTGCCGGCGGCGCGGGACTCAACGCCGGCGCCACCCCCGCCGCTATTCACATCGCATGATGGCGCACCCATCAGCTTCGTGCCGTCGACATCCGACGCGAAAACGACGCACATCGTCATGGTCCGTGAGGGAGTACCGAAGCAGGCGCTGTTCCGGATGGCGACTGACTATCTCGCGCAGAAGTACGCCGTCGACGTGAGCGATCCAAACGCGGGCTTCCTCATGACGCCGTGGCAAGCGACG
>DATEPP010000666.1:0-4379 GCA_035273165.1 Gemmatimonadaceae bacterium
CGCTCCGCTCGGAATGACAGCTAGAGGAGTCCATGCTTCTTCCTTCGCTCCCAGAGCGACTTCCGCGAGATGCCTAACGACTCCGCCGAGCGTTGGATGTCGCCATCGAAGTGTTCGAGGGTGTGCCGGATGTATTCCTTCTCCACTTCGGCGAGCGAGAGACCTTTCGCCATCGCGTAGCCCCCGTTGGAACCAGAGTGTCCGTTCGACGGTGCGGTCTCGACGGCCGTCAGGAGAGGGAGATGTTCCGGCAGCAGCACCTCGCCGTCGGCGAAGATCAGCGCGCGCTCGATCACATTCCGCAGCTCACGGACGTTGCCAGGCCAGTGCCAGGCGGACAGACGCTCGATGACGGCGGCGTCGATGCACTTCACGCTCTTCTTGAACTGCCGATTGAAGAGCTCGCGGAAATGATCGGCGAGGAGAGGGATCGCGCTCGCGACCTCGCGCAGCGGCGGGAGCGTGCACGTCACGACGCAGATCCGGTAGTAGAGATCCTGGCGGAATCTCCCCGAGCGGACGTGCGCTTCGAGATCGCGGTTCGTCGCGGCGATGAGGCGGAGGTTGACCTCGATCTCCTCCGTCCCGCCGACGCGACGGAAGCGGCGCGACTCGAGGACATTGAGCAGCTTCGCTTGCAGCTCCGGTGACAGCTCGCCGATCTCGTCGAGAAAGAGCGTGCCGCCGTTGGCGACCTCGATCAATCCGCGCTTGCTCTCGCGTGCATCCGTGAAGGCGCCGCGCTGATAGCCGAAGAGCTCCGCCTCCAGCAAATGCGCTGGAAGCGCGGAGCAGTTGATCTCGACGAACCGCGCCTTCGCCTGACCGCTCGTGTAATGCAGCGTGCGCGCGACGAGATTCTTCCCCGTGCCGCTCTCGCCGAGCAAGAGCACCGTCGAATTCGGGATTGCGGCGACGCGACGGACGAACTCGCGAATGCTCTCGATCGCCGGCTCGTCGCCGAGGATGGCGCCGGCGGAGAACTTCGCCTTGCGCGTCTTCTCGAGCGTCACCGCCTCCTCGCGCATCGGCCGCTCCTCGATCGCGCGGCGGAGCTGCGTCATCAGCTCGTCGACGTTCACGGGCTTCGTGAGGTAATCCGTCGCCCCGGCCTTCAATGCGGCAATCGCGCTCCCGATCTCGGTGCTCGCGGTGAGGACGAAGATCGGAAGCGCGGGATCCGACGCGCGCAGCTGGCGCGTCAGCTCGATGCCGTCCATGTCGGGCATCATCAGGTCGGTGATGACCGCGTCCGGTGGCTCCTCCGTGCGGCGCTCGAGCATCGCCTGGGCGCTGGGAAAGAGCTCGATGGAAAGGCTCCCCTCGTTGCGCAGGTTCGCCGCCAGCAACTTCGCGAAGATCAAATCGTCATCCACGACGAAGAGCTTGCGCGCCATCAGCGTTTACTCCCGCCGCGGAGCGACCCCGAGTTGTCCCAGCCCCTGCGCATCGACCGCGATTCCTCGGAGCACCCCGTTCGCGTGGTGCTCATCGAGGACGACGACGATCTCCGGCGCGTCGTGCAGCTCACGCTGCAATTCGGCGCGGCGTGGATCGTCGAGACCGCGCCCGACGGACCGGCGGGGATCGAGATGGTGAAGCGCGTGCGACCCGACATCGTGCTCGTCGACCTGATGATGCCGGGGATGGACGGATACGAAGTCTGCCGCCGGTTGATCAGCGACGCGACGACGGCGCGCATCCCGATCGTGCTGCTCACGGCACGACAGAATCTCGATCCCGAGCGCGTGCGCGAGAGCGGCGCGCGGGGCGTCATCACCAAGCCGTTCGATCTCGACGCGCTCGCGCCGGCGATCGTGCGGCTCTGCCAGGAGACCACGCGATGATCGCGACGAAGCAGCTGCCGGTTGAGGTCCTGCAGGAGCTCACGAACGAATTTGTGGCCGGTCTGGCCGCGCGCGCGGCCGTCATGCGCGAGGCGATTGACGAGATCGTACGCGGGCCGTCGGCCGATGCCGCCCACCGGCTGCGTCTCACCGCGCACGCGCTCGTGGGCACGGCGGGCTCGTTCGGCGCCGCGGAGCTCGTGCCTCACGCCGAGCGCCTCGAGTCGTTAGGCATGGAATGGCAGCGCGACAACGGCGCGGCGACGCGGGCCAGCCTCACCGACGCGTGGCGCGCGCTCGACCTGCTCACGACGTCGATCGCGGGCGTCACCGCCCGTCTCCGCGCGCGATGACGACCAGCCTCCGCGGCACCGCAAGCGGAGGAGGAGGCATCTCCGTCGCCCGGCTCGAGGTCCTCGCCGAGCTGGCGACGCTGATCAATACGACGTTCGATCTCGACGAGATCTTTCGGACGGCCATTCTGAAATTGCCTCGCGTGCTGTCGATCCGGCGCGCGAGCGTCGCCCTCGTGACCGAGGACCGAACCCACTACGCCATCCATACCTTATATGACCGGGACCGCGGTGGGTTTGTAACGGAGCCGGGACGCTTCCCGATCGACCGCGGCTTCACCGGGCAGGCGATCGTCGGCAACCAGCCCGTGCACGTGGACGATTTCGAGGGCCGGGCCGACCTGCGCGGGGCGAGCGAGCACAAAGTCTCGGTCGTCGCGATCCCACTCCGGATGGCCGGCCAGGTCATAGGCGCCCTTACAATCGGCGCCCCGGAAGCCGAAGCCTTCGACGAGGAAGACTTCGAGCTGACGCGCGTCATCGCCCGCCACATCGAGACCGCACTTCACTACTCGCAACTCCTGGCGACGATCTCGCACCAGCGCGACGAGCTCGCGGCCAAGAACAGCGAAGTGAAAATGGAGCATCATCGCCTGGCGTCGCTGATCGATGCCATCGACTCCGCCGTGGCGATGGTGCAGAACGGATCCGTGGTCTTCGCCAACCACGCGTTCGCGCGCCTGACGGGTATGGCGCGCGAAGATGTCCTCGGCGCGCCCATGGACGCCGTCCACGCGCGCCTCGCGAGAATGCTCGAGGACCCGTCGACTCTCGACGCCGAGCGCGCCGCGCTGGCGTCGACGAGCCCGCTGCGCGACAAGGTCCAGCTGGTCGTGCCGCAGCGCGCGACTCTTCAACGCACCGTCGCTCCGCTCCAGGACAACCGCGGCGTTCTCCTCGGCCATATCGTGAAGTATCGCGACGTGACGCTCGAAGCCGAGGCGGGCGCGGCGAAAGACGAGTTCGTGAGCGTCGTGAGCCACGAGCTGCGGACGCCGCTGACGTCGATCAAGGCCTCGTTAGGCCTGCTCGCGCGCGGTGCGGCGGGTCCGGTGCCCGAGCCGGCGCAGGAGCTGCTCGACATCGGCCTCCGCAATCTCGATCGGTTGATCCGCATGGTCGAAGATCTCCTCGACCTGGCGAAGATCGAGCGCGGGAGCGAGCCGCCCATACTCGGCGAGGTGAACGCGGAGACGGTGACGGAGTGCGCGCTGCAGACGGTGTGCGCCCTGGCCGAGTCGCGGAAGGTGACGATCGAGGCGAACAGGGAGATGTCCACGATCGATGTCGTCGCGGATCCGGACCGTCTCGAGCAGGTGTTGGTGAATGTCCTGAGCAACGCGATCAAGTTCTCGCCCACAGGCGCGAGCGTGGAGCTGCGCTGGAGGTTGCTCGATAGCTGGGCGGAGTGTGTGATCGCCGATCGCGGCCCCGGCATCCCCGCGGATCAGCTCGAGGCGATCTTCGACAAGTTCCGCCAGATCGGCTCGGCGTCGACGCGTCAGCACGGCGGGGCAGGGTTAGGCCTGGCGATCAGCCGGCAGCTCGTGGAGGCGTTCGGGGGGAAGATCTGGGCGGAGAGCGAGCCAGGGGCTGGGGCGAGGTTTGTCGTTAGGCTCCGCCTCGCCTAACTGTCATCCCGAGGAGCGAAGCGACGAGGGATCTGCTTCTCGCTCGCGCTCGAAGCCGATCCGTCCTACTTGGAGTCGCGCGCGCTGCTCGCGCGCTCCTGCTCCTCTCGCCTTGCGTGACATCCCTGCGGCGCATTCCCTGAGGGAACGCAGATGACGCTGACAAAGCGCAGAAACCGCTGATGAAAGAGCGGAAGTACAGATCCCTCGCTGCGCTCGGGATGACTGATGGCTCCGAACTCGATTCGAATAGGAGCGATCACGGCTAAGGAGCAATCCGCGACGTGTCCGCGCGGCGTCCGGCCTTGTCCGCGTTTCCAGCAGTTGATGCTAGCCTCCACAAGGACCCATCGGCGATAGATTCTCGTCTCCCAAACGAACGAGAATCCAAATGGGCAAGATTGACCCGACGGCTTTCATTCACCCGACGGCCGTCGTCCTGGGCGACGTCACGCTCGGCAAGCGCGTCTCGATCTGGCCGACGGCGGTGCTGCGAGGGGACTCGGACGTCATCGTCATCGGCGACGACTGCAATGTCCAGGATGGCT
>DATEPP010000667.1:0-1868 GCA_035273165.1 Gemmatimonadaceae bacterium
CTCCGGCCGCATCTGTTTTCGATCGCCTATCGGATGCTCGGTTCGGTCGCCGAGGCCGAGGACGTGGTGCAGGACGCATTCGTCCGCTATCACGAGGCTGGCATCGAGCCCAACGACCCGAAGGCCTACCTGTCGACCATCACGACCCGTCTTGCGATCGACGAACTGCGCTCGGCTCGCGCTCGGCGTGAGACCTACCCCGGCCAGTGGCTCCCGGAACCGCTGGTCGAGGATGACGCGGTGCGCCACGCCGAAACGGCCGACTCGCTCTCGCTCGCGTTTCTTCATCTGCTCGAGAAGCTTTCACCCCTCGAGCGCGCCGTATTTCTGCTGCGCGAGGTGTTCGACTACCCCTATGATGACCTCGCCGAAATCGTCGGCAAGTCGCCCGAAAGCTGCCGCCAGATCCTCGTGCGCGCGCATCGACACATCGATGAGGGCCGCCGACGCTTCGAGGTCTCCCGTGAGGAGCGCGATGAGGTGGCGCGCCGCTTCCTTGCCGCTTGGGAGGACGGCGACACTGATCGGCTGACGAAGCTACTTGCTCCGGACGCCACGATCTTTGGCGACGGAGGTGGCAAGGCTCCGGCAATGGTGCTGCCGCTCGTCGGTGCCGAGCGCGTGGCCAAGGCGATCATCGGCTGGGGGCGGCTAGCCGCGGATCACGGCGCGACCCGCCGCCCAGTGGATGTGAACGGCGATCCCGGTTTGATCTTCTACGACGGGGAAGGACGCGTGCGGTGGGTTGCCGTTCTCGAGATCGCCGAAGGTGTCGTCGTGGCAGTGCGCTCGATCGTAAACCCGGAAAAGCTTGCGCACATCCCGCCGCTACGCTTTTGACTTCTCGACTTCGTAGGCTGGTGGGATCCCCGCGCGGATCCGTTCCTGCAGAACGAGCAGGCCATCGATCACTGCTTCTGGTCGGGGCGGACAGCCGGGGACGTGGACGTCGACGGGGATGATCTTGTCCACGCCTTGGAGCACTGCGTAATTGGCGAACATGCCGCCTGAGCTGGCGCAAGCGCCCATCGCCATGACCCATTTCGGTGCGAGCATCTGGTCATAGACCTGTCTGATCGCAGGAGCCATCTTATGTGCCACTCGTCCCGAGACGATCATCAGATCGGCTTGCCGTGGGGATGCGCGGAATACCTCGGAGCCGAAACGTGCGATGTCGTAGCGTGGTGTGGGCAGCGCCATCATCTCGATTCCGCAACATGCCAGCCCGAACTGCGCCGGCCAGATGGAGTTCGATTGGCTCCAGGCTTGCACGCGCTCCAGCGTCGTCATGAAGACGTACGGGTCGAGCTCTTCGCGGCGAACCGCCTTCGAGATTGAGACTGGTTGTACAGACATCGCACCAGATCCTTCCGGGATCGAAGACCGATCGGGTAGCTAGGACCAGAGCCGGCAATATGAGTCGTCAGATAGATGGACGAGGCAGGGGTCGCGAGTGTGACAGGCCCGCAGTCATCACTGGTCGCCGTCGAGCAGAGGCGGGATCCCGCCGCGGCCGGGTCTCGCCGGCGGGCACCGTCAGCCCGTCTGCCTGGCCTCGGAGTCGGTTTCGGGCAGCCGTGTTCCGTCTCGTCGTCACGGTTGAGAAACTCGTCGTCACCGCTCACAGGATGGACGCAGCCACGACGCCCTCCGTACGAAGACCGGACACCTGGAATCACCGCTCTCACATTCCGCGGAAGGTTAAGGTCGCGTGCCATCCGCACGCGCAAGTGACCGTCCAAACGGTCGCTGCGGGGAGCGAAACCGGCGTCGACGATGGCGGCGGGCTCGCTGAGCGACAGCACGACCATACGCTAGGCGACCCGCGCCGAGCTGTCTCCTGCTCGCCGACTGTCGGTGCATATCTC
>DATEPP010000668.1:0-6278 GCA_035273165.1 Gemmatimonadaceae bacterium
CAGTCGCGCAGCTGGTACGTGTTCCCCTCGGCGATGATCTCGGCATGACGGGCAGAGACGTCGAGATCGGCCTCTGGATCGAAGCGCAGGTCGCATTGCAGATGGCGGCCGAGCGCGACGACGGGCTTGTCGAATCGCTCACGGTGTCCGCCGCGCGCCCCGGTGAGGATGCGCAGCTCGATCGGCATCAGCCCCTCGGGGCCGGTGTCGGTGACGGTTGGGCCGGTGCGGCCCGCGTGCTGTCGCCGACAGGCGCGACTTTCTGCGCGGTGCGCACGACGAACCAGACGGCCGTGGCAACGAGAGCGACGAGCAGCACGACTGCGATCACTGTCCCGGCCTGCCGTCGCTTTGGCGAGACGGCCGGGGAGCCGGACGGAGGCGTCGGCGCGGTGGAGAAATCGGTGCCGTCCGGCGGCGTCGTGCCTAACGATGGTGGCGTCGGCGGTATCGGGGCGACCGCTTCGGGTGGCGTGGTCGGAGCCGCGGCTGGCCGCGGCGTCCGACGCGGAGCTACCGGCGCGGGAATGTCAGCGACCGCGGGGGTCTGGCCGGTCTCAGGAAGTGGAAAGACGCGGTGCCCGACTTCGTCCGTCGTGACGGGTGGCTCGAGGCGAGAGCCGTCGAAGCGCGCCGCTATGACCGTGATGTTGTCCGGACCGCCATTTTCGTTCGCGAGGTCGATCAGCCGCTTGCATGCGGCAACCAGATCCGACTCCTCGCTGACGATGCGCGCGATCTCATCCTTCTTCACCTGGCCGGAGAGACCGTCGCTGCAGAGCACGAGCACGTCACCACGCCGGACGTTCTGGTGAGTGAGGTCGATCTTCACCATCGGCTCAGGGCCGAGCGCCTGGAGGATGATGTTGCGCCGCTCGCTCTGCGCTGCCTCGTCCTCGGTGAGCTCGCCGGCCTCGATGAGCTTCTGCATCAACGACTGATCTTTGGTGATCTGCCGGGCAACACCGTCGCGGACGAGGTAGGCGCGGCTGTCGCCGACCTGCGCGACGTACAGCACGTCGCCGAGGAGCCCGGCGACGGTCGCGGTCGTGCCCATGCCCCGGTACTCGCTGTGGCTCGACGCGAAGTTATGAATTTGCTGATTGGCGGCGACGGTGGCGCGGCGGATCGCGCGGACGAACTCTTCCGGGTCGGTCGTCGGGTTCGCGATCCATTTCTCCCGCAGCTCGCCGAGGACGACCTCGACAGCCATCGCGCTCGCGATCTCGCCCGCCGCGGCGCCGCCCATGCCGTCGGCGACCATGAACAGCGTGCCCTTCGCGCCGAGGACGTGGCGCCGCACCTCGGGCTGGAGCGTTGCGTTGCCAGTGGTGAGATCGGCGACGACGAAAGCGTCCTCGTTATGCTCGCGCGTCCGGCCGACGTCGGTGCGGCCGAACACGCTGACGATGACGTCACCGTGCGGGTCAGCGCCCAGTTCGCTCATGGCCCGGAGAGAGGGATTGCTGACGGACACGGGGCGCGGTCAGTTGCAAACACTCATCGTGCGCTCGACCTGCCGCGCCCGCGTCGTTGCGGGTGCGATCGATTGAACGCTGCGCAGCGCCGCGCAGGCCGCCGCATTGTCGCCGCGGCTGCTTTCGCCGAGCGCGATCACGATCCCTGCATGCACCAGTTGCTCGTCTCCCTTGATGCGACTCTTCATCTCCTTCACGCGCCGGATCACGCGTTCCGCCTCTGCGGCCGTGACGTCGCCGCTCACGACCTTCTCCAACGAGTCCAGTGCCGAGCCCACGTCCGCCAATTGCGGGGTCGGCGCGGCGCTGCTCGCTGGAGTCGAGCCAGCCGCCCCCGCCGGCGTGGAATCCATGGGCCGGGCGTAGAGGCTGGGGTCGGACACTTTGACATCGGACGTCGCCGGGCGTGCAGGGGTCACACTGTCGCCGGTCGCAAGGCGGCCAGTTGGACGGTTCATGACCATCGCCGCGCCGATGAGCACCACGACCAGGGCTGCGCCTCCCGCGGCCAGGGCTGTCGCGTAGCGGCGCCGGGCCGGTCTCGAGGCAGGGGCAGCGGGTTGTTCGCGAACGGGGGCCCCGGGTCGGTCCGGCCCGACGCGTGTCACCGGCAGCGTTGGGTTGCTACCGGTCGAACGAGTCTCCGGTGCGCGCGCTGGTGTCGGTGCCGGGGCCGCGGACATGCCCTCCAGTGCTGAGGAAAGCGCCCTGCCGAACTCGGAGGCACTAGCGTAGCGCGCGTTGACGTCACGCTGCAGCGCCCGGTCCAGCGCTGCCTGTACCGGCTCCGTCCACGGGATTTCCGGACGCATCTGCACGAGCTTCCTCGGCGGCTCGGTGAGTCGCATGATCATCGACTCCTGTGCCGTCTCGGCGGGGAAGGGGAGCTTGCCGGTGAGCATGTTGAAGGCGACGAGCGCGAGCGAATAGATGTCGCTCCGACCGTCGAGCGTATCCCCCGCGAGCTGCTCGGGACTCATGTACTCTGGCGTTCCGATGACGAGTCCCGTCTTGGTCACCTTCTGCGCCGCGCTGTCCGCCGCTTTGGCGATCCCGAAATCCACGATCTTGGCGCAATCGCTGCCATCGCGATTGCGCGCGAGCATGATGTTGTCCGGCTTGAGATCGCGATGCACGATGCCCATGTCGTGCGCGACCGCGAGCGCCTCGGAAGCCTGACGGACTATTGTCGCCACTCGTGATGGCGGAAGCGGACCCTGCTCCTCGATGACTTTCGTCAGCGTGGGTCCCTCGACGAGCTCCATCGCAAGGTAGATGATCCCGTCGGGCGTCTCGCCGAAATCGTAGACGTCGGCGACGTTGGGGTGGTTGATCCGGCTCGCGTTCGCCGCCTCACGATTGAAGCGGCTGATGGCGTCGGCGTCCTTCACCAACGCCGGATTCATCACCTTGAGCGCGCTCCGGCGCCCCATCTTCACATGCTCGGCAAGATAGACCTGACCCATGCCGCCCTCACCGAGCTTTCCGATCACGTGGTAGCGATCGGCGATGATGGCGCCGACGAGATCACCAGTCGCGTTCTGCAGCCGCAGCGTCGTGCCGTCCTTCGGACAGAAGCGCTGATCGAGCTCGTATTCCGCGCCGCACTGGGGACAGATCTTGGGACTGCTCACGCGCTCTCCACTCGCAGAATCTCGTTGCCGATGAGAATTCGCTGGCCCTTCCGGAGCGCGCGCTCGCCACGGACCGCCATGGCGACGCCGTTTCTGCTGCCGGCATCGTGAATGTAGTACTCGCTATCCTCCGAGCGGACTTCGGCGTGCTTGCCGCTCATCGTCTGGTCGTACGGGAAGAGCCAATCGCCCGTTTCGCGTCCGAGAAGCACGGATCGGCCGGGCGAGAGGTGCACCGTGTCTCGCACGCTCGAGTCGGCGCGGAGCTGTTCGAGTACCGCGACGTCGGCGGCAGGTACGAGTGAGCCGAGTCGGCGCGTGGAATCGGCTTCGGGCGGATGTGGTCCCGGATAGCCGAGTCGGCGGAAGCGCAGAATCTGCGACCCGACGAGAACGAGATCGCCATCGGTGAGACGCGTCGGCTGCTCGATGAAGATCCACGTGGAGTTCCGCGACCCGAGGTCTCGCAGCCAGAGCTGCCCATTCCGCTGGTCGATCCGCGCGTGCAGCGGCGACATGTAGGGATCCGCCTCGAATCGGATGTCCGCGTCACCGCGCCCGAGTACGGCCTCACCGCGCTCGAGCACGTAGACGCGCGCGACACTTCCTTCGTCGTCGAGAAGCGAAAGGCGAGGTTGACCCTCCCGGCGGGCGGCGAGGATTCCCTGTGTGCCCCCGCCAAGCGAAGCGGGAGGAGGTCCGCCGCTCACCATCTCGATCGACACGCGCTGCCCGACGCGATTACCGCACCGGGCGCAGAAGAGATCCACGCCCTGGAGGAAGCTGGCGCCGCATTGAGCGCACATGCCCGCGCCGGCGGGAGCGATGCGCGTTCCGCAGTACCCGCAGAAGGGGAGTCCACTGTCGGCGGGCTTCGTGCACCGCGGACATCGGATCTCGGTCGCTGCTCCGCGCGGGGGCGAGGAGCTACGCGGCCCCAATGGCGTGGGTGGGACAGCCGTCCGTGCCGCGGTGGCGGATCCCGACGCGATGCCAGCCTTGTGGGGCGCCGCGGGTGTCGGCTCGTTACTGGTGATTCCTGCTGCGCTGTGGGCGCCGATTTGGGCCGCGGAGGCCGTCATCGGCTTCCCGCAGTCGATGCAGAATCGCGAGGTTGCGTCATTGTCTCGCCCGCAGAACGAGCAAACGGTCAACCGTCACCCTCCTAGGCGGAAACCCACATGGCGCGCGAATATAGGACCGCCTTTCGGGACAAGCCAGTGGCCGGCGGCAGTCCATAGCCATTAGTCCATAGCTGTTAGCTACTGATAGCTATGGACCGATAGCTATGGACTAATGACCATGGACTGTCATTATCGTTCGCGGATGCGGTTTTCTCTTCCTCTTCTTGTGCTCGGCGTCGCAGCGGCGTGCAGTCAGCCCGCGCCGCCCGTTGTGTCACCGACGCCTGTTCCGACGCGAGACACCGCCGCTCGCAACGAACGCGAGCCAAGCTCGCCCGCCCCGCCGCTCCCGCCGATTCCATCCGTGGCGGGTCCGCTCGCTATCAGAGTGGTCTATCCGCCGCCACAGCATCTCATCGAGTCCCGCGACTCGAACTTCATCTTCGGCTCGCTCGGCAACGGTCAGGCCTCGCTCACGATCAATGGCGCCCCGGCACGCGTGTACCCGAATGGCGCCTTCCTCGCTTTCGTCGCCAACCCGCCGCAGACGGCGCCGCGCTACGATCTAATCGCCACAGCGGGCAACGACACCGCACGGCTCTCGCAGCCCGTGCGAGTGCAGGAGCTTCGCACCCCGCTTCCGCTCACCGGTCCCCTCGTCGTCGACTCGGCCAGCATAACGCCGCGAGCGCCCGCTACCACTCCAATGCTTCTCCGAGGCGACGAGCGCGTTCGCGTCGCGGTGCGCGCGCCGGCGAACGCCAGCGTGTGGGCGGTATGGCCGAGTGGGAGCCAGTGGCTCATCGCCTCGTCGGCCGGAGACTCGACCTCGGGCGCGAGCTTCAGCGCCGATCTCACCGCCCGCGCACTGCGCGACGGCGCGATGCTCTACGTCGCGCGCGGTCCGGACACGTTGCGCTTCGGTCTCCTCCGCGCTGACCTGGTCGACAGTCTCGGCGCGCGCATGGTGCGCGCGGGTGATATCCCGCTGAGGCCCGACACCGATCGTGTCATCATCGGTCGACCAGTGCCCGGCGGCACGTACAAGTGGTTTCTCTTCCCCGGTACAGCGCTCGAGATGACTGGGCGGATGGCGGGCTTCACTCGCGTGAGGCTCGACAGTGGGCTCGAGATCTGGATCGCCGACTCCGATATCGTGCCGCTTCCCGCAGGCACGCCGCAGCCGCGCCGTGGAACGCTCAACGCGCGCACACGCTCGACGGCCGACTGGGTAGACGTCGTCGTGCCGATCCAGGGCGGCGAGCGGCCGGCGTTCTTCGTCGACGAAGGAGCACGTTCGCTCGCGGTCACGCTGTACGGGACGCGCGCGAACACCGACATCATCAATTACGCCGAGAATGACACTCTCCTGCGCACCGTCGAGTGGAAGCAGGTCCTCGACGATCGTGCGGAGCTCGATATCGCGCTCCGCCAGCCGCTGTACGGCTATCTCGTATTGTGGGAGGACGGCAACCTCGTGATTCGCGTGCGGCGGCGCCCGGCGATCGACGCTGGTCATCCCCTCCGCGGCCTAACGATCACGGTCGACCCGGGCCATCCGCCGATTGGCTCTACCGGGCCGACCGGTTTGTATGAGGCGGTCGCGGTGCTGCCAGTTGGCGAGAAGGTCCGCCAGCTGCTGGAGGAGCGCGGCGCAAAGGTCGTGATTACCCGCGTCACTAACGATCCGGTCGAGCTCGGGCTGCGGCCGATCATCGCTCGGCGCGCGAACGCGCACGCGTTCGTCTCGATTCATCTCAACGCGTATGGCGACGGCGTCAATCCGCTCGCGGCGCGGAACGGATCGGGAACGTACTTCTTTCGCAAGCTCTCCGAGCCGCTGGCGCGTCCAGTGGAACGGGGACTCGTCAGGCACATGGGCCTCCCCAACCTCGGCGTGTACTACGACAATCTCGCGGTCGTGAGGCCGTCGTGGATGCCGATGGTGCTCACCGAGGGCGCGTTCGTCATCATCCCCGAGCAGGAAGCAGCGATGCGCACGCCGGAGTTCCAGGCTCGTTATGCACAGGGCATCGTCGAGG
>DATEPP010000669.1:0-1342 GCA_035273165.1 Gemmatimonadaceae bacterium
CATCACGGGTTTCACGGCCGGCATAGCGGTCATCATCGCCAGCGGTGAGGTGAAGGACGCCCTCGGTCTCAGGATGGGCGCCGTGCCGGCCGACTTCATCGAGCGGTTTCATGTCTTCGGCCAGAACATGCACACGGTCAACGGCGCCGCCGTCGGTCTCTGCCTCGCGTCGATCGTGATCATCGTGCTCTGGCCGCGGGTGAGCCGGCGTATTCCCGGTCCTCTCATCGCGCTCCTCGCGACGACGATTGCGGCCCACCTCTTCTCACTCGACGTCGAGACGATCGGCAGTCGGTTCGGGACGCTTGCGGCATCGCTCCCCCATCCCGTGCTGCCTCACCTCTCGTTCGCCGATGTCACGACGCTGGTGCGGCCCGCATTCACCATCGCGCTGCTCGGCGCCATCGAGTCATTGCTCTCGGCGGTCGTGTCGGACGGAATGATCGGAGGCCGCCATCGATCGAACATGGAGCTCGTCGCGCAGGGCGTCGCGAATATCGCGTCGCCGCTGTTCGGTGGAATTCCCGCGACGGGTGCGATCGCGCGCACGGCCACGAACATCAAGAACGGCGGACGGACGCCGGTGGCCGGCATAGCGCACGCCGTCACCGTGCTGCTCGTGACGCTTTTTTTCGGCCGCTGGGCCGCGCTCATCCCGATGGCGACGCTCGCCGGCATTCTTCTCGTGGTGGCCTATCAGATGAGCGAATGGCGCGTCTTCCGCGCCGAGCTCACGTCGCCGCGCAGTGACGTGTTGGTGCTCGTGGCCACGTTCCTCCTCACCGTGCTCGTGGACCTCACGGTCGCGATCGAGGTCGGCATGGTGCTGGCAGCGTTCCTCTTCATGCGCCGCATGGCGAACATGACGAACGTCAGTCAGATGACGCCGGAGATGCTCGACGAGGAGGGGAGCGACGAGCTGGGCACCTTCCCGCCACTCCCGCCAGGAGTCGAGATCTACGAGATCAACGGTCCCTTCTTCTTTGGCGCCGCCGAGACGTTCAAGGACACGCTCGCGCGCGTAGCGCGAAAGCCGCGCGTGCTGATTCTTCGAATGCGCCGCGTTCCCGTGATCGACGCCACGGGCCTGCATACACTTACCGATGTTGTCCATCGCAGCCGAGGCGACGGGACGCTCGTGCTCCTCTCAGAGGTACAGCCGCAGCCGCTGCAGGCACTCCGTCGCTCGGTCCTCATCGAAGAGATTGGCGAGGAGCACCTCTGCCCAACGCTGGATGCGGCGCTCGCGCGGGCGCGCGAGGAGCTGGAGGTGCAGGACGTCCTCGGTGGGACTGGCAGCCGCAGCGCGATCGCTTAGCTCTCTTGCGCCTGCGGATAGTCC
>DATEPP010000670.1:0-4158 GCA_035273165.1 Gemmatimonadaceae bacterium
CGCCTCAGTGTCGTTAGGCGACGGCCGCTGGCGCGAGGTGCAGCCGGCGATGCTCGTCGCGCAGCGCGCGGCGATGGTCACACGCGCGATCCTCGCCGACCAGGGTCTCCGCGCCGTGCGGCGACTCTCGGTACGTTGCGGCAGCGCGCTCGTCGATGCGGGTGACCTCCTGCTCTCGTCAGCCGCCGTCGGCGTGCTCCAGGGCGTCGTCGAGACCGACAGATTGAATCTCATCAACGCCCGCACCCTTGCCGAAGCGCGCGGCCTCGAGCTGTCGGTCTCTGAATCGCCGGTCGGCGCGCCATTCGGGCTCGAGGTCGCGCTCTCCGGTGGAATGCAGGAGTTAGCCGTCGCCGGCAGCGCCGCGCCGGACGCGACGCCGCGTCTCACGAGAATCGGCAGCTTCCACGTCGACGTCACGCCGCGGCAGACCCTCATCGTGCTCACCAACAACGACGTCCCCGGCGTCATCGGACGCGTCGGCACCTTGCTCGGCGACGCGGGGGTGAACATCGCCGAGTATCACCAGGCGCGCCTGGCGCAGGGCGGTGAGGCACTGGCCGCGATCTCTGTGGATGGCGTCGCGGGTCCGGACATCCGCCGCAAGCTCCTCGACCTCCCCGACGTCGTGACGGCGACAGTCGTGCGCTTCGAGGCGTAGACAGATTGTCATTCCGAGCGGAGCGAGGAATCTGCTCTTGACGCCGTCTTACGACATTGGCGTTAGGCAGTCGTTCGCCCACGACGCGTCGGGGCTCGAGCGCGTGCCGGAGAGCGTGGCGCGCCCCACGAGCGAAGCAGAAGTCGTCGCGCTGCTTCGACAGGCAAGCGCCGACCAGGTGAACGTGACGCCAGCCGGCGGCCAGACCAGTACGACCGGCGCATCGATCACCGACCGCGGCATCCTGCTCTCCATGCGCGGCCTCACCGACGTCGCCGACGTCGATCGCGAGCACCTAACGATTCGCGTCCAGGCCGGCGTCAACCTCGGCGATCTGAAACGGCAGCTCGCCGCCGAGGGCTTGTTGTTCGCCCCCGATCCCACGAGTGAAGAGGATGTGACCCTCGGCGGCGCGATCGCGTGCAATGCGTCGGGCGCGCGGAGTCTTCTCTACGGCGCGACGCGGCCGCATATCGCCGGGCTCCGCGTCGCACTGGCAGATGGAAGCGTGCACGAGCTGCGCCGGACACGGCTCGAGAAGAACACCGTCGGCTATGCGCCCGTTCACGACCCGATCGATTGGTTCATCGGCAGCGAGGGAACACTCGGCGTCATCCTCGAGGCCGAGCTGAGTCTCCTTCCGCTGCCGCCTAACGTGTCGGGTCTCGCCATCCCTTTTCCCGCGGAAGATGTCGCATTCGATTTCATCGTCGCGGCGCGCTCATCCACGGTGGTGTCCCCGCGCTGTCTCGAGTACTTCGACGGCCAGGCGCTCGACGTTGCGCGCACGGCCGAAGGCGCCGCGGAATGGGCATCGGGGGCGGGCGCGCTGGTCTACGTCGAGCAGGCAGCAGCGGGTGGGAGCGAGGTCCCGCTCGATGCGTGGCTCGCCATCGCCGCGGAATGCGCGGCGGCGGAGAACGACATTCTCGTGTACGAGGGCTCCGCTGCCTTGCGAGACGCACGGCGACTCCGCCACACCGTCCCCTCGACGATGATCGAGCGCGGCAATCGGTATCGTGGCGCGGGCGGGCGACGCGTCTCGACCGATTGGGCCGTGCCGTATCGCCATCTCAAGGCAGCGATCCGCGAATCACGGCGCCTGGCTGCCGACGCGGGGATCGACCAGCCGGTGACGTACGGTCACGCCGGCAACGGCCACCCGCATCAGAACTTCATCGCCCGTGACGCCGCCGAGCTCGCCCGGATGGAGCAGGTCGTTGAGCAAACGCTCAAGTATGTGGTCGGGCTCGGCGGCACCGTCGCCGCGGAACACGGCATCGGCAAGATCAAGCGAAAGTGGCTCCCGCTGCAGCTCACCGCTTTGCAGCTCGGTATGATGACCGCGATGAAGCACGCGCTCGATCCGGCGGCGTTGCTCGCGCCGGGCAATCTCTTCTGAGCGCGCCGCGGCAAGTGCCCGCCTACGCGTCTGTCGTGCTCGACGTGGATTCGACACTCTGTGGCGTCGAGGGAATCGACTTCCTCGCGGCGCGTCGCGGGCCCGAAGTGATGGCGCGAATCGTCGGGCTCACCGACAAGGCGATGAAGGGCGAGATCCCACTCGAGTCGATCTACGGCCACCGCCTGACGATGATCCAGCCGACGCGTGGGGACATCGCTGCGCTCGCCGCGGAGTACGAGCGAACCATCGCGCCGGGCGCCACTGACGCCATCACCGCGATGCGAGCCGCGGGCGTGCGTGTCATCCTCGTGAGCGGTGGGATTCGCGACGCAATCATGCCGGTAGCCAGGCTGCTGGGCTTCGATGACACCGACGTCCATGCCGTCTCCCTGCGCTTCGACGAGAGTGCCAACTATCGGGATTTCGATCGGAGCTCACCGCTCACGACGCAGCCAGGCAAGCCCATAGTCGTCGAAGCACTGATCGAAGACGGACGCCTAGGCCGCCCCGTCCTCGCCATTGGCGACGGTGCGACGGACGCGAAGCTCGTCGGGATCGTCAACACGTTTGCCGCGTACACCGGCTTCGCCCGGCGCGCAAACGTTGTTGCCGTGGCGGATCTCGAGGTGGCAAGCTTCACGCAGCTCGAGCAGATCGTGACCGGTCAACACTAGGTGATCGACGCGAAAGAACTAGCTTCCAAATACCGATTACCGATTACCGACCACCGACCACCACCATCACTACCTTCGGCACGTTCTTCCTCCCCGGTCCGACCGAGGTGCGACCCGAGATCCTCGCCGCGATGACGCGACCGATGATCGCGCATCGCGGCCGAGCATTCGAGGAGCTCTTCGCCCGGCTCGAGGCCGGCCTGCGCGACGTCTTTCTCACGGCGCGTCCGGTCTACATCAGCACGTCCTCAGCGAGCGGACTCATGGAAGGCGCGGTGCGCAATGCGCCGCCCGGGCCGCTGCTCGCCCTCGTGAATGGCGCCTTTTCCAGCCGCTTCGCCAAGATTGCCCGCGCGTGCGCGCGCGAGGTCGATGTCGTCGACGCCCCATGGGGCCAGACGTTCGATCTGAACGAAGTGGAATCGCGACTGGCCGCGCGTCGTTATGCGGCGGTGACGGTCGTCCACTCGGAGACCTCGACCGGAGCGCTCACCGACGTCCGCGCCGTGACGGAGCTCGCGCACAAGCGCGATGCGCTGTGCATCGTCGACAGCGTCACCGGCGTCGCCGGCGCCGAACTGCGCTTCGACGAATGGGGGCTCGACTTCGTCCTCACGGGATCGCAGAAGGCGCTCGCGCTCCCGCCGGGCCTCGCCTTCGGCGTCGCGTCTACCGAATTCCTCCGTCGGGCCCGCGACGTCGCCGATCGCGGCCTCTACTTCGACGTCGTGGAGTTCGAGGAGTTCGCGGCGAAGAATCAGACGCCGGCGACTCCGGCATTGTCGCTCCTCTACGCCCTCGATGCACAGCTCGCCGATGTTCTGCGCGAGGGCATCGAACGCCGGTGGGAGCGTCACGACGCAATGCGCGATGCCACCGCGGCCTGGCTCAAGCGCGCCGTGACCCGCGTCGATCTCGAGATCGCCATCCTCGCGCCCGAAGAAGCCCGCTCGCCGACCGTCACGGCGATCACGCTGCCGGAAGGTCTCAAGAGCGCCGATGTCGTCAATGCCGTCGCTCGCCGCGGCTTCGTCATCGGCACCGGCTACGGAAAGCTCAAGGATACCACGATCCGCATCGGCCACATGGGCGACCACACCCAGGAGACGCTCCGGCCGTGTTTAGCAGAGTGTGAAGATGCGCTTCGTGATGTCGGGGGGATCAAGTGGTGAGACTGGTGGCGAGTGGCGAGTGAAAATGAAAGGCCGGCGCTGTGCGCCGGCCTCCCGAATTCACTAACCACTCGCCACTCGCCACTACTCACTGCTTGTCGTCATCAGATCCAAAATTGAACCCCGTGTCGTCGCCGCCTGACATCCGCTCGACACGCAGCACCTGCTTGTACGTGCGCCCGCCAACCTGCAGCGTCACGAGATAATCACCGGTGTT
Organism: Gemmatimonadaceae bacterium; assembly: GCA_035273165.1. Lineage (GTDB taxonomy): Bacteria > Gemmatimonadota > Gemmatimonadetes > Gemmatimonadales > Gemmatimonadaceae > AG2. The sequence continues at coordinate 4,130 of DATEPP010000670.1, forward strand.
CACGACGGGCGCCTGGTTGCCGCGACCGC
>DATEPP010000671.1:0-1502 GCA_035273165.1 Gemmatimonadaceae bacterium
TGCGACGCGATCTGCTCGTGCGCGGCCTCAACGCGCTGCCGGGCGTCGAGTGCCCCGTTCCGGCCGGCGCATTCTACGTATTCCCCGACTTCTCGGCCCTGCTCGAAAAGCACGGCTTCTCCTCGCGCATGTTCGCCGACCGGCTGCTCGAGGAGCACGGTGTCGCGGCGATCGACGGCGCGGCGTTCGGCAAACGCGGCGAGGGATGCGTGCGCCTGTCGTTCGCGTCCGCGCAGGCGGACCTCGACGCGGCGGTTACGCGGATCGGTGAGGCGGTGGCACAACTCGCGGGGTGATTATGGGGAGTCGGCGCACAAGTCGAATCTCTCATTTGGAGGCGCTCGCGGAGAGATAGGCCCCGAGTCCTCGAGCCGCCGTCAGTGCGCGCTGCTCAGACGCGCCTGAAGCTCGTCGCGCCAATCGTGCACGACTATCGTCTGGGCGTTGCGGAGCGGATTCACCACGAGGAAGCGGCCGTCGGGTGCCACGTCCCAGCTGGCGTGAACGTCACCGGTCACGTAGTCGCCCTCGAAGAGCTTCTCCCTCCGTGCGACATGCAGTTCGCGTTCGCCAATCGAGAGCGTTGCCGCAATGAATTCACGGCCGGACCGGTAGTACAGGCGCGTGCCGTCGCGACTCCACAGGGGCTCGTCCCCGCCCCCAGCGGACACCTGGAACACCCCACCCAGCGCTGGGAAAGCGCGCGCGTACACCTCCCGATGACCCGAGATCTCCGAAACGTAGGCCACCCACTTGCCGTTCGGCGAAACGCGAGGCATCAGCTCGTCCACGCCGCTTGTCGCGATTGGTGTGGGCTTCGGATCTCCGGTGAGACGCCGGTACCAGAGATCACGCCCGTTCTTGCGGTCGTTCAGCCGGTAAACAAGGTAGGCGCCATCAGGCGACATCACTCCCTCGGGCGTCGGGGACGGGCCGGTGAACAAGGACTCGGCTGGCTGGCTCGCATCCGCTGGCTGCCACCAGAGCTGCTCGGTGCCGTTTCGATCAGTTCGAAAAAGCAGGCGCTTGCCGTCGGGTGTCCACTCCGACCTGTCTGCTCCTCCGGTCGTGAGGCGCTGCAGCGTATTCGAGGTCATCTCGTACACCCAGATATCCATCACGTTTCCATCGAGGATCGAGAGTGCCAGCCGGCGGCCATCGGGTGAAAAACGGGGAAAGGTCGCGACCAATTTTCGGTCCATGACAAGCGGCGTGATCGCGCCTCCGGCAGAGACCAGATCCAGCTCGCGCTGCGAGGCTCCCGTCTCGTACACGAGCGTGCCGCGAGCCGATAGCGCGGCCACCGGGTCTCCCCATCGCCCGACGTTCACGTCGTCGACCACGAGCACGGTTTTGCTGCCGAGCCGTCGCCGCGCAACGTCGAACGACACCGCCATGATCGCGTGCGACACGGTCGCGTACAGGAGCACGCCGTTGGCGACACCCAGAGCGGATATGGCGGGAAGGTCGAGCACGGTCTTCCGTTCCCCATCGAGTGAGAC
>DATEPP010000672.1:0-5621 GCA_035273165.1 Gemmatimonadaceae bacterium
GGGCGACATCCTCTACGACGCGCTCATCGTCGGCGGCGAAGACTTCAAGACCGGCCACAAGGACGACGCCGAGGCGCGCTGGCGACGACTCGAGCAGTGGATGCGCGAGCATTGGCCGGTCGCCGGCGAGGTGATCTACCGTTGGTCAGGCCAGGTCCTCGAGCCTAACGACTACGTCGCCTTCATCGGCCGCAATCCAGACGGTGCCAACAATGTCTACATGGCGTCCGGCGATTCCGGTCAGGGTATGACGCACGGTACGATCGCCGGCATCCTCCTCACGGACCTCGTCATGGGACGCGAGAATCCGTGGGAAAAGATCTACGACCCGAGGCGTGTGACGCTCTCCACTGACTCGATCAAGGAGTTCGCCAAGGAGAACGTCGACGTTGCCGTCCAGTACGTGAAAGACTACCTCGCTCCCGACCACGTCGACGAGCAGGACATCGCCGCCGGCGAGGGTCGAGTCGTTAGGCACGGCATGCACAAGGTCGCGGTCTACAAGGACGAGAGCGGCACACTCCACCACTGCTCCGCGGTCTGCACGCACCTCAAGTGCATTGTCGAGTGGAACTCGGCCGAAAAGAGCTGGGACTGCCCCTGCCACGGCTCGCGCTTCGATCCCTACGGGAAAGTCCTGAACGGCCCCGCCATCGAAGCCCTCGCGCCGATCGAGCAGCCCGCCCGTACCGCACCGGAACGCGAGGACCGCCCGACCGCGTGATTGGTGGCTGGTGGCTGGTGGAGAGCAGGAGCGAGCGCAAAGCGCGAGCGACTTCAAATAAGCTTCGAGCAAGCGCCAGCGAGCGAGCAGACACGCGAGTGGCAAAAGGGGATGGCCGGACGGCCATCCCTTTTGCCATTCGCGGTGTCAAACCCTCTGCGCGATTCTCGAGGGATGCCGTCATGCGCTCGCTGCTCGGTGGGTGGTCACCCGCGATCGTCTCCGTTTGCGTTGCCGTCGAACTACTCGCTTGCCCACGCGTTGCCTCGCCGCAGGCGAAAGACTCGGCGACCGGCCCCGCGCCCGTGGCCAGACAAGCCTCCCTCGCCAGTCGCCACCAGACACTCGCCACTAGCAGCGGCGACGTCGCGCTCGACCGCCGCGCCTCCGACCGCCTCCAGTCCGCGCAGCAAGTGCTATTCGACGGTCGTTATGCGGACGCAATGTCCGCGTTCACCGCCGTGCTCGAGAGTGGCGACGCGCGCGGGAACTATTCGCTGACGAGCTGGGCGCAACACGGGATGGCCATCGCCGCTGCCTTCGACGGACAGGTCGCAAAGGCCCGCTCGCTCTACGATGAGCTTCTTCGGGGACCGATGCTCTTTCCGCTCGCCGATTCGATCGAGGCCGCGGTCCTCACCAAGCGACATGCGCAGGCCACCGCGCTGCTCGACCGCTTCACCACGTCCCACCCCTCGGCCCTCGGCCAGCAATACGCTCACTCCTTCCGCGCGCTCGATCTCCTCTTCGCGGGGAGTTGCGACGCGGCGCTTGCCGAAGTGACGCGCGCGCCCGATGTGGACCGGCCGCTGCCCCAGGCGATCCGGGGCTTCTGCGCGGCGAAAGCCGATCGCCACGCCGAGGCGGTCGCGCTGCGCGACTCCGTCCTCACGCAGCCGCTGGCCGATCCCAACTCCTGGCCGATGATCGTCGCGCGGGGCGTGGCCCTCAGGATTCGTTAGGGCTTCATCATCGTTCCGCAGCCAGCCTCGGCCGGCGACGGCGCGCCATACCGCGCCCGGATCACATGAGCCGGGGCGTTCGGAACCAGCGTCACCACATAGAGGTTGTCGTATTCACTGTCGCAGATCGGCGGCGGTTGTGGCGCGCCTAACGCGGTCACAATGGCCGGGATGGTATTGCTGTGACCGACGACGAGCACGACGCCCCCGGCATGGGCCAGCACCATGCGCGCGACGTCCTGTGCGTGCTGCCCGGCGCTCCCTCCCGCACGCGCGATCTCGGGCGTGATCCCGAGCGCCTCCGCGGCCGGCCGCGCCGTTTCCTTCGTCCGGGCGAATTGCGTCGTGATCACGGCTGTGACGCCCGCGTCCCGCGCGATCGCCATCAATGCCCGGGCCCGCGTCGCACCGGCTTCGGTCAGCGGGGGATCGTTCGCTGGCGCGTCGGCCTTCTCTGCATGCCTCACGAGAATGACCGTCGTCGCAGTTGGCTGCTGCGCCGCGGCAACAAAAGCGTTGGCGCAGACTAACACGGACAACAATAGAATCGACGACCGCGAAGGAATCGACGACCGCGGACGCCTGCTTCGATGTGTCCGCGTCGCGTCCGTACGTGCCCGCGTGAATCCGCGCCAACGCTTTTGAGCCGAGCTCACGCGACACCTCTCCGGATCGCCTGCTCCATTCGATCCGCAAAGAGATCGATCTCGTCCAGTGTTGTGTACACATTCGGCGTTACCCGGAGGCCATTGAACTCCGGATGGATGAGGGGCGTCGTCACGATGCGATGCTTCGCCAGCAGCCATCCCTGAAGCTTGCCGATGTCCATTCCATCCACCGCGACGACGCCGATGGCGCCGCTCTCGTTAGGCCCGATCGGCGTCAACATCTTCACGCGATCGCTCGCCGCAAGGAGCCGCTTCGCCCACCGGTCACGCAGCTGCCGCAGCCGCGCGATCTTCCGCTCGGATCCGATAGCGCGGTGAAACGCGAGCGCCACCGCAATCGCATTGTGGTTCGCGGCGGGATGCGTGCCGATCTCTTCGTACTTGCGGATGTCGTTCGTCTGCTCCGCCGTCGCCGCCATCAGTGGCCAGAGCGATGCAATCTTCTCGCGACGGACATACAAAAAGCCGGTGCCGATCGGCGCCATCAGCCACTTGTGGAGGCTCGTTCCGTAGTAATCGCACCCCAGCTCGTCGCGTGTGAACGGAAAATGCGCATACGCGTGCGCGCCGTCGACGAACACCGCGATCCCCTTCGGCTTCGCCAGATCGACGATGCGGCGCACGGGCGCGATGTAGCCGGTCATGAAGCTGATGTGCATGACCTCGATGACACGCGTCCGTGGCGTGATCGCCTCGGCGATGCGCGCGACGTATTCGTCCGCGCTCTTCGGCGGCGTGTCTTGCCTGACGGCCTTGACGACGATTCCGTCGCGTCGCTCGCGCTGCCGCCAGGCAGTCTGCATTCGCGGATAGTTCTGCGTTGTGATGATGACTTCGTCGCCGCGCTTGAGATCGAGTCCGAAAATCATGTTCTCGTTCGACTCGGAGGCGTTGCGCGTGATTGCCATCTCCTCCGCGTCGCAGCCGAAATCCCGCGCGAGCTCGCGCCGCACACTCTCGATGCGCGGCTCGAGCACACCCCACATGTGCTCCACCGGCAGCTCATTCGAGAATCGCAGATCCCGGATCATCTGCTCGAGCACATGGCTCGGCGCGGGACTGCAGCCACCGTTGTTGAGGTTCACCATCGTCCGGTCGAGATCGAACGCGCGCTGGATCTCGGCCCAGTACGCCTCGTCCTCGGTGATCTGCTGCGCCCGCGCCAAACGCCGAAACGCGTCGGCGCGCATAACGGGAAGCTTGACCATCGGCAGCGCAGCACTCGCGCCGATCATGGTGCCGAGGAAGGCGCGTCGGTTGGACATGGGGCCTCCGGGAGAGATGGAGGATAATGAAGGTGCCAGGTGCCAGGTGCTAGGTGGGTTGTGCCCGAATGCTTCGCTGCGCCAATGACGAGCAGTCGATCAGGGCTGTCGGGACGTTACGATGCGCGATTCACGAGCAGTCGATCGGGGGTGCTAGGCGGCACCATGCCAAATTTGGCCTGCACACCCTGATGCTCGACGCGAGTGATGATGCGCACAGGCCAAATTTGGCATGAAGCCGCCGTGCACCCCCGATCGACTGCTCTTCGGTCGAGATCTGTACCTTCGAACGCCCTGCACCCGATCGACTGCTCTTCGGTCGAGATCTGTACCTTCGAACGCTCTGCCCCTAGCCGCCTATCCTCATCAACTCCACCAATTCCTCGTACATCCGCTCCGCATCCGCATCGCTCGCGCGGATCGCCGTCGTCGCGCAGTGCTTGAGATGGTTGCGCAACAGCTCACGTCCAACACTGCGCAGCGCTTCCTGCACCGAGGAGATCTGCACCATGATGTCGGCGCAGTAGCGCTCCTCCTCGACCATCTTCTGCAGCCCGCGCACCTGCCCCTCGATGCGTCGAAGCCGCTTCTGATTCCGTTCCTTGATTGCGGAGTCCACCGCGGCTGCCTTCCGATTTTCGCCGGAGCCACAGCCACAGGAAGCCACCTCCTCGTGCGGACGAGTCATGATCACCACTCCGCGCCGCGAAACTGGCGCAATCGTAAGCTGTTCGAGACGACGCTCACCGAGCTCAGTGCCATCGCCGCACTCGCGAGCACGGGGCTCAGGAGCAATCCAAATCGGGGATAGAGAACTCCGGCTGCGATCGGAATGCCGATGACGTTGTAAACAAAGGCCCAGAAGAGATTCTGCCGCATCGTGCGCATCGTTCGGCGCGCAAGCGCGATCCCGGCCGCGACCGCGGTGAGATCCGAGCGCATCACCGTGACATCACTCGCGTCGATGGCGACGTCGGTGCCGCTGCCGAGGGCGAAGCCGACGTCGGCCTGGGCGAGCGCTGGGGCGTCGTTGACTCCGTCGCCGACCATTGCGACGACGTGCCCCTCGCTCTGCATCCGCCGCACCTCGTCGACTTTCCCCTCGGGAAGCACCTCCGCCACGACGACGTCGATGTCCGCCTCGCGCGCGATCGCCTCGGCTGTGGGTCTGTTGTCGCCAGTCAGGAGCACGACGTCGAGATTCATTCGTCGGAGCGATGCAAGCGCTGCCGGCGAGCTGTCGCGGATCGGATCCGCCACGGCGATCAGGCCGAGCAGCTCCTGGCGCTCCTGCCCGACTGCGACGTACACGATCGACTTCGCCTCCGACGCCACGCGGTCCGCTGCGTCGCGTAACGGAGCGACGTCTACATGGCGCGCTCGCATCATCGCTTCGTTGCCGGCCAACACGACGCTCCCGTTCAACCGGGCCGTGACGCCGCGACCTCCCTCGCTGACGTTGCGGAACTCGGTCGCGCCGGTGAGCTCGATTCCCAGCTCCCGTGCGCGTCTCACAATCGCGGCGGCGATCGGATGCTCGGACGACTGCTCGACACTCGCCGCGATCCGCAGCAGTTCCTCCTGCCTAACGGGACCGGTCGTCACCACGTCCGTCACTGCCGGTCGTCCCTCGGTAACAGTGCCCGTCTTGTCGAGAATTACGGTATCGATCGCGCCAGCGCGCTCGAGCGCTTCACCCCCTTTGATCAGAAGCCCCAGCTCGGCGCCCTTCCCCGTTGCAACCATGACCGCCGTGGGTACCGCGAGCCCCATCGCGCATGGACACGCGATGATGAGTACGGCGATGCTCGCCGCGAACGCGTGGGCGACAGCGTTTCCTGATGCTCGGCCCGCGAGAATCCACACGACGAACGTGACCACCGCGATGCCGATGACCGTGGGCACGAACACGGCGCTGACACGGTCCGCGAGTCGCTGGATCGGCGCGCGACTCCCTTGTGCCTGTCGCATCATCGTGACGATGCGTGCCAGCGCGCTCTCC
>DATEPP010000673.1:0-2030 GCA_035273165.1 Gemmatimonadaceae bacterium
CCGGAAGCAGCTGCCCCATCCGGTCCGCCTCCAGCCAGAGCGCAGTCGCCAGCTGGTTGGATGGCACCGTCTCGAAATAGTTCGTACGGTCGAGCCAGGTTGAACCGTTGAGCGTCCCGCCCGCACGCTGCACGATCTCGAAATGCTCGTTTGCGCCGACATGCGCGGAGCCCTGGAAGAGCATGTGCTCGAACAGATGCGCGAATCCCGTTCGCCCCGGTCGCTCGTTCGCCGAGCCGACGTGATACCACAGGTTCACGGCCACGATGGGAGCCGTGTGATCCTCCGAGAGTGTCACGGTCAGGCCGTTCGCCAGCCGAAACGTCACGATGGGAACTCGCATGGACCAAACTTGCACTACTCGCGCGAACCTTGGAACCCGGCGTCATGCGATCTTCATCCGGCTCCGCTTGACACGCAACCCTCGGTCAACCCATGTTCACGGCCCGCCAGCGTATGCGCATCTCGACAAGCGCACACGACTGTACGGATCCACGACTCCCGATGAATTCAACGAGTCATCACGAGATGGTGTGCGTAGCAATCCTTTCTCACCGGTACGGAGGTAGTGATCATGGCAGCTGATTTCTCGCTGGGCGAATCCCTCGTGGGCGATGGCAACGAAGTCGCGCACATCGATCTCATCATCGGTTCCAAGTCGGGACATGCGGGTCAGGCGTTCACGAACGCCCTGACGAACAACAAGGACGGTTTCACCACGCTTCTCGCCGTGGTTGCGCCGAACCTTCCTGCGAAGCCGGACACGATCCTCTTCAACAAGGTCACGATCAAGGGTGCGAAGCAGGCGGTTCAGATGTTTGGTCCCGCGCAGGCGGCCGTCGCACGCGCCGTCGTCGACTCGGTTTCGGCCGGCGTCATTCCGAAGGATCGCGTCGAGGATCTCGTGGTCATCGTCGGCGTGTTCATCCACTGGGATGCGTCCGACGACAAGAAGATCTTCGCGTACAACTATCAGGCGACCAAGGAGTCGATCGCTCGCGCCATGAAGAACGAGCCGAAGATCGACAACGTCATCTCGTCCGCGAAGACGGCCACGCACCCGTTCGCCGGCGGCGCAGACAGCAAGTAACGGCTCGCAGCGACATGGCGCCCGGCGTCATGCGTTGCAGCATGGAACGCCGCACGTAACGCAGCCTGTATTGCACATCGAGGGGCGAGGATATCTCGCCCCTCGATGCGTTTCGGTCGTAGTAGCTTTCCCATCCGCCTCCGATCAACCTCATCCCGCCGTCACCCATGCTCAAACTCCTGCTGCAGCTCGACAGCTCGCGTCTTCCGAGCGTCTTCGATCAGGTCGTCGCGTACGACGCGGGCGCCGACCGCATCATGAGCGAGGGCGGCGTCACCGAGAACGAGGTTCGTGATCTCGTACACGGCTGCATCTTCACGCGCGGTCCGAAGGATCTGAAGAACACCGCGATCTTCATCGGCGGCTCCGACATGTCCGCCGGCGAGAAGCTGCTGGCCGCCGCCAACAAGGCATTCTTCGGCCCGATGCGCGTCTCGACCATGCTCGACTCCAACGGGTCGAACACCACCGCCGTCGCCGCCGTCGTGAAGATCACGCAGGCGCTCGGCGGCAGCGTCAAGGGGCGGAAGATCGTCGTCACCGCGGGCACGGGACCCGTAGGCACGCGCGCCGCCGGCCTCTTCGCGAAGGCGGGCGCCGACGTTCGGATCACGTCGCGCAAGCCGGAGGATGGCGAGCGCGTATCGAAGGAGATCTGTGATCGCTTTGGTGGAACGGTGCACTCGGTGCCGCTGCGCGAACCATCGCAGGCCGCAGGCGCGGTGGAGGGCAACGAGGTCCTGCTGAACGCCGGCCCCGCGGGCATCATGCTGGTGCCGCGTGCCGCGTGGGCAGGGAAGTTCAAGGTGGTCGTCGATCTGAATGCCGTGCCGCCGCTCGGGGTGGAAGGCGTGGAAGTGAACGATGACGGCGCAACGCGCGAAGGCGCGATCGCATTCGGCGCGCTCGGCATCGGCAACTTCAAGATGAAGCTGCACAA
>DATEPP010000674.1:0-3894 GCA_035273165.1 Gemmatimonadaceae bacterium
TGTCGGACCCGACTACTTCCGCACCTTCGGCATCCCGATCCGAAGAGGTCGAGGTCTCCTCCGGTCGGACACCCAAGGCGCCCAGCCTGTCGTCGTCGTGAACGAGACGTTGGCGCGCCAGTTCTGGCCCGGGCAGGACCCGATTGGCAAGCAGGTCGTCGAGATGACGAAAGGCGGCAGCTTCACCGTCGTCGGCGTCGCCGAGGACACGCATTACCGTGAGCTCAAGAAGACGGGCCCGGTCGCTTACTTCAACACGGAGCAGATGCAGCCGTTCTGGAACGGATACATGGCTGTGCGCACGGCCGGCCCGTTAGGCACGATGATGCCCGCCCTACGGGCGGCCGTTCACGATGTGGATCCGAGTCTCGTCATCTTCGACGCCCGCACGATGGACGAGCTGCTCGACGCGCCCCTCGCGCAGCCGCGCCTCAGCGCGTTGGTGTTGACAGGCTTTAGCCTTGTAGCGCTGCTGCTGTCGGCGATCGGGCTCTATGGCGTGATGTCCGCCACCGTTAGGCAGCAAACGCGGGACATCGGCGTTCGCATCGCCCTCGGCGCGGGCGCGCGCGATGTCTATCGGCTCGTGCTCGCCGAGGCCGCCGGGGTCATCGGCATCGGTGCGCTGGTCGGGCTCGTCGGATCGGCGCTCGGTGGTCGCTTGCTCGTAACCCAGCTGTTCGAGGTGAGTCCGCTGGATCCCGCGGCGCTCGCTGGAGCGGCGGTGTTGTTGTTGGGAATCGGGATCGGCGCGGCCTTTGTCCCGGCGCGCCGCGCGACGCGTGTCGATCCAGTCAACGCCTTGCGCGCCGACTGACCGCGCCTTCACCCATCGTTTGCGAGCGACGGCGCGAAGTTGTTGAGCGCGTTCACCAGGTCGTCGCAGTCGACGGGCTTCGTCAGGTGCGCCGCGAAGCCTGCGGCCTCGCTGCGACGAAAATCCTCCGGCCGATTGTATCCGCTCAGCGCAATCAGCACGGGCGCGCGGTCGTCAAGCCGTTCGCGAACCTTCATCGCCAACGTGTACCCGTCCATCACGGGGAGGCCAAGGTCTACGAGCGCAACGTGTGGCCGGAATGCTTCGGCGACCGAGATTGCGTCCAGCGGGTTCAACGCCGTGCGAACATCATAGCCGAGCAATCGCAGCAGTCGCGAAAGGCTATCGGCTATGTCGCGATGATCGTCGACGATCAGGACGCGCTTTCCCATGCCCGTCGGCTCATTGCACATTTCGCTCGCGGTTGGAGACGTCGACGAACGCTTCTGAGAAACCGGAGCCGCCGCGGGCAGCCGGACCGTGAACTCGCTGCCGAGGCCGTGGCCATCGCTATGCACTGCCACTGTTGCGCCGTGAAGTTGCGCGAGCGCCTGGACGAGTGACAGCCCCACACCGAGTCCACCTTCGGCGCGGTCGGTACCGCGAGGCCCCTGAACGAACGTCTCGAACAGATGAGGAAGCAACGACGGTTCGATTCCGCGGCCGTTGTCTCGAACGCTGAGGATGACGTCGTCGGCTTCCGTCCACCCGCTCACGCGAATGGTTCCTCGCGGCGGAGTGTAGCGCGCGGCATTGGACAGCAGGTTGTCGAAGATCTGCGTCAGGCGCTCCTCGTCGGCATCGACTGCGAGTCCCCGTTTGGGAATGTCGATCTCCAGCTTGTGGCCGCGCTGTTCAAATAGCGGCGCCGTCTCGGCAACCGCACGAGCGATGGCGATCGCCGGTTCGAGCCGGGTCTTCGACAGCGTCACCGCGCCTCGTGCAATTCGCACGACGTCGAGCAAATCGTCGACCAGACGAGACACGTGCTTCACCTGGCGAACGATGATGTCGACGTCGCGCCGTGCATCGCCATCGACACGCTCCTCGAGCAGCCGCGCCGAGAGGAGGATCGGAGCCAGCGGATTGCGAAGCTCGTGCGAGAGCTGCGCGAGAAAGTCGTCCTTCTGTTGATTCGCGCGACGGAGAGCCTCCTCGGCAGCACGGGCTTGCGCTTCGCTCTCGCGCAGCGCGTCCTCCATCGCTCGACGCTCCGTCAGATCCGTCGCCGTGCTGTGGAAGCAGGAAACCCCGTCGATCTCGATGCGCGCATTGGACAGCAGCAGCGTCAGCGAGCGTCCGTCTTTCGTCCGGGCGGGGACCTCGAAACTCCGCCCGTTGCCGTCGCTGAAGAACGAGAGGAGCGCAGTACGCGTGTCGGCCGACAATATTCCGAGGCTCACCGACGTCTCGCCCAGTGCCTCGTCGCGTTCGTAGCCCGTCAGCGTGGTGAACGCCTCGTTGACGTGGAGAAATGCGCCGTCCGATTGGCGCGTGATCGCCATCGGTATCGGACTGAGATGAAAGAACGAATCGAACCGCCGCTCCGACGCGCGCCTCGCGTCGTCAGCCACGCGCCGGTCGTGAACGTCGAGCACCGCGGCCACCCATCGGACGATCTCTCCGCCGGCGTCGCGCAACGGCGCGACTCGAGCGAGGTGCCAACGGTACTCACCGGAGGTGTTGCGAATGCGATACTCGAGCTCCGTGACGGACGAAGTCTCGAGCGCATTCGTCCACTGTCGCGCGAGCTCGGCGCGGTCATCGGGATGGACGGCGACAAGTGCCCCTTTGTTGTTGAGCGTTTCCTCCTCGCTGAGGCCAGTGAGCTCGAACCACCGGTCATTGACCCACTCGAGTCGACCCTGCGCGTCGCACGTCCAGACGATCAGCGGCAGCACGTTGGCCAGGGCGCGGTCAGCATCCATGGCCTGCGGCCTTCCCGCGCGACCATTTGCGTCAGGACGCCCGACGAGGGCGGAGGGGTCGATGAACTCTTCGATGCGCATTGGTCGTGGCTTGGAGTCTTTACGTTCACAGGCCGGCGCGGCAAATCTTGCGCTGCCTAACACCTTTGTCTAGTTGGACCTTAGGGAAAGAACGGGTGCTCCCAGTCTCGCGGTCACTTGCATTGCGTGTTGACAACACGTAATATCACCATATGACCATACGCGACCGCGTTCGCCAGACCCGATTCCCGAGCCCCGCCGCCGCGGCGTGGGTTGGGCTCGTCGTCGCCGCTGACCACGTCACGAGCTTCACCGACACTGTGTGCGCGCGCCATGGCATCACCGGCGATCAGTACAACGTGCTCCGCATCCTGCGCGGGGCGCGCACCGATGGCCTCGCGCGCGGCGAGATCACCGCCCGCCTCGCGCGTCGTGCGCCGGACATGACCCGGATGCTCGATCGCCTCGAGCGCGGTCACCTCGTCCGGCGCGTCCGCGGCGCCGACGACGCGCGGCGCTCCGTCGCGCGCATCACGCCGGCTGGGTTGCGCCTCCTCGAGCGACTCGATCCGGAAATCGAGACGGCGATGGCCACCGCAACGGTGGCGCTCACCCGCGCCGAGTTGCGCCAGTTGTGGGAGCTCTGCGACAAGCTGGTCTCGTGAGTTTTTTTCACCACATATGTGTTGTCAACACGTAATGGAGGATGCCATGTCACTCGACTCTCTTTCCGGCCGCACCGTCGTCGTCGCCGGTGGAACGGGACACGTCGGCCGCGTTCTGGTTCGGGGTCTCTACGACGCCGGCGCCACTGTCATAGTTCCCTCCCGATCGGCCGAGACGGAACGGACCGTCGATGAGACTGCCGGCGGCAAGCGCATCGTCATGCTTCGCGGGAACGTCAGCGACGAGACGGACGCGGCGCGGCTCCGCGACGACATCCTCAGCCGATTCGGAGCAATCCACGCCACCATTGCCACGCTCGGGCAGTTCGTTCCAGCCCCGACCGTCCTCGGCGCAACGCGCGCCGATCTCGAGGTGACGCTGGCGTCGTATCCCGTCGCGCACTTTGTCGTCGCCCGCACGTTCCTTCCCGCCGTCGAGGCCGTGGCGGGCTCCTACGTCTTC
>DATEPP010000675.1:0-7758 GCA_035273165.1 Gemmatimonadaceae bacterium
CAACTCCTCGAGCAACGCGTCGCCGAATTCGAGCGCCGCTTCGAAGGTGGAGTCGTCCCGCGTCCGCCGTATTGGTCCGGCTTTCGCCTCTCGCCCGAGCGCATCGAGTTCTGGCAGGGCATGCCGAGTCGCCTTCATCGGCGCGAGCTGTACACGCGGCGTGAGGACGGCTGGCAGGTAGAGATCTTATTTCCGTGACGCGTGACGGGTGGCGAGTGGCGCGCGTCACGCACCACCCACCACGCGTCACCGCTATAATTCCCGCCATGGCGACACACATCGTAGAACCCACTTCAGCTGCGGCCGAGCAGCCCGCGGGCTGGACCATCGACGCCGCGCGCGCGCTCTACAACATCGAGGGCTGGGGTGCCGGCTTCTTCGACATCAATGCGCACGGCCACGTCGTCGTGCGGCCGAACAAGGAGCACCCTGAGCACGAGGTCGATCTCTACGACGTCGCCATGGATCTGGAAGAGCAGGGGATCACCCTTCCCGTGCTCCTCCGCTTCTCCGACATCCTTCGTTCGCGCATCGAGGCGCTGACGACACGCTTTGACGAAGCACGCACGGAGTTCCAGTACACGGGCGGCTACACCACGGTGTATCCGATCAAGGTGAACCAGCAGCGCCACGTCGTCGAGGAGATCCTCGAGTTCGGTAAGTCGCACGGCGTCGGTCTCGAGTGCGGTAGCAAGCCCGAGCTCCAGGCAATCCTCGGTCTCTCGGAGACGACCGACCACATCATCGTCTGCAACGGCTACAAGGACGAGGAGTTTATGCGCCTCGCCCTGATGGGCCAGAAGCTTGGTCACCAGGTCTTCATCGTCCTCGAGCAGCTGAGCGAGATCGACGTCCTCCTCCAGGTCGCCGACGAGATGCAGATCACACCGACAGCAGGGGTGCGAATCAAGCTCGCCTCGCGCGGCTTCGGGCGGTGGAAGGAGAGTGGAGGGGAGAAGTCGAAGTTCGGCCTCAACGCCGCCGATCTCGTGACGGCGATCGAGAAGCTCCGCGCCGCCGGTCGGCTCGACATCCTGAAGCTGATCCACTTCCATCTGGGATCGCAGATCACCGACATTCGTTTTATCAAACTGGGTCTTCAGGAAATAACCCGGTTCTACGTTGAGCTACGGGAGATGGGTTTAGATATTACTCATCTCGACGTCGGCGGCGGACTCGGCATCGATTACGACGGCACGAACTCGACCTCGGACGCGAGCGTCAACTATTCGCTCGGCGAGTACGCGAACGACGTCGTCTATACCCTGGCCGAGGCGTGTCGTGAGCACGACTTCCCGATGCCGCACATCATCAGCGAGTCGGGACGCGCCCTCACCGCGCATCACGCGCTGTTGCTGCTCAAGGTGATCGACGTCGAGTCGCACACGGAGCGGCCGATCCCCGAGCTCACCGAGGATGACCATCCGCTCCTCCACGAGATGGTCGCCGACTATCGCGACGCCTCGCGAAAGAATGTCTCCAAGCGCCGCATCCGCGAGATCTACCACGATCTCACCTTCGACAAGGAACGCGCGCACGAGCTCTTCAACTCGGGCGTACTCTCGTTGCGCGGCCGCGCCATGGCCGAGCAGATCTACTTTGCCACGATCAATGCGATATCACGGGCGGTGGTAAAGAATCGAGACGAGTACGAGGATATCATCCTGGATCTGGATGCCGCTCTCGTCGACCGCTACTTCTGCAACTTTTCCGTCTTCCAGTCGTTGCCCGACAGCTGGGCCATCGACCAGCTCTTTCCGATCATGCCGATCCACCGACTGACGGAAGAGCCGACGCGCCGGGGAACGCTCCAGGACGTCACCTGCGACTCCGACGGCAAGATCGACCGGTTCGTCGGCGACAAGAATGGCCGGCCGAGTCTGGAGCTGCACGACTTCACCGACGGGGAGCCGTACATGCTCGGCGTCTTTCTCACCGGCGCCTATCAGGAGATCCTCGGCGATCTCCACAACCTCTTCGGCGACACGAACGCCGTGCACGTGCGCCTTGCCGCGAACGGGAGCTACGAGGTCACCGATCTCGTCCACGGTGACACAGTTACGGAAGTTCTCAACTACGTGCAGTTCCGCGCCAACGATCTGCTGCAGACCTTCCGTCGCAAGGTGAACGCGACGAAGGCGATCACCCGGCAGGAGGCGAATACCTTTATCGCCGACTATGTCGCCGGCCTCGAGGGCTACACCTACCTCGAAGGCGAAGCGGCGCAGTGACGCTGCTCGCGGCGGCGGCCGATCCCGGCGCTGCCGACGCGGTCACGCCGCTCCTCGCGGCGCTGGTCGCGATCTTCGTCGCGACAAAGATTCTCGGTGAGCTGGCGCAGCGGCTCGGCCAGCCGGCTGTCCTCGGTGAGCTCATTGCCGGCGTCCTCCTCGGCGGCTCGGCGTTAGGCATCGTCGATCCGGCCAATCCGGTCATCACGGTCCTTGCCGAAATTGGCGTCATCGTTCTCCTCTTCGAGACCGGCCTCCATACGGAGCTCCGGTCGCTGCTCAGCGTCGGCAACGAGGCGACGACAGTCGCGCTCGCGGGCGTCGCCATTCCGTTCGCGTTAGGCTATGGGAGCGCGCTGGCGTTCGGCCTCGGGCATTTGCCCGCGCTCGTCGCCGGCGCAGCCCTCTGCGCGACCTCGGTCGGCATTTCGGCGCGCGTGTTGTCGGATCTCGGACGTCTGGATTCGGCCGAAGGGCGCGTCGTGCTTGGCGCCGCCGTGCTCGATGACATCGTCGGTCTCGTGATTCTCGCCGTCGTCGCGGACGTCGTCAGCGGGACGAACGTGGATGTCATGCACGTCTCGAAGATCAGCGCCGTCGCCATTCTCTTCTTCGTCGCCGCGGTACTCATTGGAATGCGCGTCGCGCCGCCCGCGTTCCGTGTCATCGAGCGGATCAAATCGGCCGGCGCCCTCGGCGTCTTCGGGCTCGCCTTCGCCTTCGCGCTCGCGCTGCTGGCGAAGCTCGCGGGCTCGGCCCTCATCATCGGGGCCTTCGCGGCCGGTCTCGTGCTCTTCGTCGTACCGCAGAAGCAGGAGATCCAACGCTCGACGACCACCATTGGCCACTTCTTCGTGCCGATCTTCTTCGCCTCGGTCGGCGCGGCGGTCGATCTGCGCGCGCTCGCCAATCGCACCTCGTTAGGCATCGGCGCCGCCCTCATCCTTTGCGGCGTGGTGGGAAAGATTCTCGCCGGCTACGTCCCATGGTGGTTCCGTGGCCGCAAGCTGCTCGTGGGCGTGGCCATGGTACCGAGAGGCGAGGTTGGATTGATCTTCGCCCAGATGGGACTCGCCAGCGGCGCCATCGACGCGGGCCTATTCGGCGCCATCATGTTGATGGTGTTGGCGACGACACTCGTCACTCCGCCGCTGCTGGGCCGTGTCGCTCGTCAGCGAGACGATGAGGTGCTGGCGACGCCTGGCTCGGAGGATCGAGCTGGCGAGGGAGGTATCGACGACCTCGTCGCCGGTGCCTCGCAGCCCGATCAGGCCGAGGGACGAGCGACGAAGGCGATACGGCCGCGGTAGCGCGCCAACTGGGGCGGCCGTAGCTTCGGGTCTCGCCATCCCCACCCGGAGCCGGACGTATGACCACGCCGCTTCTCGCGCTTCTGCTCGTTCTCCAGCAGCCCGCTCAGCAATCCGCGCCGAGCATCGCGCGCGTGAGCATCACGCCAGGTTCCCCCGCTGTCGTCGTTGGCGATACGCTGCGACTTCGCGCGCACGCGGTCGACGCCGGCGGCCGGCCCGTGGAAGGAGCGCGCATTCTCTTCCAGCAGGCTGGCGCGATGTTCGAAGGACGCGTCGACAGCGCGGGACTCGTTACCGCGGGCGCCGTCGGCACCTTTCCCGTCATCGTGTCCGCAATCACCCCTGGCGCGAAGCCGGTCATTCAGCGCGTCGACGTGCGGATGGTGCCGGGCCCCGCGTCTCGCATCGACGTCACGCCGCGACTGACACGACTACTTCCCGGCCAGCACGTGAGGCTCGACGCGTCCGTCTGGTCGCGCGGCGGTGATCGACGTGACGACCGCATCGAGTGGCGCTCGTCGCTACCGCAGGTGGCTCGCGTCGGGACAGGCGGGATTCTGACCGCGTTCGCTCCAGGGCGGGCCATCCTCACGGCATCAGCGGGGGGCGCCTCACGCGACGTCCCGATCGAAGTGGTCGCCGCGGACGTTGGCGAGGTCGAGGTCACGCCGTCGACGACTCAAGCGCGCACCGGCGACGTCATTCGCTTTCGCGCCACGGTGAAGGATCGTGCGGGAAAGGAAATCGCTGGCCTCTCGCCGACGTGGCTCTTCTCGCCCGGTCGCGGCGAGATCGATGACGGCGGCGCGTTTGTCGCCTACGAGCCGGGGACGTATCAGGTCACCGCCTCGTACGGATCGCGCAGTGCCGATGCCGTCGTCACGATAGCGCCGCGGGACGTGCAGCGAGTGGCCAAAGTCGTTGGTCGCGTCCCGCGCTCGGCGTTCTTCACCACCGAAGTCTGGATTCACCCTAACGGCAAGGTTGCGTACCTCGGCACCGGCCTGGGCGGCGATCGCGTCTACACGATCGACATCTCCAATCCCGCCTCGCCGACGATCGTCGACTCCATCGTCGTAAATGCCCGCACGATCAACGACGTCATGACGACGCCCGACGGCAACTACATGGTGATCACGCGGGAGGGCGCCGACAATCGCAAGAACGGCATCGTCATCGCCGACACGCACGATCCGCTACACCCGAAGCCGATCTCCGAGTTCACGCAGGACGTGACCTCGGGTGTTCATTCAGCATTCATTCATACGCAGGAGAAGTACGGCACCCACGTCTATCTCACCAACGACGGCACGGGCGCGCTTCACATCGTCGACATCACGGACGCGGCGCATCCGAAGGAGGTCGGTCGGTTTCGCCCGCGGCAGACGCCCGCCGGTGTGATGCTACACGACATCGACGTCCAGAATGGTCTCGTCTACGCGTCGTGGTGGAACGATGGCCTCATCATCCTCGACGTCGGCAATGGCATCAAGGGCGGTCGCCCCGATCATCCGGTGCTCGTCTCGCAGTTCAAGTACAACCTCGATTCGCTCTACAAGGACGTCGCGCTCGAGGGCGGTCCGGGGTTCATCCGCGGCACGCACACGGCGTGGCGCCATGGTAAGTATGTTTTCATCGCCGATGAGGTTTTTGGAAACTCGGCGGCCGAAGCGCTGTTCCAGGGTCAGGTGACACGCGCCCACGGCCGGCTCCAGGTCGTCGACGTCAGCGACATCGAGCACCCGAAGAGTGTCGCCTGGTACGAGCCCGAGTTCGGCGGCGTTCACAACATCTGGGTCACCGGCGACACGTTGTACATGGGCGCCTACAACGCGGGCTTCCACGCCTTCGACATCTCCGGCGAGCTCCGCGGCGATCTCCGCGCGCAGGGCCGCGAGATCGCGAACCTCTACACAGGCGCCACCGACGGCAAGCTACCGAACATGGCCATGGCCTGGGGCACCGTCGTCAGAGACAACCTCGCCTACGTCAACGATCTCAATAGCGGCCTGTGGATCGTTAGGCTCGAGCCGAAGAACAAAGTGGTGCCGTAGCGCGTAGCGCGTGGCGCGTGCGGCGTGACGCGTGACGCGTGACGGCCAACAGCGCCGCGCCACCCGTCACGCGCCACGCAGCACGCTACAGTTTCTTCGCCACCGCGTCCCAGTTCACGACGTTCCACCACGCGGCGACATAGTCCGGGCGCTTGTTCTGGTACTTCAGGTAGTACGCATGCTCCCAGACGTCGAGTCCCAGAATCGCCTTCTTCCCTTCCATCAGCGGATTGTCCTGATTGGGCGTGCTCGTGATGGACAGCTTCCCGTTGCCTTCGTCCACCAGCCACGCCCACCCCGAGCCGAATCGTCCCGCCGCCGCCGCGGCGAACTGCTCCTTGAACTTCGCGAAGTCGCCGAAGGAGCTCTTGATGGCGTCGGCCAGGCGACCGGTCGGCTCGCCACCGCGCTTCGGTCCCATCCACTCCCAGAACTGCGAGTGATTCCAGTGGCCGCCGCCATTGTTGCGCACCGCCGTGCGCACGGCTTCCGGCACGCTGTTGATGCTCCGCATCAGATCGTCCAGTGACTTTCCCTCGAGCTGCGGCGCCTTCTCCAGCGCCGCGTTGAGATTGTTCACATAGGCCTGATGGTGCTTCGTGTGATGGATCTCCATCGTCCGCGCGTCGATGTGAGGCTCCAACGCGTCGTACGCGTAGGGCAGCGCGGGGAGCGTGAACGGCATTCGACTCTCCTCTGGTTCAGATGTCCGAAACCGCTCGCCTCGAGGCCGATCGTCCGCGGCTGCGTAGCCAGGCGATGATACCCGGCAGGAACGACAGGAAGATCACGACGAGGATCACGATCTCGATGTGGTCGCCGATGCCCGGAATGTAGCGGCCCAGAAAATACCCGATGAACAACATCGACCAGATCCACGCCAGACCGCCGATGATGTTGTACAACGTGTACCGGCGGTACTGCATTTGCCCCATACCAGCCACAACGGGAACGAAGGTGCGGACAATGGGCATGAATCGCGCGAGAACGATCGTCTTACCGCCATGTCGCTCATAGAAGGCGTGCGCGCGCTCCAGGTGCTTCCGGTTGAAGAGCAGCGAATTCTCGCGGCTGAACAAGCGCGGCCCCGTCACCTTGCCGATGTAGTAGCCGACCGAGTTCCCGACGATCGACGCCACCGACAGCAGCGCACCGAGGATGTACACGTTGAGATCGAACAGCTGCGTCTGCGACGCCAGCAGTCCCGCCGTCACCAGCAGCGAATCACCAGGAAGGAAAAAGCCGATCAGCAGACCGGTCTCGGCAAAGATGATGATCGTGAGACCGATGTAACCGCCCCATGCCACCAGTGCACGCGGGTCGCCGAGACGATGTATGAAATCGAGAATCGAGTGCATGATGGACCGAAGACGATGGTAAAGCGGTGAGTCACGGAACTTCGACCACCCCGCCCGACTGGTCAACTGCGTTCGAGGACGCATTACGACTACCTGTACCCCCTTCCGGTTTCTGGTACCGCGTGGGGCTCTCCCCGCGCGGTGAACGGCGCCTCGAGATCGCCTTCGGCCTTCTGCTTTACGCCCTGGCCGTGGGGTGGATCTGGTCGCTTTCACATGCGCGAACGCTCCACGCGACGGAGAGCGAAACGGCCGCCGGCGCCGCGGCGCGCACCGCCTCGACGATTGCCACTGCGCTCACCTCCACGAGTGCGCCGAGCACCGCCTATCTGACGGATGCTGCCCTGAACGCCTTGTTCGATCGGGCGCGGGGCGTCAGTGGAAAGCTGCGCGCGGCCATCGACACGTCCGCTGAAAACATCGAGCCGGACTCGCTGCCGCCCGGCGCCGAGCTGCGCTACAGTGCCGGCGGCGAGGTCACCCCTGCCGACACACAGCCCCGTGGCGTCGGCGTCTGGAACGTCGCACTGGCGATCGGCAACGCCATCAAGCCGATCACCGACTTCAATGTCATCACCGAGCTTCCCTTCCGTGCGAAGAGCGGGGGCAAGATCGGACTCTACTACATCGGCAATTGGCCGGCGGAGAAAGCGAGGAGCAAACGCCTGGGCCCCGCCAAAGCGCCATCCTCGAGCTATGCCAATCCGGGCGGCTTCATTCAGGTAACGCAGGACAACGCCGACACCTACGTGTCCGAGCACTTCAGGCTTCGCGACTTCCTCACCCACGATCAGCCGAACGT
>DATEPP010000676.1:0-8101 GCA_035273165.1 Gemmatimonadaceae bacterium
AAGATCTTGTCGACTTTCGGGTTCGGCGGGAATTGCTGTGCCGCGACTGGGAAGGCACATGCTGCGGCAAGCACGAGGCTCAAGGAGAAACGCACGAGGTACCTCCACTCATCTCAATAGCGTTGGCGCGGACGGACACCGACACATACGGACACGACACAGAGAAATCAAGAAGAGGTGTCTCCGCGTCCGTCCGTTCGTTGTCCGCGTTCGCCCGCGCTCACGCTGTTGACTGGCTACTCGTAGCGCAAAGCCTTGATCGGATCCACGGTCGAGGCGCGATATGCCGGCAGGAACCCGGCCGCCAGTGCGACGATCGTCAACACGACGATGGAGCCGATCACCACCACTGGATCATGGGGCGCGAGTCCGAAGAGCAGCGACTGAGCCGTCCTCCCCAGCGCCAATGCCGCCGCGAGGCCGATCAGCCCCCCGACGAGCGTCATCATCGCCACCTGCCGCAGCACCATGCGCCGCACGCGGCTTGCATCGGCGCCTAACGCCATGCGCACGCCGATCTCGCGCGTCCGCCGCGACACGGTGTAGGCGAGCACACCATAGAGCCCGACCGCAGCGAGCAGTGTTGCCAGTGCGGCGAAGGCCGATGACAAAAGGCTGATCATCCGGTCGAGATAGACGTTTTCCCGGATCTGCTGAGGCATCGTCTTCAACTCGTCGACGGGGAGCGTGGGGTCGATCCGCTTCACCACGCCCGGAATCTCACGGAGAACGGCTTCGGGTGTGCTCGCCGACTGCACGTAATAGGTCAGGTAGCCGAGTGTCGTGTCCTGCATGTACGGCATGAAGAAGAGCGGTTGTGGCTCGTCTTTCACGCTCGCGTATGCCGCGTTGCGTACGAATCCGACAATCTCGATGTCGAGCACCTTGGCGCGCGGATGGTCAGATATCGTCTTCCCCACGACGTCACGGCCGAGATTGAACTTCTTCGCAAAGGCCTCATTGACGATCGCCACTCTCGGTGCGCCGGCAACGTCGCTTGCCGTGAACTCGCGACCCGCGAGCAGCGGCACGCCCAGCGTGTGAAAGTACCCAGCGCTGATCTCGTTGAAGCGCGCATTGTTGTCCACGTCCGGCCCGTACTGAAATCCCTGCACTGCGACGTCGGTTCCCCAGTTGCTGCCCGTGAGCAGCGGCACCATCGACGCCGCCACGCCATTCACTCCCGGCAGCGTCCGGAGGGCATCCTCCGTTTGCTGAAAGAGCGCATGCGACCGTGCCGGCGTATAGCCATTCTGTTGAGGCGAGATGCCGAACGTCACGACCTTATCCACCTTCACGCCGAGGTCGACGCGACTCACATTCGCGAGGCTCTTGATGAAGAGTCCCGCCGAGATGAGGAGCGCCATCGACAGCGCGATCTGTGCCGTGACCAGTGCCGTGCGGAAGCGCGTGCTCCCGCGCGCGCTCGAGAGTTGACCGGTATTCGCGCGAATCGTCGACACGAGGTCGGGTCGCGTGCTGTGGAGGGCGGGGAAGAAGCCGAACAACAGCCCCGTGCCGATCGCCATCAGTCCCGCGAAGAGCAGAATTGGTGCACGCAGCTCGGCGTGTAACGTGCCGCCCGTGTCCGCGGGAAGGAGCGCCAGCGCCGCGTGCAGCGTCCAGCGCGCCACGACGAGACTCGCCAGCCCACCGAGGATCGCCAGCACGCACGACTCGGTGAGTAGTTGAAGGAAGAGCTGCCGCCGGCTCGCGCCTAACGCGAGTCGCACTGCCATCTCCATTCCGCGGTTGGCGCCGCGCGCGAGCAAAAGGTTCGCGATGTTCGCGCACGCGATGAGCAGCACGACGCCGGTGATCCCGACGAGCAGCAGCAACGGCATTCGCGTCCGCTTGAGCATTGAGCTCTGGCCATGCGCACCCGGATCGACCGTCACCTGCTTGAGCCGGAACTTCGCCATGGTCTGGCTGCTCATGTTCTTCTGCAGCGGCGCCTCGACGTCATTCACAATTGGCTGATAGATCGCGTTTAATCCACGCCGCGCCTGCTGAAGCGTCACGCCCGGCTTGAGCCGCCCGAACAGATAGAGCCAGTAGCTCGAGCGATTGTTCAACGTGCGCATACGCGGCGTCATCAGCTCCGCCATCGTCAGCGGCACGAACACGGCGGGTCGTTCACCGAGCGTGGTGCCGAAGAATCCCTCGGGCGCGACACCGACGATCGTCATCGGCTGGCCGTTGATCAGCATCTGATCGCCGACCACTGCTGGGTTCGACCCGAGCCGACTCGCCCAGTACTCGTAGCTCAATACGGTGACGAAGTTCGCGCCGATAGCCTCGTCGTCCTGCGGCGATAGCAGCCGGCCCGCGGCGGGCTTGAGGCCGAGAACGGGGAAATACGATCCCGAGACGAGCATCCCATCACTGCTCTGCGTCTGGCCATGGTACGCGAGATTGGCGCTGAGACCGACGTGCGCGGCGAGGCCGGTGAAGACCGTCTGCGAGCGCTGCAAGTCGCGAAACATCGGATAGCTGAACACGAGCTCGCAGCTGCCCGCATTGCTGCACGACGTAGAGCCCGGCTTTGGCCCAGGCGCGCCCAGATTCACGAGCTCCCCCGGAGCATGCACGGGCAGCGGTCGCAGCAGCATCTGGTCGAAGAGTGAGTAGATCGCGGCGTTCGCGCCGATCCCGAGCGCGAGCGACAGAATCGCGACCGTCGTCACGAACGGCGTCTTGAACAGCGTGCGCAGGGCGAGCTTGATGTTGGTCATGATTCACACGATCGGTTTCGATGGGATCGAGCTGGCAACCATGAAGCTAGACACTGTGAGTCGCGCACATGGTTCGCTCTCGGGGGAATGTCCCCTCTTGCCATCGCGCGTGCGCGGGAGGAGAATACTTCCGCTCACCGACAGCTCTGTACGGTTCGTCCCAGTCACGCTACTGCCATGCGTCGATTCATCCCCGTTGCAATCGTCGTTCTCGCCGCGCACAGCGCACAAGCGCAGTTTCCGCCACAGAAGCTGCAGAACCTCAAGGTCTTCCCGAAGGACATTCCGGTTCGTGCGTTGATCGATACCATGGCCAGCTTCACGCGCGCCCTCGGCGTGCGCTGCACCTATTGCCACGTCGGCAACGAAGGTGAGCCTCTCTCGACATACAATTTCGCGTCCGACGACAAGCAGACGAAGACGAAGGCGCGCGACATGCTACGCATGGTTGGCGCAATCAACGGCGAATACCTCGCCAAGCTGCCCGATCGTCGGACGCCGACGATCAACGTTGCGTGCATGACCTGCCACCGCGGCGTCGCCGAGCCACGGCCGATCCAGCAGATCGTGCTCAACGCGTACGACGCCGCGGGCGCCGATTCCGCGATGTCGGTGTACCGCGCTTTACGGGAGCGTTACTACGGCCGTGCCTCGTATGACTTCGGCGAGGTTCCGCTCGCGGACGTCGGAGCCGCGCTGCGCACCCGCGGCAAGACGGCCGATGCCCTCCGCTTCTATGTGCTGAATACCGAGCTCACCCCGAACTCGGCTTTTGCGTTCCGACAAGCTGCCGAAGCGCAGCTCGCCGCCGGCGATACTGCCTCTGCTATTCGAAGCTTTCAGCGTGCACTCGCCATCAACCCGAACGATCGTCAGGCAAAGGGGACGCTGGACAAGCTCGGCGCGAAGCCGTGATTCATCTGTCATTCCGAGCGCAGCGAGGAATCTGCACCGCTCTCGGGATGACAATGGTGCGGGCAAGCTGACCTAGACGTTGCCGTGCGTGGGCGAGGCGCGTCGAACATGGATGCGCCCCCTCGCCTCTGACCTCCGCTACGCCGCTCGCTCGCTGGCGAAAGCTCCGCTCTTCAGCGCGGTGGCGATCGTCTCGTTAGGCCTCGCCCTCGCGCTCAACACCTCGGT
The DNA here is from genome assembly GCA_035273165.1 of Gemmatimonadaceae bacterium. Taxonomy (GTDB): domain Bacteria; phylum Gemmatimonadota; class Gemmatimonadetes; order Gemmatimonadales; family Gemmatimonadaceae; genus AG2. The sequence continues at coordinate 3,879 of DATEPP010000676.1, forward strand.
GTTCGCGCTGGCCGACGCGGTCGTGCACCCGTATAACCCCTACCCGACAGCCGAACGCATCGTCACACCGTGGTTCATGGGAGGCGACCGCAAGAACAAGCTCACCTTTGCCGAGCGGTTTCGGATCGTCCGGGACGAGATGCATTCGTACGACGCCATCGCATCGTTCACCGATCTGAGGGCCACGATGCAGGCCGGCGCAGTCGTCGAGGATCATCTCGCCGTCGCCGCCTCGAGCAACCTCTTCGAGCTGCTCGGCGTGAAGCCTGTGCTCGGCCGCGCTTTCGATCCGGGCGATACTCAGGCAGCACTCATCAGCTTCAGCCTCTGGACTCGCGTCTTCAACGCGGCGCCGCTTTCACGCGGACTGCGGTTCGACCTTGGCCACGCGACCTTCACTGCTGTAGGTGTGATGCCGCGCGGCGTGCACTTTCCCGGCAATACGGATATCTGGGTTCCGGAGAATGCCCTCTCGCGCGCGAGCGACGAGCGGGCTATGGGTCCGATACCCGTCCTGCGTCTCCAGCGCGGTAAGACCGTGCAGGACGCCCGCACGGAGATCACGGGCATCGCGGCCCGCGTAACGGCGGCGTATTCGCCGCGGTTGCCGGTCGGTGGTCGCATCATGCCGCTACAGCCGCCCTGGGGACGGCCCCCTTCAATCTTTCAATCGTTTCTCGGCGGCACCGTCCTGATGGTGCTCCTCATCGCTTGCGCCAACCTCGCGACGATGATGCTCGCCCGCGGGATGGCGCGGCGGCGCGAGACCGCCATTCGCATGGCACTCGGCGCTTCCCGGCGCGTGGTCGTTAGGCAAGTGCTCGCCGAGTGCGGCCTCATCGTCGGCGCGGGGCTCGCGATCGGTGTGCTGCTCACCATTTGGGCGCTCCACGTCATCCCCCATTTCGCGACGCCGTACGTCCCCAACATTGGCGACCTTCAGCCGGTCCCAAGCTGGCGCGTTTTCGGCTTTGCTCTCGGCGCGACCATCGCGACCATTGTAATCGCCGGCGCGCTGCCCGCGCTGCGCGCGGCGTCCACGGATCCCTCGGAACCGATGAAGGAGGGCGCAGGGACCACCACCGGCCGCCTGCGAGATCGGTACAATCCACTCATCATCGTCGAAGTCGCGCTCTCGACTGCCCTGTTGATGTGCTCGGGCTTTTTCGTCATCAACGTCGTGAGACTCGCTGCCTTCGAGTTTCAGTACGCCGCGAAGCGCCTCGTGACCGCACCCTTATTTGCAAACCCGAAGCAAACGCCCGACACTCTCGGTGTCGAGCGCTTCTATGACGAGCTCGTTGTGCGCGCCCGTCGCGTGCCCAGGGCGGTCATCGCTGCGACGTTGCATGGAGAGGTACCCGACGGCAGGGTGATATTCGCCGAGGAAGGAAAGAGCGGCGATCACTGGATCAATTCCGGTGGGGTCCTCGTCGTCAGCCCCGACTATCTGCGCACCTTTCGGATTCCGATCGTCACTGGCCGTGACTTCCAGCAGGGCGATGAAGGCGCCTCCGAGCAGGGAGTCGTCATCGTGGACGAGAGCGCCGCAGCCCGCCTCTGGCCCGATATGCCGGATCCGGTCGGCCGCATGGTGAAGCTGGGCTTCAAAGAGTCCAAGCGCCCTTGGCTTCGCGTCGTCGGCGTCGCCCACAACGTGGAGGACGGACCGCGTGTCGATCAGGATCTGCCACCGGAGCCGAAAGTGTATGTCGTCTACGCTCACGACTACACCCGCACTCGCGATCTGATCGTGCAGGGTGACGGCGTCGACGGGGATCGCGGTCGCACGGCCCTCGCGCTCGCGGTGCGCCGCGAGATCGAGTCGTTTGCGCCTGGCATGTCCGTGCCAAGGGTAGAGCCTTGGCTAGCCCACTATGAGGGAACGCTGACGGCAACCGGATACATGGCGTCGCTGTTCGGCGCGTTCGGGATCTTCGGTCTCGTCCTCTGTGCGGTCGGTCTCTACGGCGTTCTCGCGTACAGCGTGAGCCGCCGTCTGCGCGAATTTGCAGTCCGCGTTGCGTTAGGCGCTCGACGGCGTGACGTCGCGCGCATTGTAATCCACGATGCGGCCGTCACGGCGCTCGCCGGTGTCGGGATCGGCGCGTTCTTCGCGCTCCGCGTCACACGCATGATCGCCGATGCGATGTCCGGCATGCCCTACGCAACTGTGATCGCGCTCGTCGGCGCGGAGCTCGTGCTCTTCGGTGCCGCCGCGCTTGCCGCGCTGGGCCCGATCAGACGCGCCGCGCGCGCCGATCCCGTCGAGATTCTTCGCGCGATCTGAGCTCAGGCAGCAGGTTCGCCTTCGGTCGCGCCCTGCAATCGCGATTCGATCCGTTGATCCGGTACTAACCAGATCAGCGCGACGGTCGCATAGAGCACGTGCGAGATCGACTGATGCACGAACGCCAGTGGAATCGCCATCACATAGAAGAGCAACGAGAGCTTCCCCTTCCGATCGTCTCCGACCGCGGCCGCGAGACGAGTGTTCACACCGCGATGTGCCGAGAGAATGGTGCGGAGGAGGATCGTGTACGCGATCGCGCAGCCGAACAGTACCACGCCGTAGAGGGCCGTCGGGACGGCCTCGTAATGGTTCTCGCCCATCCAGCTCGTGACGAACGGGATCAGCGACAACCAGAAGAGCAGGTGCAGGTTCGCCCACAACGTCGCGCCGTTGATGCGCTGCGTCGCCTGGAGCATGTGGTGGTGGTTGTTCCAGTAGATCCCGAGAAAGACGAAGCTCAGCACATAGGTGAGGAACGAGGGGATCAGGGGCCGCATCGCGCCCCAATCCGCGCCGTGCGGTGGGCGCAGCTCGAGCACCATGATCGTGATGATGATCGCGATCACGCCGTCGCTGAACGCCTCGAGCCTCGTCTTGCTCACGCTCGCTCTCTCGTTAGGCCTTGGTATCCGCGGTCGCCGCGGCGCGTCGCACGAGGAACGATTGCACGACGCCGACGATATTGGACGCCACCCAGTACAACCCCACGCCCGCGCTCAACCGCCACGCGACCACAAAGGTGACACCTGCCGCAAGCGCCGCGGATACGCGCGATCCAGTCGACGAGGGACCCGCCGCTACCGCCGCGCCGGCCAGCCCAGCCGCTACCGACGCCACAAGCGCGTCGGGCCGGCTGAGATCGTGAATCCACAGAAACTGCGCCGCGCGCTTCGCGACGGATCCAATCGTTTGATAGATGCCCGCGCCGATGGGCATCTGTACGAGTGCACCGAGGAAGGTACCCTTCGGTGTCATTCCGATGCCGTTCCTCGTCTGGAGGGCGCGCGTCTCCTGGGCGAGCCGAAGCGGATCGGCTCCGTGCCGATCCTTGAGCGCATCGAGCTGCGGCTTGAGTCGGCGTAACGCCATCTGGTACTCGTGCCCCCTCAGCGCCAGCCGGTAGGTGAGTGGGAGCAGAGCGAGGCGCACGATCAGCGACAACACGACGATGCCGCCGCCGAGACTTCCCCCGCACACGTGGGCGAAGGCAAAGAGGACAGCGCGCAGCAGATCGAGGAACGGGGACCAGAACAGCATGGATCGAGCTCCGATGCGGATGCCGAGATCCTACGGCTGGAGCATCGTTCTGTGCCAGCCTTTTCGGAAGCTACCCCTTCAATCGGCGGCGAAGAGGGCCCGCGCCTTCTCCAGACCGGCGGCGAGGGCCTCGACGTCGCGTCTGTCGCTATACACGTAAAAGGACGCCCGCGCCGTCGCTGGCAGCTCCAGTCGCCGCATCAACGGCTGCGCGCAGTGGTGCCCGGCGCGCACGCACACTCCCTCACCGTCCAGAATCGTCGCGATGTCATGCGGATGGACACCGTCGAGGGTGAACGACACGACGCCGCTCCGGGCGGCCAAGTCGTTTGGCCCGTACAGGCGCACGCCCTCGATAGTGCCGAGCCGGTCGAGCGCCATCTCGAGCAGCCCGACCTCGTGCGTTCGCACCGCGTCCATGCCTAACGATTCGAGATAGCCGCACGCCGCCGCCAGCCCCACGGCGTCGGCGACGTTCGGCGTCCCCGCCTCGAACTTGTGTGGCAGCACGTTCCAGGTCGTATCGTCGTCACCGACGACCTCGATCATGTCGCCGCCCATCTGATACGGGCGCATCGACTCGAGCAACGCGCGCTTGCCGACAAGCCCGCCAATGCCCATCGGCCCGAGCATCTTGTGCCCGCTGAACGCGTAGAAGTCCACGTCTCCGAGC
>DATEPP010000677.1:0-10543 GCA_035273165.1 Gemmatimonadaceae bacterium
CTTCCGCGCGTCGGACGGAGTATCGGCTCAACAACTGCAGATCGCGCGCTGGCTCGCCGCCGTCTCCGGAGTCGTGCTGCTGGTGGCACTCGCGAACGTGGCCACGCTCCTCCTCCTTCGTGCCGCGCGCCGTCGACGAGAGATCGCCGTCAGGCTCGCACTCGGTGCTCACCGGGCGCGACTCGCCCGGCAGCTCCTCGTCGAGGGATGGTTGCTCTCGGGGCTCGGCGCCGCGGCGGCGCTGCTGGTCGCACGCTGGGCCTCGGATGTCGTGCGCGCGACCCTGGTCTCGGATCTCGCCCCGTCCGAGCGTCTCATCGACGGAGGGACGTTGCTGCTCACGATCGGAGCGGCAGTGGCGGGCGGAGTCGTCGCGGGATTGGCGCCCCTCATTCAGGCGGGCCGGCGAGACGTCGCGGCCGAGCTGCACGGCGGGCGGGCCGCGAGCGGACGGCTCGCCGTTCAGAGAATGCTCATCGTCGGCCAGGTCGCGCTCTGTACGATACTCCTCTTCGGCGCGGGCCTCTTCGTCCAGAGCCTGCAGCGCGTCGAGGCACAGGACCTCGGCTTCTCGACGTCGCGTCTCCTGCTCGTGAATCTTCAGTTTCGAGAACAGTTGACCGGTCCGGAACGCGATCGCGCATATCTCGGCGCGGCGGAGCGCCTGGCGACTATGCGCGGCGTCACCGGTGCGACAGTGGTTCTGTCGATGCCATTCGGCAACTTCAACGTGCCGCCGATCAGTGTACCGGGACGCGCCGAGCCGCCGAGTGTGGGCGGACAACTACCGTATCTGTACACGGCGACGCCGGCGTTCCTTCGCCTGATGGGCGTCACGTTGCGCGAAGGGCGCCTCTTCAATGAGACCGATGGCCGTGGATCGCCACTCGTCGTCCTTGTGAACGAGACCATGGCGCGGAGCCTCTGGCCGGGACAGAGCGCGATCGGCAAGTGCATTCGCGTCGGCTTCGACCCCGCGGCCGCCGAACCGTCGCCGCTGGCGCCGGAGACGCTTCCATGCCGGCAGATCGTGGGCGTGGTCCACGATTCCCGCGTGCGCTCGATTCGCGCGACTGGAAACGAAGGCCGATTGATGCAGTATTACGTGCCCTTCGGCCAGCAGCCCGCGCCGTTCATGGCCGGAGCCTCGCAAGTCAACGCGCTGCTCGTGGGAACGGCCGAGAGCCCATCACGCATGATCGCGTCCGTCCAGCGGTTTCTGCAGGCGACGGCGGCGACACCACTGTACGCGCGCGTGAGTCCGTACGAGGACCTGCTCGATCCGCAGATCCGGCCCTGGCGGCTTGGCGCATCGCTCTTCTCCGCGTTAGGCGGTCTGGCGCTGTCGATCGCGGCGGTCGGACTGTTCGCAGTAGTTTCGTACCTTGTCACGCAACGGTTGCGCGAGATTGGCATCCGGCTCGCGCTCGGCGGCACCGCGGCATCCGTCGCGCGGCTCGTCGTGGGCGGCACGGTCCGATTGGTCGCCATTGGGGCCGCGCTCGGAGCGGTTGTGGCCTTCGCTCTTGCGCCACTGATACAGTCGATGTTATTCGAGACCTCCGCGTACGACGGCGCCGTCGTCGGCGGCGTGATCGTGGTACTGATACTGGTGGCGATTGCCGCGTCGGCGGTGCCGGCCTGGCGCGCTTCGCGAGTGAACCCGAGCCGCAGCCTTCAGACGGAATGATGGAGTCGTCCACAGATCAGGCCCGTGAGCTGCTGCGCCACACGGTGGCGACGCTCGCCTATCGAGCAGGTAAGGCGCTCCGGAACGCGCCGCCCCCGTTCGCCACGTTCACGGTGAGCTCGGGTAGCCGCACGCCAGAGCAGATCGTCGCGCACATGGGCGATCTCTTCGACTGGGCGCTATCGATGGCGCGTGGCGCGACGAAGTGGCACGACTCGTCGCCGCTGTCGTGGGACGCCGAGTGCCAGCGATTCTTTCGCACGCTCGAGGCGTTCGATGCGTACCTGGCGAGCAGCGAACCGTTAGGCACGACGGTGGAGCAGCTCTTCCAGGGCCCGGTGGCGGACGCACTGACTCATACCGGACAACTCACCATGCTGCGGCGGATGGCGGGGGCGCCGGTGCGCGGGGAGAATTACGCGAAAGCTGACATCACCCGCGGGCGTGTTGGCGCGGAGCAGGGGGTGCCGAGGGTCGAATTTGGCTGACGGCGGGGAGAGGCAGGTTTTCGTGCCGTTCACTGGCGCGGAGGCGTCTTCAGGCATAGGCTACTCCTCTGATGCGCCCGTCACGCCGAACCTCACTCCGCCCGATCTTTCTGCGCACTGCCGCCTTCCTGGCGTTGGTGGCGCAGCTCGCCGTCGGCGTTGCCGCGCTCGGTGAAGCGCGCGCGGGGCTCGGCTACGCGTCTCACATCGATCCGAGCGGGACATCGACGCACTACGCGCACGATGAAGCGGTTTGCGCGGCCTGCCAGGCTCGCTCGCTGCACGGGGACGTCCGACTCCAGCATCCACCGCTCGTCGTTGCGCCGCGTCGCGAGCTTGCGGCGATCACCGCACCTGAGTCCCGCCACGACTCCGGTGCCGATACTCAACATCTCTCCCGCGCTCCTCCCGCTCTGAGCTGACCTCGGTCGCGTTGGTCCGTTCTCAGGCTCACTCTCGGGAAGAACATGCGCTTTCACGTCACGCTGTGCGCGCTCGTCGCGCTCGGCGGAGCGGCGTCCGCACAACAGCCGGACGCCGGTCACACCATTGATTCATTGCGACTCACGCGTCGCCAGGCGATCGCGGAAGCGCTGGCTCACAATCCGCAGATCGAGGTCGCCCGGCAGCAGACGGCGCAATCGCGAGCGCGGCGCGTCGAGGCGATCGCCATCCCCGATCCCGCGCTCACCGCGGCATACGATGCATCGACTCGACCGTTCAGCTTCGGCTCCGCAGCGGAGCGCAACGTCGCCATCGATATGCTCGTCCCCTTTCCGACCAAGTTCTGGCTGCGCAACAAGGTCGCGCGCGCCGATATCGGATCATTCGAGTCCAACTACCGGCTGCAGACGCAGGTCATCGCCGCGCAGACATCGCAGCAGTACGACTCGCTCCTCGTGGCGAGGAAGCATCGCGATGTGCTGATCGAAGGCCGCCGGCTCTCGGCGGATTTCCTGAAGCGCACGCAGGCCCGCTACAACGCCGGTACGGCCGCGAAGCTCGACGTCATCAAGGCGCAGGTCGATCTCGCGCAGGCGGACAACGATCTCATCGCGAACGAGCTTGACATCGCGAATGCGCAGGCCGCGCTCAACCGGTTCATCGGCCGCGTCATCGGCGCGCCGATCGCGCCCGTCGACACGCTGGAGGTGCCGCCAGCGCTGCCTGACTCCCAGACGATCGAACAGACAGCATTGCAGAATCGGCCGGAGCTCACGCAGCTCGAGAGCGAGCAGCGGGGCGCGCGGGCGACGACAAGCTTGCTGCGGCAGTTCTGGGTCCCGGATCTCACACTCGGTGCGTCGCACGATTACACCCAGCCCGGCGCTCCCGTGTTCTCGACTGGAATCGCGCTTCCCGTTCCACTCTTCTTCTGGCAGCACAGCCAGGGCGAGATCGCGGAATCGCGGTATCACGAGCGAGAGCTCGCGGCCTCGTATCGCGATCTCCGGGCGCAGGTCACGCAGGACGTCCGGTCGGCCTACGCCACGGCGAGCACCTCACTGCGGCAGGTCCTTTTTCTGCGCGACGAGCTCGTGCCCGCGGCGCGGGAAGCCTTCCGGGTCGCCTCGGTCAGCTATTCGTTGGGCGGATCGTCGGCGCTGGAGGTGCTCGACGCACGGCGGACGCTGCTCGACGCGGAAAACCAGCTCGCCGACGCCCTCGCGTCGGCCAACATCGCCCGCGCCGACCTCGAGCGCGCCCTCGGTGTTCCTCTCTCAACGCTCGGCCCTCGTTAGGCCATGTCACTCTCTCTGATGCGTACCGCTGTCATCATGCTTGCCCTCGCCGCCTGCTCGAGCAACGCCTCCGAGCGGCCGGCCGATTCCACCAGCGGCAGCCAGGGTGCGTTCACGCTGACGCCGGAGCAGCGCGCGCGCATCCATCTCGTGACGGTGCAGAACACGCCATTCCGTCCAACGCTCGAGGCAACCGGCACCGTCGCCTTCAACGGCGACCACTCGACACCGGTGCTCTCCCCCATCTCGGGGCCGGCACTGCAGATCCTCGTCAATCCGGGAACCGTGGTCGGCAAGGGGCAGGCGCTCGCGACGGTGTCGTCGCCGGACTTCGCGTCCGCGGTCGCTGGCTATCGCAAGGCGGAGAGCGCGTACCGGAACGCGAAGCGCATCGCCGACCTCGATGAGCAATTGTTCAAAAATGATGCGCTTGCCCGGCGCGACCTCGAGCAGGCGCAGACCGACCTCGCCGCCGCCGCGGCGGACCGGGACGCCGCGATCCAGCAGATCCGCGCGTTAGGCGTGGAGGAAGCGCAGATCGACGCGATTCGGGACAACAAGCCGACGGAACAGCTCCAGGCAACGATTCGCGCGCCGATCGCCGGCACGGTCGTGGAGAAGCTCATCAGCCCGGGTCAGCTCCTCCAGGCCGGGACCACGCAGTGTTTCACGATCGCTGATCTCTCGAGTATGTGGGTGCTCGCCAACGTCTTTCCATCAGACGTAAAGGACGTCGCGGTCGGCGAGCCGGTCGACGTCATCACCGACGCCGCGACGGCCCCGCTCCCCGGTCGCGTCGACTACGTCGCCGCACTCGTCGATCCCACGAGCAAGGCGATCGCGGTCCGCGTCCTCGTACCGAACATGAACCACGTCTTGCGAAAGGACATGTTCGTCCACGTCGGCATCCACGCCACACACGAGCATACCGGCCTGCTCGTGCCGACGACGTCCGTGCTTCGCGACGAGGAGAATCTGCCATTCGTATACGTCGCCGCGCCTAACGGCTCATTCGAGCGCCGGCGCATCACCCTCGGGTCCCGTGTTGGCGATCAGTACGAGGTCTCGGCCGGGATCAAGGCTGGCGAGAAAGTCGTGTCCGAGGGTGCACTCTTCCTTCAGTTCGCGGAGAGCCAGTGACGATCGAGCTGCCTCCCACCGCGGAGGACGGGGAGGGCGCTGGCAACGCGCGCCGACGCTCGTCGCGACGCGTGGTTCCAGAGCATGCGAAGGACGTCCACGGCCCCGTGCACCGGCTCGTTGGCGCTGCGCTGGCGCAACCACTGCTCGTCGCGCTCATCGGCTTCGCCGTCGTCGCTGTCGGCATCTGGTCGTTCCTTCGCCTGCCGGTCGACGCCTATCCCGACGTGTCGCCGCCCCGCGTCGAGATCACCACCGCGTGGCCGGGCCATGCCGCCGAAGAGGTGGAGCGACTGATCACGGTGCCGATCGAAGTCGAGATGAACGGCCTGCCGAATCTGACCGTGACACGCTCGATCTCGCTCTACGGACTGTCCAACATCCGCGTCACCTTCAGCGACGGTACCGACAATTATTTCGCGCGGCAGCAAGTCTTCGAGCGGTTAGGCGACGCGGAGCTGCCGGAAGACGTGAAGCCGGGCATCTCACCGCTCTTCTCGCCGTCCGGTCTGGTGTATCGCTACGTGCTTCAGAGCGCGGATCGCAGCGCGATGGAGCTCAAGGTGCTGCAGGACTGGGTGCTGGAGAAGGCGTACCGATCCGTGCCGGGCGTTGCCGACATGTCCTCGCTCGGCGGCGAGACGATGCAGTACCAGGTACTCGTCGACCCGAACAAGCTTGCCGGAGCGGGGTTGTCGGTGCAGAACGTGGCCGACGCGTTAGGCGCGAACAACGGCAACGCGGGCGGCGGATTCTACTCGGAGGGCGGACAGTTCTTCTACGTCCGTGGCCTCGGTCGCGTCGTCAGCCTCGAGGACATTGGCAACGTCGTGCTCGCGGTGAAGAACGGGACGCCGATCCTCGTCCGCGACGTGGGGGACGTTGTCATCGGGCACGCGCCGCGGCTCGGACAGTTCGGGTTCAACAAACAGAACGATGCCGTAGAGGGCGTCGTTCTGATGCGCACCGGCGAGCAGGCGCAGACCGTCCTCAAAGGCGTCGAGGCGATGACGAAGCAGCTCAACGACAATGTGCTGCCGAAGGACGTGAAGGTCCTCCCGTTCTACGATCGGCGCGATCTGATCGCGCTCACGACGCGCACGGTGGAGGACAACCTCGTGCGCGGAATCGTCCTCGTGATCATCGTCCTGATCTTCTTTCTCTACGACGTGCGATCGGGGCTCATCGTCGCCGTGACGATTCCCCTGTCGCTCTTCTTCGCCTTCATCTGCCTGGACCTGCGGCACATCCCCGCGAACCTGCTGTCGATCGGAGCGATCGACTTCGGCATCATCGTCGACGGGGCGGTCGTGATGGTCGAGAACATCCATCGCCATCTCGCGAGGCGGCACGGTACTGATTACAAGATTCTCAACGTCATCATGGACGCGGCGTCCGAAGTCGACCGGCCGATCGTGTATGCGATCGCCGTCATCGTCGCTGCCTTCCTGCCGATCTACGCGCTCTCCGGCCCCTCGGGGAAGCTGTTCGAGCCGATGGCGGACACGACGATCTACGCCCTGCTCGGGTCGCTCCTCTTCACGCTCACCGTCGTCCCGGTGCTCTGCGTCTTCGCGCTCCGGCGCGGCGTGAAAGAGAAGCGCAACGCCGCCTTCGAGTGGATTCGCGATCGGTATCAACAGGGACTGGACTGGTGCCTCGGCCGCGCGCGGTTGACTATCGGCGTATCGGCGGCGCTGTTCGTCCTGTCGATGATCATCGCGTTTGGCATCGGCGGCGAGTTCATGCCGAAGCTGGACGAGGGCGCCCTCTGGGTGCGAGCGACGATGCCGTACACGATCTCGTTCGAGGAGTCATCGCGGCTCGTGCCGCAAATCCGGCAGATCCTCTCCTCGTTTCCTCCCGTGACCGTCGTGGCGTCCGAGCACGGCCGCCCGGACGACGGCACCGACCCGACCGGCTTCTTCAACGCCGAGTTCTATGTCGGCCTCAAACCGTACAAGGACTGGACGGGCCAATACCGGAACAAGGACGAGCTGGTCGACGCGATCCAGCGCAAGCTCGCCGCGTTTCCCGGCATCACTTTCAACTATACTCAACCGGCCGAAGACGCCGTCGACGAAGCGCTCACGGGTCTCAAGAGCTCACTCGACGTGAAGGTGTTCGGCACCGATCTCTCCGTGCTCGAGTCCAAGGGCCGCGCGATCAAGCGCGTGCTGGAGTCCGTGCCGGGGATCGAGCACGTGACGCTCGTCCAGGAGCTCGGTCAGCCAAGCCTGACGATCAGCGCCGACCGGGCGAAGATGGCGCGATACGGGCTCAATGTGGCCGATCTCAACGGCCTCATCGACGCGGCCGTCGGCGGCTCTGCCGCGACGCAGGTGGTGCAAGGTGAACGCACGTTCGATCTCGTCGTGCGCCTGCAGCCGCAGTTCCGGGAGACGCCGGAGCAGATCGGCAACATCCTCGTCGCGACGGCGGAAGGGGCGCAGATTCCGCTGCGTCAGGTCGCCGACATTCAGATCGCGAATGGCGCCGCGTTCATCTATCGACAGGACAACTCCCGGTATATCGGCGTCCAGTATTCCGTCGAAGGGCGCGATCTCGCGAGCGCGGTGCGCGACGCGCGCGCGGCAGTGGAACGCGCGGTGAAGCTGCCGCCGGGCTACTCGACGCGCTGGGGCGGGGAGTACGAGGAATACACGGCGTCGCGCAGTCAGATCAACGTCGTGCTGCCGCTGACGGTCGTGCTCATCTTCGGCATTCTGTTCGTTCTCTATCACAACTTCAAGTTTCCATTCATCACCGTCGTCGGGGTAATCCTCTCCGCCCCGTTGGGCGGCCTCCTCGTCCTCGCCCTGACCGGCACGCCCCTGTCCGTGTCCTCGATGATCGGCTTCCTCGCGCTCTTCGGGGTGAGCGTACAGACCGCTGTCGTGTACATCTCGTACGCCAACGAGCTCCGACTCGAGGGCTTCAGCATCGCCGACGCGACTCGCACCGCGGCCCTGCTTCGCCTGCGCCCGATCATGATGACCGCGCTTGTCGCGGCGCTGGGGCTCCTGCCAGCTGCACTCTCGACCGGCGTCGGATCCGACACCCAGAAGCCCTTCGCCCTCGTGATCGTTGGTGGACTGTTTTCGCGACTGCTCATCAGCGTATTCCTCATGCCCGTGCTGTACGCCGTCTCGGCCCGCGAGGGTGACCACCTGGAAGTTTGATCTCGACGGGAGGAGGAGTGCGTTGTAGCGTTTCGTGCCCTCTTCCCATCACTTCCTTCACGGTGGTGCTCCATGAAGTGCGCTCGCACGATCCTGCTGCTCGTTCTGCTCGCCAGTCCCGCCGCCGCCCAGCAATCGCCGTGGCTCAAGGAGACGTTCAAGTCCGCGAAGCTCGGCGAGGATCGCACGATCTACGTCGCGACGCCGGCCAACTACTCCGGCACCGCGCAGCGATATCCGGTGCTGGTTCTCCTCGACGCCAACGACGAGCCGCAGTGGGCAGCCGCCGTCGCCAACGTCGCCTTCCTCTCGAGTCGCGGCGCGATTCCCGATCTCCTCATCGTCGGCGTCACGAATGGAAAGGACCGAACGCATGACATGACGCCGGGCGCCACCGGCGGTACCGCCAGGAACTTTCCGACCGCCGGCGGCGCGCCTGCGTTCGCGGACTTCATCGTCGACGAGGTATTGCCGCGCGTTCGGTCCCACTACCGCACCTTGCCGTCGACCATTCTCGCCGGACATTCCTTTGGCGGCCTGTTCGCGCTGGACGTCGCCGCAACACGGCCGGGCGCATTCGCCGGCATCGTCGCGATGAGTCCCTCGTTATGGTGGAACGACTCGACGCCAGCGCGCGATTACGCGACTGCCATCGCGAAGACATCGGCCACGACCCGACTCTTCGCGACGAGCGGCGAGCTCGAGCCGCCGATCGACGTCACGACGAAGATCTTCGCGGCGCGGCTCGACTCCATCAAACCGGCATCGCTCGCCTTCGCGTATCACTACTATGCGGACGACACGCACGGGCTCACGCCGCAGCCGAGCCTGATCGACGGCCTGCGATTCGTCTTCGCGCCGATCGCATTGACGCGCACGCCGGTGATGGCACTCGGACCGAAGGCCGATTCCGCGAGCATCGTCAAGGCGATCACCGAGACTGAGGACGCATACGTTCGCGGCGCCCGCTCGCTTGGCCTGCCCGACAAGTTCCCGGAATCGCAGATGAACAATTTCGGGTACGCGATACTGCAGTCGTTCAAGATGCCTAACGTGGCGGTGTGGGCCTTCCGGAAGAACGTCGCCAACTACCCGGACTCACCGAACGTCTATGACAGTCTCGGCGACGCCCTGCTCGCCGCCGGCGACAGCACCGGCGCGCGCGGGCAGTTCCGCATGGCGCGCGATGTCGCCGTCCGGCAGGGCAAGACGGCCAGTGAGGAGACGCTCAAGAAGCTGGCCGCGCTCGAACATCCGACGGCGACCCAGGCGGGGAAGGTGAAGCCGTAGCGAGTCACCATATGACGACGCCCCTGAAACCGGGAGCGCTCAGTGGTTTCAGGGTCGTGTCAGTGGTATCAGCGGCCTCGTTCGGTTCAAGTATCGACCACAATGGCAGAGGACATCGTGCAGAACCCACAGCTTCCGAGAGGGTATCAGGATGCGGGAGGAATGTGACGATGAAATCAATCTCTGCAATCAAGAACGGGGTTGTCGCGCTTGCTCTCGGGTTCGGCACGGCTGCCGTGCCTGCCTCGTCCAGCTTCGCCGCGCCCGCACCGCCGAGCGCGCCGAGGATCGAGATCACGACGCAGGAGCTCGCCGCGTCCAACGCCAAAGTTCAGGCCGCGTACAGCGCCCTCATCGATATGTGGCGCGCCGACTTCAAGGCGATCGGCGAGCGGTTCGCCGCGCCCGGAATCGCGCGCTATCGTGCGCCGATCCGCACGGCGTGCGGTGTCATGATGCCTAACAACGCCGGCTATTGCTCGGCGGACAACACCATCTACTTCGACGACATCTTCGTCGCCGCGCAGGCCAAGGTCGCGGCGCGCGCGCTCGGCACCGACGGTGACATGGCGGGGCTCGGCGTCATCGCGCACGAGATGGGTCACGCCGTGGCGATCCAGCTCGGTCATGTCTCGCGCACCTCGTACGAAAATGAAGCAGTGGCGGACTGTCTCGCCGGTGCGTTTGCCAAGCATGCGCAGGGCGATGGCTCGCTCGAGCAAGGCGACGTCGAAGAGGCCGTCTTCGGCATGGCGAGTGCTGGCGATCCGACGCCCGAGCTCACGGGCAACGAGCGCATGGATCAGCGGATCCTCGCGCGGTTGGAGCGGGACGGACACGGTACGCGCGACCAGCGTGTTCAGAACTTCCGCAACGGCTTCGACGGCGGGGCCGGTGCATGCCTGGACGAGTTCCATCAGATCCAGAGCTGATTTCGCTCGGGGTGATTGAACCGCAGAGGACGCAGAGGACGCAGAGGACGCAGAGGACCGCCAAAGCAAAAGCGCTTTT
>DATEPP010000678.1:0-3999 GCA_035273165.1 Gemmatimonadaceae bacterium
CTCGACGAAGGCCTCGTACGGCATGCCAGCAACGACTTCGACGACCGCCGCCAGGACTGTGTAGTCCTCGTCCTCGTAATGGTAGGAGTCGCCCGGCGGGCGGCGCAGCGGCTCGGCGAAGATCGCGCGGACGGCGGCGTCGCGCTCGGTGATTCCTCCGGCTGCGCCGGACGGCGCGATTCCGGAGGTGTGGGTGAGGAGCTGCTGGACGGTGATCGAGCGGGCGTCGCGCGGCAGGCGACGGAAGAAGTGGTAGATCGAATCGCTCAGCGCGAGCTTCCCCTGATCGACGAGCTTGAGGACGGCCGCGGCGGTGAATTGCTTCGTCGTCGACGCGAGCCAGAAGGCGCTCTCTGTCGTGAGGGTTGTGCGTCGGGTGGGAGAGTAGACTCGATCGAGGAGAACCTTGCCTCCGCGTTCGACGAGGACGACTCCGGAGAAGCCGGCGGAATCCGCCGCCCGTCGCAGCCACCGCTCGAGTGCGGGCAGGTCCGCGTTGCGCTCCTGGTGACGGTGCGCATTCGCGGGCAGCATTACGCCGGCAAAGAGGAAAGGTATGATCCGCCGTGCGAGCATCAGGTTGAATAGAAGCTAAGAACTCTGAACCGCAGAGGACGCGGAGGACGCGGAGGACAACAAAAGACAAGGACTGGAAACTTACAGAGATCTCTCTTGTGTTCCTCTGCGTCCTCCGCGTCCTCTGCGGTTGCATAGGTATCAAACGATCACCGATTGAGCCAGTACGCCACCTTGATCAAGAAAGTGTTATCGGGGTGGAGTCGGAAGAGATCGCGATAATCGGTCATCCACGAGTTGTCGGCGAACTTGTTCTCGAAATCGTCGCGGCCGTGGGTCCAGACGAGATAGAGCGTCGAGCCGGGGCGGTACTCCCAGCGCAGGACCGAGTTGCTGCGCAGCGACGTCGACTTGAAGGAGCTGTCGGCGTCGGGGGGCGGTGTGTACGGGCGGAAGCGGTCGTCGTAATGCGCGGCGTTCGGCGTCGCGCTCGTCTCGCGGATGTTCGTGTAGTGCCCCGTCGCCACGAACGGCTGGCCGTAGAACTCGAACGTCAGGTCGCGGGTGAGGGCGTAGCTGAGCTGCGTGCTCAACGAGACCTGACGCTGGTCGAGATGAGCAAACGTATAATGCGTGATGTTCGACGTGTCGGTGAAGTTGCCGAACCACTGCGTGTTGTCCTGGCCCCAGTAGAGATTCGTACCGAGCTGCGCCTGGAGTCGCGTGGAGAAGCGGAAGTTCACGTACGGACTCATCGACGTGCCGTGGCTCCGGCCACCGTCCGAAAAGTTGAGATTCACCCACATCCCCGCCGAGATCGGCCGTCTGCTGTCGGTATTGATGCCGCCCCACGGATAGAACGCGGCCGATTGCCTGACGAGTGGGCCGCCGCGAGTACACCGGTCGCAATAGCTCGGTGTCAGATGCGCGAAGGTGCTGCCGAGGTGGACGTTCCAGTTGTTCAACAGGCCCATGTGGCCATTGAAGTTGAACGCATTCTCCAGTCGTGTCCCAGAGGTGTTCCACTGCTCCCAGTGGTTCCCGTTCACCTGCGCCCATTGATAGATGCCATGGGCGTTCTGGAAGGTGAGCGCGGCCCACGTGCTCCAGTCGAGAATATCGGCGCGGCGCAGGTAGCCGAGGTCGTTCACCTCGAACCCGGCGGATTGCCTGAGGATGCTCGACTCGAATCGGGTGACGCCGCCACCGTACTTCCCGAACTTGAGCTGCTCCTCGTGTCCGCCTAACGACGTGCGCGTCGGATCCTCGACGAGCTTGTCGCCCGGCTGCTGGTAATAGTGCACCGCCGAGCGCTGCGTGCTGTCGATCGCCTCGGCTGAGCCCAGGACCTGCGAGAGCGCGAACTGTCCGAAGAGCTCGTACTCGCTCTTGTGAAAGCGATTGCGGAACGTCGCTCCGCCGGTGTACGCGCTGCTGTGGAGATATGGTGACGTCCAGCTGTCGAGACCGCGGTTGACGGCGGTGCCGATGACGCTGATGCCGGCCTCGCCGCCGCGCAGGTCTTGTTGCGCACGTACCACCGCATAGTTCGTCGGCGGTTCGACGGTGTGAGCGAACGGGCCGTTGACGCGCTCCGTAGCGGCGTCGAGGAGGCCGAAGGAGAGACCGCTGCCCGTGCGTCCCGTGAGCTTCGTCGCGGCGGCGATCGGCGTCGCTGTCGGCGTGCTCGCGTCACCGTAGTAGTCGCGCAGCGACGGCGATCGGCCGATGCGTCTCGAGTAGAAGAGTCCCTCGTTCGTGCTGCAGTCGACGACGATGTAGCAGTTGAGCTGGAACTGGTACAGTCCCGTGCCCTCGACGAAGAACGGCCGCTTCTCGGCGTAGAATGTCTCGAATGCGGACAGGTTGAGCACGGCGGGATCGGCTTCGACCTGGCCGAAGTCCGGATTGACCGTGGCGTCGAGCGTGACGTTAGGCGTGAGGCCATACTTGAGATCCGCGCCGGCCGAGACGTCCTGCCCACGACCGAAGCGCGAGTTCGGGAGGTTCCGCTGGACATCCTTCGCGACGACGTACGGTGTCACCTCGAGTCGTTGGGCCGTGGAGATGCCAGTGATGCCGTCGAGACGTCCGAGCTGCGAGGCGAGGCCATTGCGTTCGGGAGAGTAGAGCGGCCATGAGTCGCGCTCGTTGAGCCGCTCGATGTCGCGCCAGATGCCGAAGCCGAAGGTATGGCTGCGCTGGTTGCCATAGCGGAGCTGCGACAGGGGGATGCGGAACTCGGCCGTCCAGCCTAACGAGTCGACCGTCGTCGCGGCGTCCCAGACACCGTTCCACGAATCGTCTTCCTGCGAGTCGTTGCTGATCGAGTAGTCGCGCTTGACACCGTCGGGGTTCACCGCGAACTCGTAGCCCGATCGTTTGTCGCCGTAGGAGTCGACGATGATCTTGATCTGATCAGACGGGCCGCGGACGTCACGCCGCGAGAGCGCATGCATGATGCTGTCGGGATGCGGATCGAACATCCGGACGAACACGTACAGGTTGTGCTCATCGTAGGCCGACTGGAATTCAGTACGGAAGCTGGGGTTGGCGTCCACGTGTGGCGCGAACTGGCGGAACTCGGTGATCTTGGGCGCGTTCTGCCAGATGGGATCATTGTTGCGTCCGTCGACGACGGGCGCTTCCCGGGCGCGCAACGCCACGGCCGCGACTGGCACGGTCGGACCGCGATCGGCGGGTCTGGAGACGGGTAGTGACTTCTGCGGCGGCAGGACGAGACCGCCGATGAGGATGGCGTGAACGAGCATCAGTAATTCCGTACGAGACGTGCGTTGGACAGCGCCCTGGGACGAATGGTTGGGGCGACAGGGCCGCCTCTCGACCATCATCGTGCTGGAGCACGGATCGCGACGTCGAGAGCGAGTCCAGGTGCGAGACGCCAGGAGCGAGAGCGCAGGCGTGAGATAAGCGGCGGCTTCAGGTGCGACCATCAGACGCCGCCAGACAGTTACGTGCGTCGTCCCCAGTGATCGACCTCGATGAGGCGGACAATTGGCAGTCCACGCAGCCACTCGAGAATGTCCTCGAACGGCAGAGGCATGTGTTCCTCACCGAAGGTGAACGTGCCGATCGGATCGGTGCGATTCGCCGGCAGCTCGCGCGTTCCGGCGAAGGCCATCCCCGGGACGAGTCGCGCGAGCGCATCGTTTCTGAACTGCTCAACTTGAGCCGAGTCGTGCTCGAGGTCCCTTAACCCGTAGACTGACACCGTCGCGGCGAGCGTGCCGTCTTCTCGCGTGCTGAAGAACGGCAGCGGCTGGTCCGGCAGCGGATACTCCGGATGTTGAAGGAACCGATAACCGAGGGCTGGTCCCCGATCTTGAGCATACGCTAATTGCGCGACGACGAGTCCGAACGGCTCAACCCAGCGGCTCACACGCAGCGATCCAGCATCGATCGGGGTGAATCCCGCATCGCGCGCCAGAGTCGCGGCGACCTCCTTCGCCCGGCGGTCGTTGC
>DATEPP010000679.1:0-3142 GCA_035273165.1 Gemmatimonadaceae bacterium
ACTTCGGCGTCTCGAAGACATTGAGGCCGCGTTGATCCGACGGACGGAGATGCTGGAACTCGATCGTCGGTAGGGTACTGATCTTCTTGGCGACAGTGACCGTCGATTCGGGTTTGGTCTTCGCGGTTTCCGTCTTCGTGCCGGAGTCAACGGCCTGCGTGGTTTGCTGCGCAAGCAGCGTTGCGGCAAAGAAGGGAATCGCCGCGGCCGAGAGCAACAGCCTAGTTGAGTTTCTCATAAATCCTCCGTACCTCGACTCGAGCGTGTGATGTGTATGAGGGAATGTTCGGGCTGACCACTCGAGTCAGCGGGGTTCGCTCGCGGAAGCGGTGAGCGTTTGTGGACCAACGAGAAGCGAGAACTTCACGGTGACTTTGTTGTCGGTGCGGAGCGTGCCTAGCATCGCCGTCGGCGGCTTCACACCGAAGTCGGTCATGAGGAGAGGCACCTCGCCGTCAGCGCGGATGCTGCCATCGGCCAGCTTCGTCGCCGAGACGTCCATGTTCACGGTCTTCTCGGTGCCCGCGATCTTCAGCGTGCCAACCGACTTCACGGTGAACGCATCACCCGCCCCGGGAACGACATCGAACGAGCCCAGGACGTAGCTGATGTCGGCGTTGTCGTCCGCCTTCAGCGCCTTGTAGAGATTGTTGTCCATGCCGCCGTGGCCGCACTTGAGATTCCGCACGGGCACTTTGACCTGGAGCTTCTTCAGCAGCGTCGGGGACGTCGACTTGAGGAATGCCTCATCGACATCGATCGTCGCGTCGATCGAGCTCGCCTTGCAGCTCCAGCCATGCAGGTTGGAACCGCCCTCGATCCAAAGCTTGCTGTCCGGATTCACAGCGAGGCGAATCGATTGAGCGCTGGCTGAGCCGGCGATCGTCAACAGCGCCGTCAGCGCGAGGCTCGTCATATATCGTGTCGTCATCTGAGCTTCTCCTTTCACTCGAGCGGTGCGCTCGGATTATCCGGTGCGCTCTCGACTCGCTCGTTGTGTCGTAGAGTTTACGATTGGCCAGCGACCCCGAATGTCGGGTGCTTCGCGGAACGGACGTGAGGAGAAGGCCCCATTTTTTTCCCTGATTCACGGAGCGCACGTAGGGAAATCCCTGACGACCGTCACTCGAGCGAAACGGGCGGATGGTTTCGTCGGGTGATGCCGCACCACGCTTGCGTCGGTCGCCTGACAGCAGCGGCGCCATCCGCGCCTCAGATTCGACTTGGAAGCCGACGCCAGAGATCGGGCGCGGAGTCGAGCAAACACTAAAGCGAGGTGGCCTATGCTCCGGCTGGCCAGCATCATGACAAAGCACGTCGTCACGGCAACGCCGGAGATGACGTTGCGCGAGGCCGCTGAGCTATTCGCGGCGAACCACATCAGCGGCGCGCCCGTCGTCAGTGGCGCGAAGGTCGTCGGCGTCGTGTCCGCGGCCGACATTCTTGCGTTCGCGGCATCGCAGCGAGGCGACGATGACGACTCGAAGGTAGAACCGGCGGTCGGCAATTGGACGGGGCCGACGGCGGATGACGAGATCGCGACCGAGGTGCTCCCGTCAGCGTCCTACTTTACTCAACTCTGGTCGGATGCGAGCGATACCGTCTCCGATCGCCTCGAGCATCCCGGCGGCGCCGAGCTGGACCTGCTCGACGAGCATAGCGTCGATGAGATCATGTCACGCCCGCTCGTGATGCTGGCCCCTACCGACGACGTGCTCCAGGCCGCGACGATCATGGAAGAGAAGTCGATTCATCGGGTGATCGTCGTCGAGCATGGAGAGCTCGTCGGAATCGTCAGTACGCTCGATATCGTTCGCGCCGTCGCCGAGCGAACGCTCGCCACGCGCTTCTAGCGCTACGCCGGGCGTTAGCCGAGGGAAAGCTGGAGCGAAGATCAGGGCCAGCGATGCCGCCATCGCGACGTCGACAGCGAGTCCAGGAACGTCGCGATCCCAACGAGTCCGATCAATCCCGAAATTCCCGGAAGAACCCGTCTTCCGAACCCATCCGCGGAATACAACCTGCTTCTCGCGGGATGTTCACCCACGACGAGGAGACAGTAGAATGCCAGACAACGCAAACAGCGGCGATCGGCCGGCGGCGGATTTCTCCGACGTGCAGGGCGGCAGCTCGAGCACGGCGCCGGCGGATCAAGGGCAGAGCTACACGGTGCAGTCGGGCGACAGCCTCTCGAAGATCGCCAAGCGCGTGTATGGAGACGCGAACAAGTGGCACACCATCTTCGACGCGAACCGCGACAAGATCAAGAATCCCGACCTGATCCATCCTGGGCAGGTACTCACCCTTCCGCCTAACGCCTGAGGAGCCTGCCATGCGCCCATTCATTTCACAGTACGGTCTCCGCGCCGCGACGCTCGCACTCACGCTCGCCGTCGTTGGCGCGTGCGGCAAGAAGAACAACGACACGGCGGCACAGACCTCCGGCGGCGCCATCGCGCCGGCATCCGGCAACACCGTGCAGGTGGCCGATGTCGCCCTCGGCCGCGGCGTGACGGCGGACAAGCACGTCGCGAATCAGAGCGACAGCTTCGCGGCGCGCGACACGATCTTCGCGTCGATCCACACCACCGGTACGGCGCCGAACACGAATCTCACCGCGCGCTGGACGTTCCAGGACGGCCAGGTCGTCGACGAGCGCTCCGAGACGATCTCGCCTAACGGTGACGCCTATACCGAATTTCACATCGCCAAACCGAGCGGCTGGCCCGCCGGCAAGTACACGCTGCACGTGCTCGTGAACGGCCAGGAGACGCAGACGAAAGACTTTACGGTGAATCGGTGATGACTGGTGACTGGTGGTTGGTGACTGGTAGCCGTCAGTTACCAGTCACCAGCCACCAATCACTATCCGGACACCGCGCCGAGGATCTTTCCGAGGAGCCCACCAACATGCGGTGCCTGGGTCGCCGCCTGCTGCGCTTCCTGATGCAACACGCCGCCAAGCTGTCCCGGATCCATCTGTTGCGCGTTCTGGCCGCCAAATTGACGCCGCGCGAGCACACCAAGCACGACCGGCGAGAGCATCATGAGCAGCTTCTTCACCTTCTCGCCATCGAGTCCGCTCGCCTGCTGCACGCTTTGCTGTACCGTGTCTCGATGATTCCCGAGAATGCGTCCGAGG
>DATEPP010000680.1:0-3743 GCA_035273165.1 Gemmatimonadaceae bacterium
CGTGGCGGACTTCGCCTTGAAACCAATGTCTCCCAACTCCGTCAATCTGGCCTCCGGGCGGCGATCGCGCGCGCTGCCAGTCGCGCCGGCCCTCATCGCCCTCGGCATACTCATCCGACCCGCGTCGCTCCGCGCGCAGGACACGATCGGCGACCCATTTCGCTCGAGTCGCACATCGTTCTCTCGCAGCGACACCGGCGCCCCCGCACTGGATTCATTGCTCCAGCGCGCCCTCGCCACGAGTCCGATCATCCGCGCCGCCGCGGCTCGCCTGGACGCGGCGCGACATCGTATTTCTCCCGCGGCCGCGTGGCCGGACCCGCGCCTCACCGCAGGGCTCCAGAACCAGCCGCTCGGGAAGGCTGCCACCGTGTCTGCCCACGGCACCACCACGGCCAGTGGTCCGGATCCAATGACGATGCGAGTGGTGGGAGTCAGTCAAACCATTCCATATCCCGGCAAACTGCGGCTCGGACGTTCCATTGCCGAAGGCGAAGCCGAGGCCGCGGAAGCCGGGCTCGACGCGACGTGGCGTCAAGTCGTCCGCGATGTGAAGGCGGCCTACTACGAGCTCGCCTTTCTGGATCGCGCCTTGACGGTCGTCGACGAGAATCAAGCCACGCTGGCGACGCTCATTCACACGACCGAATCGGGGTTCAGCGTCGGTCAAACGAGCCAGCGCGACGTACTCGAAGCGCGCACCGATGCCACCCAGCTCGCCGAAACGGCGTCGTCGCTGCTCGAGCAGCGGCGGGCGGCGCTGGCGCGGCTCAATGCGCTCCTCGATCGGGCTAGCGACGCACCGCTCGAACACGCTGCCATTCCAGAAGCCGTTCGGCGCGCCGCCGTCGGCGACTCGAGCAAGGACATCCGATTCGCTTCGGCGGCGCTCGGTGCCCGCGCCGCTGATTCACCGCTGCCCGCGCTCACGGAGCTTCAAGAGGAAGCGGTTCGCCGGAGCCCCGAGCTGCGCGAGCACGAAGCGATGATCGCCGCACAAACCGCTCGGCTCGAGCTGGCGCGCAAGGGCTCTCTCCCGGACTTCGATGTCGCCGTCGAGTACGGCCAGCGCGGTGGAAATCTCCCCGACATGCTCTCCGCGACGGTATCGGTTCCGATCCCGCTGCACAAACGCCAGAACCAGGACGAGCTCACCGCGGCCGCAGCGAGTACGCTGGCGTCGCTCCACGCCGAGCATGGAGCACGAGTGAATGCGCTGCAGGCGGACGTCGCGCGTCTCGTCAGTCAATTGGAGGGCGAACGAACGCAGCTCGCGCTCTATCGCAAGGCGATTCTGCCGCAAGGTCGCGCCGCACTGGCGTCGGCCACCACCAGCTATACGGTCGGCAAGATCGCGCTCTCTGGTGTGCTCGAGAGTCAAACATCGCTGTTCACGTACGAGACCGACTACGATCGCGCGCTCACCGACTTCGCGACGAACCTCGCGGAGCTCGAGCGCGTGGTGGGGAAGGAGGTACTCCCATGAGCCCGCGCTTCGGCATCGGCCGCTCACCGCTCGCGCGTCGCCTGACGGCGGTGGGCACGGTTTTCGTTGTCGCGCTGCTGGCTTTCCTTGTCTATCGCCGGCAAGCTGGTGTTCGGACACGCAGCGGCACGGTCACCGACGGCAAAAGCTCGTCTTCTTCCAGCATGGCGGGAATGGACATGAGCAGCGGTGGATCAGTGAAGCTGACGGCCGATCAGCTCCGCCAATTCGGTGTCACATTCGGCACCGCGGAAGTCCGCGCGCTCACGAGTGAGACGCGCGCGACTGGCGTGGTCACGTTGGACGAGACGAAGCTGGCGGAAGTGGCACCCAAGATCGGCGGCTTCGTCGAGCGTCTTTATGTCGACGCGACCGGACAAGCTGTGCGGCGCGGGCAGCCGCTCCTCGATCTCTACTCTCCCGATCTCGTCGCGGCGGAGCAGGATCTGCTCGTGGCGTCGAAGCTCCAACACGACGCCGGCACGAGCGGTGTGCCCGGTGTGCCCGGCAGCGCGACAGACCTGGTCGAGGCGGCGAAACGACGCTTGCGGCTCTGGGATGTTTCCGAAACGCAGATCGACGACGTGCTGCGAACAGGGCAGGTTCGTCGCGACCTGACTTTCTTTGCGCCGGCCAGCGGTGTCGTGATCGACAAGAAGGTCGTGCAAGGCCAGTCGATCGTGGCCGGCGAGCAGCTGTACACGATCGCCGACCTCTCCGATGTCTGGATCGACGTCCAGCTCCGTGAAGCCGACGCGCCGAGCGTGAAGATCGGCTCCGGAGCAGACGTCGACGTCACCGGCCTAACGGGGCATGAGATCAAGGGGCGCGTGACCTACATCTATCCGACCCTGGATAGCGCGGCGCGGAGCATCCGCGCTCGCGTCGTCGTCGCGAACACGCAGAATCTCCTCAAGCCGGGGATGTACGCCATCGTCAGGCTGCGCACGCCGGCGCGATCAGCGCTGACGGTGCCCAATTCCGCGGTGCTGCGGACGGGTGACCGCAACGTCGTCTTCGTCGGCATGGGGAACGGCGCGCTGATGCCGCACGACGTCGAGCTGGGTCGCGTGGCGGGCGACAATACCGAGATCCTCGCCGGACTGGAGCCGGGCCAGCGCGTCGTCACGTCGGCGCAGTTCCTTCTCGATTCTGAGTCGAATCTCGCCGAGGTGATGAAAGCAATGATGAGCCAGATGTCGAGCGGTGACATGAGCAAAGTAAAACCGTCGCCAGCGGCCAGGGATGCAAAGGACATGAAGGACATGCCCGGCATGGAGATGCCGGCGAAGCGGTGACCGGCATGCTCAAACGCATCATCGAGTGGTCGATCGGCCACAAGCTGCTGGTCTTTCTCGCGACCGGAGCACTAACGCTCGCCGGCCTCTGGGCGCTCGTGCACACGCCCGTCGACGCCATTCCGGATCTTTCCGACGTGCAGGTCATCGTCATGACGAATTGGCCGGGCCAGGCCCCCCAGACCGTCGAAGACCAGGTCACGTATCCGCTCTCGACGGAGATGCTCAAGGTGCCGCGCACGAAGTTCGTCCGCGGGATGAGCCAGTTCGGACTCTCCGCCGTGTACGTGGTGTTCGAGGACGGCACGGATCTCTATTGGGCGCGCTCACGCGTTCTCGAGTACCTCAACGGCGTCCGCGACAAATTGCCGAACGGCGCGCAGCCGATGCTCGGCCCGGACGCGACCGGTGTGGGTTGGGTGATGCAGTACATCCTCGCCGACAGCACGGGCACACGCAACCTGGCGCAGCTGCGCGGCATTCAGGATTGGACCGTGCGACCCGCGCTCACCGCCGTGCCCGGCGTGGCCGAGATCGCGTCGTTCGGCGGCTTCGAGAAGCAATACCAGGTGGAAGTCGATCCGTCGAAGCTGCTTGCATATAACATCCCGCTGTCGAAGGTCGCTGACGCGGTGCGCACCTCGAATGAAGACGTGGGCGGTCGCGTCCTCGAGATGGGCGGCACGGAGTACGTCGTGCGCGGGCGCGGCCGCTTTCAGTCGCTCGACGACATTCGCAAGGTGAGCCTCGGCGCCGCGCGAGGCGGCATGCCGATTACTGTCGGCGATGTCGCGAATGTGCAGATCGGTCCGGACATTCGGCGCGGTATCGCCGATCTGAACGGAAAGGGCGAGATCGTGACCGGTTGGGTCGTGATGCGCTACGGCGAGAATCCGCTCGCCGTCATTCAGCGGGTCAAAGCGAAGATGGCCGCTCTCGGCCCATCGCTGCCGAAGGGC
>DATEPP010000681.1:0-2497 GCA_035273165.1 Gemmatimonadaceae bacterium
CCGTAAGAAGGTGAACTGCAGCTAAGGCGTGTCCGGGATCGTGCTCGGATGCGTGCTCGGCGCCGCTGGATGCGCCGACAGCCCGCTCACGGCGCCGGCCACGCCCCACGTGGAAGGCGCCGCGGCGAGCGCGGCCTCCTAGAAACAAGGGCAGTTGCGCCCGCGTGGACTACGCGTCTACCCTGCGATGATCGCCCTGCTTCGGCGTCTCTGGTCACTCTTGCTGTCCCCTGGAGCCCCGGCTAGGCTAGCGGGTGATATTCAGCGGGCTGTTGCCCCTGAACCTGGAGGACAGATGGAGAAGCAGACCCACGTCACAAAGAAGCGACCGCAGGACGAGCGTGAAACCAAGCTCAGTGCGTCGAGGGCGGCGCACAAAGAGCGTGTACGCACCGCCGCTGCCCGCGTCGCGAAGAATCACGCCGACGCGATCAAACGACTCGCCGACCGCTGAGCCGGTCTTTCTCGAGGTCGATGACGTCGTCGAGATTCACGACCACCATATCGATCTTGGCGCCAACGAGCGCGGGCTCCTGAGCGAGAACGCGTTGCATTCCGCAGTCGCCGCTCCTCGTAATACGTTCCACGACGAGGGTGGCGATCTGTGTTATCTGGCAGCGACATACCTCTACCACATCGCAAAGGGACACGCCTTCGTTCAGTGGTCGATCGTATTCTGCTCGCGCATGTAGGCAATGTACTCCGTGACGGCTGGAGCGCCGCCGCCCTGACGTGCGAGCAGCGCAATCTGCCCGCGGTGATAGCTGCCATGTAGCGCGACGTGCAGGAGGATGTCGGCGACCGTGTTGCGGTACTCGACACCGCTGCTGTTACCATACGAGATCGTTTGTCGGAGTGAAGCGGGATCACCCGCCGCGATCGTCCGAAGGGCGACGGCGCTGGCCTGGGCGACGTCCGCTGCCGTCTCGAGACTCAGGGCCGGCCAAATCGCGTACGATGGTGCACGATGCTCGAGACGCGCCAACCACACGTTCTCGGCCGCCGCGAGGTGCGCGTATAGAGTCGCGGCGCGCTCGCGCTCCGCGGACTCGGGCATCGCGCGGATGGCCGCGAGTGCCTGTGCGTCGGCCCATGCGAGGTGATCATAGAGTGGCAGCAGCATGCGAAAGCAATTCCCTGTCGATGTCGACTCGACGTGCAGTGGTGGCTATCGGGTGACGATGGTGGACGAGGGCGAATCCGACAAGCCTGGATCGCCTCGCGCAGGTCGCGGGCCGCCAGCCGAGTCGCACGGTCACAGACGCGACATCGCACTCCGGCGTCGTACTTCTTCCTCCGTCAGCCCATAGAGCGGCGGTGTGATGACGCCGAGCATCAAGAGCATGAGGTGGATCTGCCCACGGTGGTGCGCTTCGTGCTCGAGCATCGCCCGGAGCCATTTCCAGACCGCGAGCTCGCCCCCGCCCGGCGTGACGCACTTCGCCTGCAGCGCCTCCGGCGTCAGCGCGCGCAGAATCGCGACCGATTCCTCGTGCATCGCGTCGAGGTAGTCAAGCGGCGTTGCGTAGCCCGCGGCGACCTCGGGGCCGTGCCCTGGATACCGACTGGGACGCCGCATGGCGTTCTCCGTGAACATCTCAGAGGGCGTCAGAGCGAGCCTCCGGCGTGTCAGACACACGCTCACCCCTGGTCAGCGGGAGCTCGGGCGTCGTCACACGTTCCCTCGGCGGCGTCAGGCATTTGCTGGGCGATGCCAGATGATCGCAACGGGCGGCCACGCGTTTCATCTGGCGCGTTCGAGGTCCACTCGCGGCGGCGCCACCCGGGCGTGCACCTCTCGCGCGCCGAACGGCGCACCGCTGCTCGTGCTACGCCTCGGCGCTGCACGACGAGTGCAACCTGCTGTCAGGTGAACGCTTTGGCGGTGCAGGACGAGCCTCCGGGTGCGGGCAGGCATCGTATCCCCATGCGCCGCTGCGGCATACGGTTCTGGCAGCGCTTCCGATCTCTGTGTGAGGCCTGCGCCGGGGGGACACTCACCCAAGCGAGCGGTGAACTCCAGCCAGGGCGCGCACCCGTGTCAGCCGAGGCTGAGACCATGTGAACAGCAGCGCAATGGTAGTGGCCACCCGATCGATAGGCTGTGCCACGCGGGGGCTCGGGTGCGTTCACGTGTTCCGTCGTGCCTGTCAGCTGAACGCAACCCGCTGGCCGACGATGCCGCAACCACATTGAGGCGATCGCTCATCACTGCGAGACGAGCGATAGCGGCTGTCAGGCGTTCGGTCCGGACCTGGCAGACGAACCCTCTCATGCTGGCAACCGGAGGCTCGGGCGCTGTCGGCCATGAGTCTCTGTGGTGCCAGGCTTGTCCACCGGGCCTGTAAGGCGCTGGCGGCAGGACTGTCGTCGTGCGATCGATGTGGCGCAGCCGACCCGCTCACCAGGATGAGCCAGAAGCTCGATATCCTCCGGAGCACCGAGCGGGTGGTGTCGAGCGGCTCGACGGGCAGTGCGAGCGGGATCCTCTGGACCG
>DATEPP010000682.1:0-27042 GCA_035273165.1 Gemmatimonadaceae bacterium
CCTACGCGCCGTGCAATCGCCAGCCGGCAAGCGCAAGCCAGAGCGCCACGAAGCCATCCTGCAGCTGATCGGCAGCCACGCGATCGGGAGCCAGGAGGAGCTGAAAAGGCTGCTCCTCGAGCGCGGCTGGCAGGTCACCCAGGCCACGCTCTCCCGCGATCTCCGCGAGCTTGGCCTGGTCCGCGCCCAGACTGACGACGGCGCACGCTACGTACGCCCGGAGTCCCTCGGCACGGATGAGGACAAACCCTCCCTGGAGATGCTCTTACCGCAGTTGTTCGATTCCGTGGACGGCGTCAGCGAGCTCCTCGTCCTGCATACGCTGCCAAGCGGGGCCCAGCCGATTGCTGAAGGGATCGACGCTCGCGGCTGGCCGGAGATCATCGGCACTATCGCTGGCGAGAACACAATCCTCATCGTCTGTCGGTCCTCCAATGCGCGCGTCGCGCTCGCCGAACGCCTGAGAACGATGGCCGGACAGCGCGGACTGAACCGCGGCTGAAAGACCCCTCGGCCTCTGGACTTGAAACGTATTGACGGAAGCGCAGCACCACGCTTAATTATGCATGTCGATTGCATAACCGGCCATACGGAGAAGACATGCCACGTACCATTGTGCTCGCCTATTCGGGCGGCCTCGATACCTCCATCATCGTACCCTGGCTGCGTGAGCACTATGACGCGCGAGTCATCTGCGTTGCCGCCGACATTGGCCAAGGTGCCGGCGAGCTCGCCGGGGTACGCGCGAAGGCACTCGCTTCCGGCGCCGAGGAGTGCTACGTCGAAGATCTCCGAGAAGAGTTCGTACGGGACTTCATCTTCCCGACGCTTCGCGCCGGCGCGATCTACAACCGTAAGTACCTTCTCGGAACCTCGATGGCCCGGCCGCTCATCGCGCGTCGTCAAGTCGAGGTGGCACGGCGCGTCGGTGCAGACGCGCTCGCGCATGGCTGCACGGGGAAGGGAAACGATCAGGTCCGCTTCGAGCTGACCTACGCCGCATTCGCGCCAGATCTGCCGGTGATCGCGCCCTGGCGCCAATGGGACATTCGCAGCCGTGAGGATGCCATCGCGTACGCGGCCGAGCGTGGGATTCCGGTTGCGGCGACGAAGGAGAAGATCTATTCGCGCGACGCGAACATCTGGCATCTCTCTCACGAAGGCGGAATTCTCGAAAATCCCAATGCTGCGCCGCCGGACGATCTACTGCAGCTCACGGCCGCCCCGTTCGATGCGCCCGATATTCCGGAAACGGTCCTCATCGGCTTCGATGGCGGCACGCCCGTATCGGTGAATGGTGAGTTCCTTGGACCGGTGGCCTTGGTCGAGCGCCTGAACGAGATCGGCGGCCGGCATGGTGTCGGTGTCGTCGATCTCGTCGAGGATCGGCTGGTTGGAATGAAGTCGCGTGGCATCTACGAGACGCCCGGCGGATCGCTCCTCTATAGTGCGCACTCCGAGCTCGAACAGCTGGTCCTGGACCGGCGCACCCTCGCCGCCAAGGATCTCATCGGGCCTCGTTACGCAGATCTCGTCTATGAGGGTCGCTGGTGGACGACGGAACGAGAGGCCTACGATGCCTTCGTCTCGGTCACCCAGGAACGTGTCTCGGGTACGGTGTCCCTGCGGCTCTACAAGGGCTCGGCCACGGTCGTGGGACGCGAGAGCGTGCACGCGCTCTACGACGAGCGCTTCGTGACGTTCGGGGAGGACGATGTCTATCAGCAGAGCGACGCCGCGGGGTTCATACGTCTCTTTGCGCTCCCCATGCGCGTCCGCGCACTGAAGGATCAGGAGATCGCGCGCGCCGGCATCGAGGAGAGCAAGCCTGCCGGCGATCTTGCTGATGTCTCGCCCCTCACGCATGAGGAACAGTCCGACGCGAAGGTGACGGCGTCGGAGGAGCTCGCGGTCGCATGACGACCACGGCGTTCGTCGAGGCTGCCGCCAAAGCGCATAAGCTCTGGGGCGGCCGCTTCAAGGGCGCTGGCACCGCGCCGCAGTTCGATGCCTTGAACAACTCCATCGGCGTCGACATTCGGCTCTGGCCCTTTGATGTCGAGCTCTCGAAAGCGTGGGCGATGGCGCTCTACGGCGCCGGCGTTCTCACGATCGGTGAGTGCAACGAGATCGAGCGCGGCCTGAACGCTGTCGGTCAGCGGCTCGCGGCCGGCGTGCAGCCGACGGCATCCGACGAGGACGTGCATACGCTCATCGATCGTTTGCTGCACGAGGAGATCGGAGAAGTAGCGTCGAAGCTTCACACCGGCCGCAGTCGCAATGATCAAGTCGCCACGGCGACGCGAATGTGGGCGATGGACGCGGCGGGGCAGCTCGACGCTGCGGTGCGGCTGCTGCAGCAGGTGATGATCGATCAGGCGCACGGGCTCGAGACGTCGTTGATGCCCTCGTACACGCACCTGCAGCGCGCGATCCCCGTTTCCGCGGCACACTGGCTGCTCGCGCATTTCTGGCCGCTGGAGCGCGATCGCGCGCGCCTGCGTAACGCGGCGAAATCGGCCGCCGTGCTCCCGCTAGGCTCCGGGGCCGCGGCCGGCTGCGCATACCCCATCTCTCGCACATTGCTGCAGGGCACTCTCGGCTTCGATGCCGTGACATCGAACTCGATCGACGCGGTGAGCGATCGCGACTTCGTCGCCGAATTGCTCTTTTCCGCGGCCCTCATCGGCGGCCATCTCTCGCGGCTCGCCGAGGATCTCATCATTTACGGCTCGAGCGAGTTTGGTTTCGTGCAATTCGGCGATCGCTTCACCTCCGGCTCCAGCATGATGCCGCAGAAGCGCAATCCGGACGCGCTGGAGCTTGCCCGTGGGTCCGCTGCGCGAATGCTGGGCGACCTAACGACACTGCTCGCGACGATGAAGGGTCTACCGTCGAGCTACAACAAGGACCTCCAGGACGACAAACGCATCGTGTTTGACGCCGTCGATACGTTGCTGCTCGTCCTACCAGCGGTTGCGGGCGCCCTTGGCGAATGCACCTTCCGTGGCGACCGGATGCGTGCGGCGCTGTCCTCTACGATGATGGCCACCGATCTCGCCGACTATCTGGTTCGCAAGGGCGCGAGTTTCCGCGAGGCACACGGTGCCGTTGGCCAGTTGGTGAGACGCTGCGAGGAGCGTGGGATGGAGCTTCACACACTCTCCTTCGCCGAGTTTGCGGCGGCGCATCCCGCTTTCGATGACGACGTGTTTGACGCGCTCTCCGCGTATCGCTCGGTGGAGCACCGGGAGGTAGAGGGCGGCACTGGCCCAGCTGCCGTGCGGACGCAGCTCGAGGCAGCCCAACGTGCTCTCGATTTCTCCACGCGCTGATTGCTTCGTTAGGCCGGCGCGCGAACGCCGGCCTGAGCGTCAGAAGAGAATGCCAAGCGTGATGGGCACGATACGGATTCCGCGATCACCACTGACCTTGTGGTAGCGTGCCTCGACGAACGTCGTGACATCGTGGCGCTCGAAACGGAGACCGCCGCCAAGATTGAAGCCCGGGTCCGTGCTGCCATTGCTTGCAAGGAAGAGCGTGCGATGACTGTTGTAGATGCCGAATCCTCCGATCGCGTAAGGCACGACCGTCTTCCCCGTGGGCAACTTCAGCAAGGCATTCGCATTCACCAGCCAGATATCTTCTTTCGTCGAGTTGCCGGAGTAGCCAATCTCGTTGAAGGCGCCGTCAACGCGGAAGCCGAGAACCGATGCCGGAATGCGGACGTCGACGAGCAATCCGAGATGGTATCCAAGATTCTTGCCGCTGCCGTAACCGCTCACGGGTGCGGTGATGCCAGCATCGAGGCCAAATCGCGCTGGTGACTGCGCCGCGCTGCGCGCGCTCGCGTATGCCATCAGTCCGAAAGCGATCACAAGGGATCGCGTGTGCCGCGGTGTGTTCACGGGAAGTCTCCGACGCTCCTCAGTCTACCGAACGAAAAAGAGCCGAGCGACGTTGCGTCGCTCGGCTCCGAGATATCGCGCGACGCCGGCGTCAGCGCGAGGCCTTTGTCACGTTCTCCGCGGCCGGACCTTTCTGGCCCTGCACGAGATCGAATTCCACGGCCTCTCCTTCAGCGAGACTCTTGAAGCCATTGCCCTGGATCGCGCTGTAGTGCACGAAGCAATCCTTGTCTCCAGTGTCGGGCGTGATGAAACCAAACCCCTTCGCGTCGTTGAACCACTTCACTTTGCCGGTCGTACGCATACCTGCTCCTCGATGTGCGGTCGCCGTCGCGAAGGAATTCTTCGCCCGGCGATCTACCCTTATCCACGCCCACACCATGTGGTCGTGGTGCTGAATACGCCAAAGCCGGACCCGAGAACCGGCGGGCCCGGCTTCAGACGCGGCGAAGCTAAGACCACTACAGAGGGCGGTCAATAGCCGTTTGTGCGCGAGATCACGGTCCGAGCACCTGGACAGCGGTCACAAAGTACTGAGTCTCCCCAAAACAGCTGGTGGGTACGCCGACGTGTTGATCGTAGCTGAGAGACACGCGCTGCCCCATCGAGGTCGTAATAATATGCGCGACGCTGTCGTCCCGTACGCTGAACTCCCAGCGCTCCTGAAGCGCGCCGGGAACGTTCACCATCGCAAGCTCGCCCTCATAAGTTTTGCAGATCCATCCCTTGCGTGAGAATTTCTGAACGTAGCCGGCCCGGCTCCCTCGCGAATACGAATAGTTCAGCGCGATGGCTGTCCAGAGTGCGACGACGACGATCGGGGACACGATGACCGCGGCGACGATCCACGGCCAGCGGCGGTGCCGGCGAGTGGTATGCTCCGGCACCTCCTCGATCGGCGGCTCACTGTGCGCTTCCTCGGGCGGAAAATCGGCTTCATTCGCCATCGCGATCAGTCCTCGGTGAGTTTCGTACTAGTCGGCGACGCAATAGTACCCTCCGCCTTGGGAATATTCCAACTGGCATCCCGAGCTGCTCTTGGCGAGTAAACCCGGCCGGATGCTGCGAGCTCCTCACCGTGCCTTATCTTAGGATGTGCTCGCAGGAGCTACCGGCTTTCTGTGAGTCGCGACTACTTCGCATCTCTTCATCGTGACCATCAGTACTCGTAGGCAAACCCCCACGACGTGGGTCGGCGACGTTCCGGTTGGGAGCGCCCATCCTGTCGTCGTTCAGTCGATGACGAACACCGACACCGCCGACGCCACGTCGACGGCGACCCAGGTCGTCGCGCTTGCCCGCGCGGGCTCCCAGCTCGTCCGCGTGACGGTGAACAACGAGGCGGCGGCGGCGGCCGTCCCGGAGATTGTTCGCCGCGCCTCCGATGAGGGCTGCGACGTACCGATCATCGGCGATTTCCACTACAACGGTCATCTGCTCCTCGCGAAGTATCCCGCCTGCGCGCGGGAGCTCGGCAAGTATCGCATCAATCCGGGGAACGTCGGCGGCAAGCGCCGGGATGAGAACTTTCGAACGATCGTTCAGATCGCCGTCGACAATGCGAAACCGGTGCGCATCGGCGTCAACTGGGGCTCACTCGATCAGGATCTGTTGACGCAGATGATGGACGCGAATGCGCGAGCAGCGGAACAACGGGACGCGCACGACGTCTACATCGACGCCATGCTTGCCAGCGCGCTGCGCTCCGCGGAGCTCGCGGAGGAAGTGGGTCTTCGCCACGACCAGATCATCATCTCGGCGAAGGTCTCGGGTGTCGCTGACCTCGTGGAGGTCTATCGACGCCTCGCCGCGCGCTGCGACTATCCCCTGCACCTGGGACTCACCGAGGCTGGTCTCGGCATGAAGGGGATCGTCGCCAGCACCGCAGGGCTCTCGATTTTGCTTGCCCAAGGCATCGGGGACACCATTCGAGTCTCGCTCACGCCGCGCCCGAATGGCGATCGTACCGAAGAGGTGCTCGTCGCGCAGCAGATCCTTCAGTCGTTAGGCATCCGCAGCTTCGCGCCCCAAGTTACGGCGTGCCCTGGCTGTGGTCGCACGACGTCGACGTTCTTCCAGCACATGGCCGAGGACATTCAATCGTACATCCGCGAGCAGATGCCGCTCTGGCGCGATGAGCACCCGGGCGTCGAAGAGCTTCGTGTCGCCGTGATGGGTTGCGTCGTGAATGGGCCCGGTGAATCGAAGCACGCGAATCTCGGCATCTCGCTGCCGGGAACCTTCGAGGAACCGAAGGCGCCCGTGTACGTCGACGGCAAGCTTCGCACGACGCTGCGCGGCGACCGCATTGTCGCCGAATTCCTCGAGATCCTCGAGGAGTACGTCCGGACTCACTATCCTCCCGCCGGAGCCGTTCTCGAGCCCCGGTAAGGCCCTCGCTAGCGAGGAAGCGAAGGCGCTGCGGTGTGATCAGTCGGTTCGCTGGCGTCGAACGCTTCGAGCGACTCGACCATGCGACGCAGTTCATCCATGATCGGCGCGGTGAAGCCGAGCGCGCCGAGTCGCTCATAGACTCGGCGGTACCAGCGCACCGTACCTCCACGCCCGGCATTGAACCGGCTCCAGACTGTGCCCGGATCGATAGTGCGCTTGAGGTCCGCGACGATCGTTCCTGCATTGTGCAGCTTGTCGGCCGCGCAGACCCACCGCGCTGATTCGCTCGCGCCACTCAAGCGCTCGAGGTAATCGTCCTTCCGCTCCTCGCTCGACAGGTCGTTCCCTTCGTCGTCGACGTTGCGCTGCGTCACGGTGAGAACGGTCTCGAGCACGCCCTCACCGAACTTGTCGCCGATTCGCTGCTCCAGCATCTCTCGCGTGTAATTCTCGCGAAGGCAGTCCTCGATCACGTCGTGAAGGATGCCCGCGATAACCGTGTCTTCATCCCGGCCGTAACGTGTCAGGATGATTGCGACGTTCGCGGGGTGGGTCAGATATGGCAGGCGCGTTCCCTTCCGCACCTGTCGGTCGTGATGCTTGGCCGCGAAGGCGAGCGCGTGATTGATTCGATCCGAGTACCCGTTGATCGTCATCTCGCGTGTAAGTTAGCTCGCGACGTCAACTCGCACAGCGCATGGCGCGGCGACCGCTAGGCTCGATCCGATACTATCGGGCTCGGCTTCCTACCAATGCTTCCATCTCAGCCGTTCGTTGGGTCATAGTGGAACTAGTTGTCCGGTCGGTGGCCATCTGGGCCGGCTCGACGTCATCCCAGAGGACGATGCCAAGTGGATTGCCTCCGGCGAGGCGAATGCTCTGCACAGCCTTCTTGAGATCCTCATGGCGAGTGATCCCGAGTCGGGCGCAATAGACGACATCATGCATGGGGAGCGCGCCAGGGAGGCCGCTGAACGTCGCGTCTCTCGATGCGGAGATGAGGATGGTGTCGTAGTGCCGCGCCATCCTCGCCGCATCTCGCCGAAGCAGATCCGAAATGCGACCGATGTCGGTGACAGAGTAACCCGCCCCGCTTGCCACCACGTCAATTACGCGATCCCGACCGATGGTTGCCTGTTGCGTCGCCTCTGGCCAGCTCA
The DNA here is from genome assembly GCA_035273165.1 of Gemmatimonadaceae bacterium. Taxonomy (GTDB): domain Bacteria; phylum Gemmatimonadota; class Gemmatimonadetes; order Gemmatimonadales; family Gemmatimonadaceae; genus AG2. The sequence continues at coordinate 7,463 of DATEPP010000682.1, forward strand.
CCCGCCCGTCCAGAATCTCGCGTAACCCCGGCTCACGGCGCAGGCGCAGCGCCGATGACACGGGAGAGGACGCACTGTCGGTGTCGATGACGATCACGTTGCGCGCTTCTTCCGCCGCGAGCGCTCCGAGATTGGCCGCGATGATCGCCGCGATCAGCGAACTGTCGCCAGTGATCGTCAGCAGCAGCAGCGACGACGCCGGCGGGGCCACAAACAGCCAGACCAACTGATGTGCATCGTTGGCTGGATCGATGTGTGGTGGCGCGGCGCGATCCGCCATGCGCCTTCCTCGTTCTGGGGACGGAGGGCGCGGCCGTATCACCGAGATGACGCGGACCCCCGCCACGCGCTCTGCCTCCCGCTCATCGGCAATTCGGGGCCGGCGGAGCTCCTGAACGAGCGCGGCTCCGAAGCCGAGTACCATGCCGAAGACGATTGCGGATGCGAGTAGCGCAAAGGGCGGCGCGTTGAGTGGATTCGCTATCAGGCGCGCGCGTTCCGCACGCCGGTCGAGCTCCTCGACCCGGCGGCGGGCCGCCTCCAATTGCGCGGTGGCCGTCGCCAGTGCGGCTGTCGCCGCTTCATGCGCGGCGATCCGCTTCATGGTATCCGCCTGTGCGAGCTCGCTGGCGGAAGGCTTCGTTGGCGAGCTCAGGCCGGCGATTTCTTCGCGCAGCGTATCCCGCCGCGCGATGGCGATGCCCTGAAGCGCTCGACCGATCTCCGTGGCGCGAGCAGTGAGCGCTACGAAAACAGGGTCAGCACCACCTGACGTCGCCGATGCGTCACGCTCGCGCTCGATCTCCGACAGCGAATCGAGGAGCGCCTTGGCCAACGCGGATCTGGAGAGCTCGGGCGACTCTCCCAGCGCACGGTATGACGCCGCGAGCGGTGCCGTCTCCGTTCGCGCGAGCAACGCATCTACCTGGTTCAGTCGCCGCTCGAGCGAATCACGCCGAGCCGCGAGAACGGGATCGATCGTATCTGCCGATGCCTGGGCCAGCATCGCCGCCTTTACCCGCGCTGCCGATAGGGCTGAATACGCGGAGCCGACGCGCGCATTCGCCGTCGCAACGGCTTGAGCGAGCGATAATGTGTCTGGCCGTTCGCCGGGCTTGGGGGCGATCGCCCGCGCCGCGCGTTGGGCCTGCTGCGGCACTACGACAAGAGCCACCAACGCCGTGACGAAGGTGCCCACGCTCACCGCCCCGATGAAGATCGGCCGGTGCATCGCATTGCGGGCGCGCGCCGCCAGGTACGTTGCCCGCGGAAGAATGAGCCGATACTCGGACGTGAGCGTCATGACGCGGGTTCTATTCGCATGAAGCGTACACGCAACCGAACGCCGCCCGGAACGAAAAAGCGGGAGCGTGTCGCTCCCGCTCCGCGGTCGATCGTCAACGGTTCGCTCACTGGACTGTGATCGTCCCCTTCATTCCCATCGCGAGGTGCGGAGTACAGTGGAACTCGTACTTTCCGGCCGGCATTTTCCCGAATGAAATGGTATACGTCTCGTTCGGGTTCATCATCATGGGGCTCGACAGCTCGGACACCTGCTGCTGCATGTTAGCCGAAAGCTGCGATTTGGCCTCGGCGGGGATCTGAGCCGGATCGAAGGCCACATTGTGTGGCCCTCCCGATACCATGATGAACTTGACGCCGTCGCCGGACTTGATGTTCACATCGGCAGGATCGAACCGGTAGTTGCCCTTGTCGTCCTGGAGCATTTTGACTTCTACCGTCTGTCCGGTGATGGGAGCGGCGCTTTCGCCGGGAGCTGGCGTAGGTTGCGATGCGGTGGCGTTCGCAGGTGTCGGGGTCGGAGCGGTCTGGGCAGAATCGGTTGTGCTCTTCTTATCGCCGCCGCATGCAGCGAGCAGAGTCAGGACAAAGAAAGTCGTCAACGTTGGAAGTCGCATAGTGAATCTCTGTAGGGATCTGATCGCCTTGTTCGCACCACCGCGTGGACCCGCTTTCCCGCGCGGCCTGAGCGCGAGTGATATGCAATCTGTGCCGTTCGATCTCTGCTTTCCAGCCAAGCAATTCGTGCTTCAGTACGCGAGCTGTGGCCTATGATCGCCATTCCGGCGTTGGACATCGGAATGAACTCCGCCTCTTCCCGCGACGGGCGGATACGGGCTGTTGCTGCCGCCGTCACCGCGCGCGATCTCACCGATCTGGGCTTTGCCTACCTCCACGTGCACAGCGGCGCCGGGGCCGCGCCCAGCACGAGCTTGCCTGAGCTCGAGGAGGTTGTTCGAGACAGCCACGCGCGTGTCCAGGTCGGGCGTGTCGCGAGCACCAGCGATATCGAGCAACTTCTTCGCGCTGGTGCGGACTCCGTTGTTGTCGGCGATCGCGCGCTGGAGGAACCGGATTGGCTCGCCCATGTTGTCGACTTGTATCCGAATACGATCGCCGTGGCCACTGATGTTCGAGACCGGCGCGTTGCGAGGCGGGGTTGGGTGCGGACGTTGCCGGTCGACATTCTCGACCTCGTGGACGAGCTCAATGATCTTCCCCTACGCGAGCTGATCGTGAGCATCAGACCGCTCGATGCCGAGATGCGCTTCGAGGAACTTTCATTGCTCGAGGATGTTGCCGATCGGTCTCGTTGTCCGGTCTTCGCGGCAGGAGGTATCACCTCGATCAACGACCTGCGAGCCCTGGAGCACCGGGGCCTCGCCGGTGCGGTGATCGACGCGGAAAAGCTACTCGGCGGTGCGATTGATGGGCGCGAGGTCGCGCGCGATTTCGGCGCCTAACGATACGAGGACGGAACGTGCCCGGGACCGACAAGCGCAGTGATCTTTCGCTCCTCCTCGAGGCGACACAGGAGCTCGCCCGCCGAGCCGGAGGAGTCGCACTTCGGCACTTTCGATCTGCCCTCTCCGTCGAATCCAAGACGGACGGTTCACCCGTGACAATCGCCGACCGGAGCGCGGAAGAGACCGCGCGCGAGTGGATCGCGCGGCGGTTCCCGTCGGACGGTGTCCTCGGCGAGGAGTTCGGAGCGCATCTTCCCACCGCGAAGCGGCGGTGGCTCATCGACCCCGTCGACGGCACGAAGACTTTCGTGCGCGGGGTGCCGCTCTGGGGGACGCTCATCGCCGTCTGCGAGGACGAGAACGTGTTGGCTGGGGCCGCTTTCTTTCCCGCCGTGGACGAGATCGTCGGCGCCGCGCCTGGCCTTGGGTGCTGGTGGAACGGCGCCCGAGCGCAGGTCTCGAACGTCAGTGCGCTGGAGGCGGCAACAGTATTGACCACCGACGAACGGTTCACGCGTACGACCGAGCACCGGGAAGGGTGGCAACGGCTTGCTGCTAGCGCGGCGATCAGTCGGACCTGGGGCGACTGTTACGGCTACCTACTCGTAGCTACCGGCCGCGCGGAGGTCATGGTCGATGGCATCGTTGCGCCCTGGGATGCAGCGGCGTTTCTGCCAGTCATCACGGAGGCGGGAGGCGTCTTCACGGATTGGAATGGCAGCCAGACCGCCTTCGGGGGCAGTATCGTCGCAACGAACGCTCTCCTCGCGGACCGCGCCCGTGGACTGCTTGGCGCCGCGGAATCCCGTTAGGCGGCCGGCCGCTCAGAAGTTCGAGAGGTATTCCCTCGGGAGCTTGGCTGGGTCGCCGATGTAGACGAACCGGAAGTTGTGCATGTATTCGCGCGCTACGCGCCGGAGGTCCTCCGGACGAACGCTGCGCAGATCATCGACGAACCGATTGGCTGCCCGATAGTCGCCGTCGTAAAGCGCAGCGCGGGCGAGGAAGGCGGCCTGGTCGGCGTTCGTCTCGTTCTTGAGGAAGTAGTCCGTGATGAACTGGAGAACCAGACGCCGGAGCCCTGCCGGATCGACCAACTCGTTCTGCAGCTCGTCGATCTCGCTGTGCATCAGCGCAAGCGTCTGGTCTGGTGCCACTGTTGTGACGTACACCCCACCGGTTGCCACCGCACGCTCCACGAAAGGCGCATCGACAGCGTAGCTCAGATTCCGCTTGGACCGGATCTCGGTAAAGAAACGGCCCGACAGGACGGCAGTCGCGATTCGAAGCGCATTGTAATCCGCGCTCGAAGCCGGCGGCCCCGCGTAGTAGCCGATGATGTAGTTCGTCGGCAGAGGCTGCGATTCGATGACGAGTGCACGTCGGTTGCCCTGGACTGGTGGCGGCGGCGCCCATCGGTAGCTCCCCGCCGGCAGCTTCGCGAGCGTCGCAGCGACCAGCTGTTCGAGGCGCGAGCGCTCCACGTTGCCGACCACGACGAGCAGCATTCGGGATTTCACGAATTGTGTCGTGAGGTAGTTGCGCAGCATCGGGCGCGAGATCGACGCAATCGAGCGTTCGGTGCCCTCAGTCGATAACGAGTACGGATGCCCAGCGAACATCAGACTATCGGCGACGATTCTCAGCTCTGCGTCGGGGTGCAGTCGCTGCTGGCTTGCCGCGGCCAGTAGCTGGGCCCGCACGAGCTCGACGTCCGCGCTATCGAGCGTTGGATTCATCACGCGATCGGCGAAGATCGTCCAGCTCGAGTCGAAGGTGGCACGCGTGGCGTGCAGGCCAAACACTGTCCAGTCGTCTTCGGGCTCGACGGTGATCACACTTCCGGTCTTGTTCGTCGCGACGCGAAGCGCGTCCTTCGGGTACCGCTTCGTTCCGCGCTCCGAGACTGCGAGGAGGAATGTTTCGATCCCTTGTGTCTCAGGGGTGAGTTGCTGGACGCCCCCGAGGAGGAAGAGATTGGCGGCGATGACGTCTGTCGCGGTGTTCCGGCGGAGAATCACGCGCACGCCGTCGACGTTGAACTCGTTCGTCGATGTGTCCGCTGGCGCCGTCGCGCTCGGAATCATCAATCGCGATCCTGCGCCGAGGCTCGCCTGCGCACCTAACGAGCAACCGGATGCATCGATCGCAATGGCTACCACGATAAGGCACGTGATGGCCCACATTCTGGGCGATCTGACCGATGCGTTGCTCACGGCTGACTCCGCGGTGTTACCAGCTCGCTCGCGGTCAGGCTGAGGCGCTGACGCATCTCCGGGGACAGAAGAACACCGACGATGCGGGGCTTGCCGATGATGTAGGTGCGCGCATACCGCCGGAGATCTTCGGGTGTCTGCTTCGCCATCATGTCCGTGTATCCGTAGAAGTACTCCAGTCCCGTTACCGCCCACCAGAAACCGAGTTGATGGGCGAACCCTGATGCCCGCTCGAGCTGGAACATCGCGTCCACGATGCGATGTTGCTTCGTAAACTCGAGCTCCTCCGTGCTGAAGTAGTTCGGCTCGACCACCTTCGTGATTTCTTCATCCAGTGCCGCCAGCGCTTCTCGAAGGCGTTCGGGCGTCGTTTCACCAGCGATCGTGATCGGGCCGACGTTGTTGAGCGTGTAATAATTGACGACGATAGACTGAAAGAGTCCGCTGTCGACTAGTCGCTTCTGGAAACGCGACCCGGGCTGGTTCAGGACGTCCGAGAACACATCCGCCGCGTACGTCGCCGCGGCATCTCGCACGGCGCTTGGCCCTTGCCACTTGAGCATCACCACGACGGAGCCGACCGGCTGCTCGGTGATTACACCCTCACTGTGTGTCAGGGGCGGCACGGGTGGAATCGGATCCGTCGTGAATGGATCCGGCCCTCGCTTCCAGTCGCCGAATACGGCTCGGGCGAGTGCAAAGACGCGCTCCGGCGCCACGTCACCCGTCACCACGATCGCTGAGTTGTTCGGGATGTAATAGCGTTGCTGGATGAAGCGCATTTGCTGCGGTGTCGTGCGCAAGATCACGTCGCGCTCGCCGAGCGGATTCTTGCGGCTCCAGGCACTGCTCCACAGCGCCTTGTCGACCGCCGTCGTGAAGTGATAGAACGGATTCGATTCGTTGCGATCGTATTCGCCGATCACGACCGAACGTTCCCGCTCGAGCTCATCCTGACGAAAGAGCGGAGCTTTGAGCGGCGCCGCCAGAAACCGCATACCGCCTTCGAGACTGTCCGCGGGGAGTGTCACGTAATAGTTGACGATCTCCTCCCGGGTCTGCCCGTTGAACACCGCACCCAGCTCCGATGCGCGCGCCACGAACTGATCGGGTTCGGGGTACTCGGCGTTCGCCTTGAAGAACATGTGCTCGTACAGGTGCGACAGTCCCTCGTACTGTGGACCTTGCGTGAACGATCCGTTTCGCACGTCCACCTCGATCGTCACGAGCGGAACGCCGCGATTCTCGACCGCGATGACCTCGAGTCCGTTCGGCAGCACCTGTCGCTGAATGCGTCGCTCGAGCTCCGCGCGCTGAGCGAAAAGCGACGAAGCGCCGAGCATCGCGGCGCATGCGAGCACGGCGCTTCGCCGTAGCGTCAGGCGTAGCTCTCTAGTTTCTTTCCTCGACATGTCTGCCTCATCCAGCACCGTTGACACCGCCCAGAATCGCGAGGAGTTGCGTGGTCGCCTCGATCGAGCCGCGCGCAAGCTCGCCGCAATAACCGGTCAATCCCTCACCGGTACGCCATCGCGACTTCGTCGCGATGAGCGTCTCGCCCCGTACACCACCTTTCGCATCGGTGGCCCCGCGGATCTCTACTTCGAAGCTAGCACCGCCGACGAGCTCGCGGATGCAGTCCTCATTGCACGTGAGCTCGACGTTCCATACTTCGTACTCGGCCTCGGCGCCAACATCTTGGTGGGCGACAGAGGATTTCGCGGGCTCGTCATTCGCAATGCCGCGCGGCGATTCGAATTTCGGGAGCACGGCGACCATTGCACGCTCTGGACGGAAAGCGGTGCCGTCGTCAAGGATCTCATTCTCGAGTCAGTGCACCGCGGGTGGTCGGGGCTCGAGCATTACGTGGGGATCCCCAGCACTGTTGGTGGCGCCGTCTGGCAGAATCTGCACTTTCTCTCGCCAGCGCCCGAGCGCGCACGCACGATGTTCATCTCCGAGGTGTTCGAGTCGTGCGAGATTCTCAGCGAGGAGAATCAGCGCCGAACGGTGGGCTCGGATTACGTCAACTTCGGTTATGACGATACAGTCTTCCACCATCGGCGCGACATCGTCCTAGCCGCAACCTTCCGCCTCACGAAGGGCGATCCCGCCGTCCTTCACCGCATCATGCAGGAAAATCTCAGTTGGCGTGGCGGAAAGCATCCGTGGCTCGATTGGCATCCCAGCGCTGGCAGCGTCTTCAAGAAGATCGAAGGGATCGGGGCAGGCCGGCTCATCGACCAGTGCGGACTCAAAGGCCATCGCGTTGGGGATGCACAGATATCCCACATCCACGCGAACATTCTCGTGAACCTTGGCCGAGCGACCGCGAGGGATGTACGCGACCTGATCAGCCTTGCCCAACGCGAAGTGGAGAAGAAACACGGCGTTCATCTCGAGACCGAGATCGGCTTCATCGGGGAGTTCTAGCGGAGCCTAGAACTCCTGGCCGAAACGAAAGGCGACACGCCATCGCGCTGGCCGGTCGACGGGTCGCGCCACGCCAACACCGATCAGGCCACCGAAAAAGGTCAGTCGTCCGTCGACTGTGGCGCGAAAGCCCCCCGTTTCGCCCGCTACAGGGCTCGTGCAGGCGTTAGGCGAGACACAGTCCACGCTCAACATTCGAACGGCGGTGCGCGCGGCCGCGGTGCTGACCTCTGTCCAACCACCCTGTGCGCCGATCGCTATGCCCGGACTGAGTCCAGGAATCACGAGGGAACGAACAACTCGCCACGGTCGCCGGAGCAAGGGAAAGCTGTATGCCGCCAGCAGTCCCGCAGCCGCGGCACGATCGCCGGCAAAGGCTTTGTAATCGTAGCCGGGCAGTGCGTTCTCGCCGCCGAGTTCGAATAGCTGCTGCGGCGGCAGTGGCTCGCCGGCAACGATTCCCAGATTCCCGCGTGCGGCAATTACGAAGTCGCTCAAGTTCTTTCTGGCTGCCAGTGTGAGCTCGCCCCGCTGCCAGCGCAGCCCGCCTGCCGCAGCCTCGTAGGATGCCACCAACCCGACGCCGGGCTCGAGATAAACACCGGTCACGTCGGGGTGAAGTTCCAATATGACGGCGCCGCGTACATACCGGCCCGGAAGGCTTCCGCGATTGGAGCGAAAGTGGCCGCCGACCGGCGAGCGTTCGAGACGCGCCAGCTCGGGGCGGTCGTCGCCCATACCGCCTTCCGTCAGGAGCAAACCGTCGTGCGCCGTGCCGATCAGCCTCGTTAGGCTCACCGTCGCCACCCGCCGATCGACGTAGTCCTGATCGTCCACGCCGGCAAAGAGTGCTCCGAACCCTTCTCCGCCATTTTCAAGCGGTGGCGTGAAATCGTTCGTGCTTGCCAGTGTCCGATCGATGCGCGCGGCAGTTGTCCAGCTCCTCGACTGCTTGACGACGGAAGCACCGCCGCGCAAGGTCCTCTCCGTCCACGCCCAGCCGCCGTAGGCGTGAGCCGCGAGACCTGGCGCCGCGTCGCGAAAACGTTCTCCCATCGCAAGACCTGTGTAGGCGCCTTCGATGCGATTGAAGCGGAATACCTCTTCCAGCTTCGTCGGAGCAAGGTCGAGGCGCGGCGCGCCTGTGTTGCGCCACGCATCCGGCGCGAGGTCGTCGAAGTCGGACGCGCTGACTTTGCCGCTGGCCTCACCGAGCGGCTCCGCCCAGTCGTCATAGCGGCTGACGCTGTCGGACGGAGCGAAAGACAGACGCCGCCGATAGCTGGACGAGTCACCCTCCCGTCGCCGTGCCGTCGAACCCTGGACCAGAGAGTCGACGGCAGACAAGCCCGTCACGAGATCCAGGTCACGGAATCGCGAGACGAGACGAAAGATCGACCGCTCCGCACCTAACGGCGCGAAGGTCGCCTGGAACTCCGATCGTTGGAATGCGGGCAGCCAGTACCGGCCTTCGACCTCCGCGTTCACGAACTCCACGTACGCCACGGCTACGATCCCTGGAAGGCGCCGCCCGGACAATCGTCGACCTCGCGATGGTGCGCTCGCTACGAACTGGCCGCGCATACGCACGATCTCGTGGCGCTCGGCGTCGAAGTCGATCTCACCGTCGAAGGCACCGATTTCCTCGCCTTCGGGCACGGAATCCAGCTTCGGGCTCACTCGCACTCGTGCGATCGGGATCGCGCGCGCACGCGAATGTAGCACGGCGATGGTGTCGCCGCCGGAGTATCGGTAGTAGATGGCGCGATCCATCGCCAATGGATGGATAGCACGCAGCGTATCTCCACGGGATCTTCGCCGCGACGAATCCGCGCCGTCCTTGGGCTTCGCCGGCACGCCCGCTTGTCCCACATCGACGCCTAACGACAATCGGTCCCCGTATAAGTAGGGAACTGTCCAACTACGGGCGATTGAAAGGGCCGAGTACGGTACGCCGACCGTCTGGGATCGGTATCCGATTACCCGCAGAGTGTAGTCGGCGCCACGTTGCCACGACGCCGACATAGCCACCTGCTCGACCTGCGCGATGCGCTCCCTGCCTAACGTGTCTCGGACCAGCAGCGACAGCTCGGACTCGACGCGCGCACCATATCCCAGAAGTTCCGGCGGCGGGACGCGGTTCGCCACGACGGCCGCGGCGATGAACGCCTCCAACGCCGGCGAGCTGTAGGTTGGCGTGCGTGGCGCCGCCGCAGCGAGTTGCAGCGCGAGAAAGGTACCGAGCATCTCACTCTGGCTGAGGTGATGTCGCTCGGCTAGTTGCCGATCGCCGCCAGCTCTCGATTCAGCGCCTCTGCTTCCTCGGTTGCGGCGGTCCAGCGTTCAAGGACGGCGTCCAGCTCGCGTTTCAGTGATTCGAGCTGGCCGCCCAGTGTCTTTGCTTCGGTCGGACCTGTCGGGCGCGTGTAGAGTTGCGGATCCTCCAGTGCGGCAGAAATCGTTGCGATCTTCGTCTCGAGCGTCTCGATCTGCTGTTCCGCCTCCTCTACCGCACGCTGTGCTCGTCGCAAATCCCGCGTGAGATCCCGTGACGTGCGCCCACCCTTCGCCGCTTCCTCGCGCCGCGTACGCTCCAGTCGCTGTCGTTCGTGGACGCGCCGCAGCGCCGCCTCCTCGCTGGCACGGACCGCCGCGGCTCGAGCCCGCTCCGCGCTGACTGCTTCCCACTCGGCAAAGCCGCCGTCGAATTCCGTGATATGCCGCTCGTGAAGAAGCCAGAGCTTACCGGTGAGTCCACGTAATAGCTCTCGGTCGTGGCTGACGAGTATCACAGTCCCTTCGTACTGCTCGAGCGCATCCTCGAGCGCCTCGATGGATTCGACATCGAGGTGATTGGTCGGCTCATCGAGAATCAGCAGGTTCGAGCGCGACAACATGAGCATTGCGAGTGCGACGCGCGCGCGCTCCCCACCCGAAAGTGTTTCAGGTCGTCGCTGCACTTCATCACCCGAGAAACCGAACCGTCCGAGATGCCCCTGAACCAGGCGACGCTCCCACGCCGGCCGCAAGTCGGCAATGATCTCGTAGAGCGTCTTCTCCAGTGGCACCTGCGAAAGATCCTGTCGGTAGTAACCAACGTCGATGCCGCTCCCGAGACGGAGCTCACCCGCGGCCGTTGCGTGCTGTCCAACGAGCGCTTTCAGTAACGTCGATTTCCCCGCGCCATTGGGGCCGACCAGACCCAGTACGTCACCTCGGCGCACCGAGCCCGTGAATGATTCGACCAGAATCCGCACAGCTCCGGAGCCGGCGTCGGTCACACTCACGGTAGCACGATCCGCGATCGCCACTCGATCTCCACCGCGTTGCGCCACGTCGAACCGGATCGACATCGCGTCGTCGTCGGTGATTGGAGCGCTCAGCCGCGGGAGTCGCGTAAGGCGCGTGCGTCGACCCTTTGCCTGACGACTGTTCTGACCGGCGATGTTGCGAGCGATGTAATCCTGTTCGTGGGCGATCGTGCGCTGCTGCTTGTCAAACGCACGCTGCTGGCTCAGGCGCCGTTCTTCTCGCTGCACCACGAAGTTCGAGTACCCACCGACGTAAGGTGTCGCCGAATCGCCCTCGAAGTGCAGGATGTGGTCAGCCACGGCCTGCAGAAAGGCGCGATCGTGACTGATCAACAGCACCGTCATCGTAGAGTCGCGCAGATACTGCTCGAGCCACCGCGTCGTCTCCAGATCGAGATGGTTTGTCGGCTCGTCGAGCAGAAGCACGTCCCCACCACGCACCAGCTCCCGCGCCAACCCGAGGCGCCCTCGCTCGCCCCCACTCAACTGCGCCACAGGCGTCGTCCGCGCCTGCTGCGGCTCGAATCCCAGGCCGCTCAGAACGGAATCGATTCGTGCTGTGGCTTCGTAGCCACCCTCGCGCTCGAAGCGTTCGAGATCGTGCCCATAGCGAGAGAGCGCCTCCTCGGATGCATCGCTGCCGAGGGCATGGGCTTGCTCCAGGAGCGACTGCTCGAGCGTGAGCAGCTCGCGGAGACCACCCGCTGCCGCCTGCCACACGGTTTCGGCACTCCCGAAGTCCCGATGTTGCTCGAGCAACGAGACGCGGAGTCCCGATTGGCGGACGACGGTGCCGCGCGTGGGCTGCATCTCGCCGGTGAGGAGTCGGAAGAGGGTCGTCTTCCCGGTGCCGTTCCTACCAACGATGCCCCACCGTTCACCGGAGGCAACCGTGAACGTAACATCCTGAAAGAGTCGTGTCGCACCGAACTCCACTGCGACGTTCGAGATCTGAAGCTGCGTCATCGAGGCTTGTTTAGCGCGTTCTAATCGGCGGCGAATGATCCCTTACGGTGTCCACTGGCGCCACTCGTCCTCCGCGACGCCGATTGTCAGACCCTTGGCTCCGGGTCCGACTTGCCGTACGAGCGGGATCCGAATCAACAACGGTTCCTCGGACAACTTGTCGAGCCATCGCTCCTCCGACAGACTTGCCGTGCGGAGGCCCAGCTCGCCATAGGTGCGGGACGAACGATCGATGAGCGCATCGACGCCAAACCGCTGCGCGAATCGTCGAAGCTCTTGCGGCGAGGCAGCTCGCTCCATGAAATCGACAAAGTGCGTCTTGATCCGACGCTCCGAGAAGAATCGGAGCGCTTTTCTCGTATCCGCGCTCTTCTTCACTCCGAAAACTTGAACTTCCATCGATTAGCTTGCCTTCGTCCGCTAGTTCAGGCGACAGGGGGAAGAATTCGTGTCTCGTGTCTCTCGCGAAGTTACGTTTCGCCCTGCATGGTGGGTACCCGGCCCTCATGCGCAGACCCTCTGGGGCAAGTTTGCCCGCCGCGCGAAGCCGCTTCCCACGCGCATTGAGCGTTGGTCGACGCCCGACGATGACTTCATCGACCTGCTGCGGCTCGATCCCCCGAGCTCTGACTCCGCGCGCCTCTTCGTACTGCACGGATTAGAGGGCACCGTGCACTCGCACTACGTGAGCGGGCTGCTGCGGGTAGCTCATGCGCGAGGTTGGGGAGCGGACATGCTGATCTTCCGGGGCTGTGGCGACGAGCCGAACAGGGGTCCGCGCTTCTACCATTCAGGTGAAACAGGCGATCTGTCCTTTGCAGTCGATCGCGTGCTGACCGAGCACCCCCACGCCGACCTTGTCATGTGCGGCGTGTCCCTCGGCGGGAATGTCCTGCTGAAGTGGTTGGGCGAGCGCGCCGAGACACTTTCAGAGCGTGTGAGGGCCGCCGTGGCTGTTTCGGTTCCTTTCGATCTCGAGCGTGGCTCACGCTACATCTCGCGCGGCTTTTCGCGCGTGTACGAGCGCCACTTTCTCCGAACCTTACGACGAAAAGCGCAGGCAAAGCTCCAGCGATATCCTGACCTTTTCGATTCCGTTGCTCTGAACCGAGCACGTACGCTCTACGAGTTCGACGACGCCGTTACCGGTCCGGTTCACGGATTCCGGGACGCGCACGACTACTACACCCGTTCGAGCTCGCTGCATTTCCTGGCTCGCATTCGACGGCCGACACTCTTACTGAATGCCAGGGACGATCCCTTTCTGCCTGCGGCCGTGCTCGAAGAAGTTGCCGAGATCGCCCGCAAGAATCCTTGCCTGATCGTCGAGTTCACCGAGGGCGGTGGACACGTCGGCTTCGTTCACGGGTATCCGTGGCGGCCACGCTACTACGCGGAATACCGTACTGGTGAATTCCTCTCGTCCCATCTGGTAGCTCGCCATGGAGCAGAATCGCGAGTTGCGACCCCGCGTCGCTGAGTCGAAGGACCCGCACTCGCACTTTCCTTTGTTCTGGCGGCTGTCCACATTCCGCCTCAGCGTGGTCGGTCGAGGACGAGGCGGAATGCGAGCTCGTGCTCCTCTCGGATGCAGTCTCCACAGTTATCGAACGTCTTGAGCGAGTAAACGGCTTTCAGATGACCGCATTGTATATCGCTTGCTTCATTGCCGGCTTGTTGATCGCCGTCGCGATCATGCTCTTTGGCATCGAGCGTCGCACTCGTGCCGGTGGACTGGATGCCGGCGTCACGTCGCGACGTTGGATTCCTCTCGCGGCCGCCTTTGCCGTTGGCTTCGGCGTGGCTGGATATTCGTTGTCGCGAACTCTGACGCCTCTGGGCGCGCTCGTTGCTTCATTGGCAATCGGTATCGGAGCCGCGGGGCTCGTGCGTTGGCTCATCGCGAAGTCGGAGGCAATGCCGGTGGAGCACGATGTCGACGATGAGCGATACGTGCTACAGGGGCACGTTGCTCGCGTAGTCTCGTCCATCGCCTCCGGGCAGGAGGGGCGTATCAGCTTCGACTACGGAGAAGAGCACCGCACGCTGCGAGCGCGGAGCCTGGACGACGTCGCCGTTGCCGAGGGCACCGAGGTAGTGATCGAGCGAATCGAAGGCGATCTGGCGTACGTTGAGCCTTGGGTTCAGGTCGAACAACGGCTATAGCCGAGAGGAGAAGTCCCGATGTCGGACGCCGTTATCTTTGCCGTCATCTTCGTCGGGTTCTTCGTGCTGCGTCTGATTGCGGCCACGGTCGTCTTCTTTTTCATCCTGCCCGAAGGAGACCGCTGCCCCAACTGTGACGCGGTCACACTGCGCGTCAAATCCCGCGGCTGGAATGTCGTTATGCCATGGTTTCGAACGAGTTGGTGTTACGAGTGTGGATGGCACGGGCTGCTGCGCCATGGTCCTCTCACTCCGACCGCTCCGGTCACGGAGCGATCGAAACAGGGCACGAAAAAGTCATGATGTGCGCGGCGGTGGCCGGTCGGCTGCTGTGCAGAAAAGCCCGAGCCAGTCCGGCCAGTTGCCGCTTAATTCGAAGAAGTCGTCGAAATAGGTAAGGCCGCTCGACTCGAGCTCACCGATCAGGTCCGTGAGCGCGTCCTCACCGACGATTGGACCGATCGCGACGAGCGACCCTTCTACCCGAAACTCTTCGGGTGTGAGACCCAACCGTGCGTCGATCGAGGCTCGATCGAGACCACTTCTCTCATAAGCAGAGCGGCGGATGAACAGCGTTGGTGCACCGCTTTGGACGGACAGAGGCATGACGGTTTGGCTCTCCAGGTGGACCTGATTATAGCTTTCGGCGATGCCTTCCTCGACCTCCCACTTTGAAGCGGAGTTGGATGTTATCGTCGTCGGAGCCGGTCATGCCGGAACCGAGGCGGCGGTTGCCGCGGCGCGGGCTGGCGCCCGTGTGGCGATCGTGACGAGTGCCCTCGAAACAATCGGGCAGATGTCGTGCAATCCAGCGATTGGCGGCATAGCGAAAGGAACGGTCGTGCGGGAGGTCGACGCGCTGGGCGGGATCATGGCGCGAGCGACGGACCTCGCGATGCTTCAGTTCCGCATGTTGAATCGCAGTAAGGGGCCTGCGGTCTGGGCGCCGCGCGCTCAGTGCGACCGAGGACTCTATCGCCGCGCTGTTCGGCAGTTGCTCGAGAAGCACGCGCGCATAACGACAGTGCAGGGAACGGTCGCGCGGCTTTTACTCGACTCAGCTTCGGAGTCGGTGCTTGGGGTCGAGACGCTGGAGGGACGGCGGTTCGGCGCGCGGTCCGTTGTCATAACCACGGGAACGTTCTTGCGGGGCCGCATTCATATAGGCACGGAGACGAGGTTTTCAGGCGGTCGTGCTGGCGAAACCGCGGCAACACATCTCGCTGAACAGCTCGAGGCCGTGGGTCTCACCGTTGCCCGGTTCAAGACCGGTACGCCACCTCGCATCGACGGCCGCAGCGTTGATTACTCGCGGCTGGAGCGGCAGGAGAGCGAGATCGATCTTTTCGATTACAGCTGGTCGCATTTCTGGCCCGAGCCACGGCAGCAAGGCGGGCTCACTAGGCACCCGCCGCAGCTGGCGTGTTGGATCACTTTTCTCGGCGGGCCCGGCAAACGGCTTATCACTGAGAACATCGCCAAGTCTGCGATGTATGGCGGTGCAATCGGCTCTCGCGGACCGCGCTACTGCCCATCCGTGGAAGACAAGATCGTCAAATTCCCCACGGCCGAGCGACATCAGGTCTTTCTCGAGCCGGAAGGACACGACACTGCCGAGCTCTATGTAAACGGTCTGTCGACGTCGCTTCCCGCAGATGTGCAGCTCCAGATTCTTCGGACGATTCCCGGTCTCGAAGCTGTGCGCATGACGCGAGCGGGGTATGCGATCGAGTACGACTATTACCCACCGACGCAGCTGGACGCCTCGCTTCAAGTGCGGACATTGCGCGGTCTGTTCTTCGCTGGGCAGATCAACGGCACCACCGGTTACGAGGAGGCCGCTGGGCAGGGGACCATTGCCGGTCTGAACGCGGGCCTCACCGCACTCGATCGTGAACCGGTTATTCTGGGCCGTGAATCATCGTACATCGGCGTTCTCATAGACGATCTCGTGACGCGGGGAGTGGACGAGCCCTATCGGCTCTTCACTTCGCGCTCCGAGTTTCGCCTAACGGTTCGGCAGGACAACGCCCTTCGCCGGCTCGGACCCCTTGCGGCTGAGCTGAACCTTTATGATGACCGCGAACAGGATGTTTTTCGCCGAAGGCTGGCCAGCGAGGACGCGGCACGCAGAATCGCGGCGGAAACCAGCATCTCACCCGCGGCGGCGCAAGGTGTCCTTACTCGTGCAGAGAGCAGCGCGCTTTCGCACGCGGTAAGGATCGCCGAGGTGGTAAAACGACAAGGCGTCTCGCTCGGGGATCTTTTCCAGGCTTGCGACGTGGGACAGGCGTTGGACCGCGACGCCGTCCTCACGGCTGAGTTGGAGATCAAGTATTCCGGCTATTTCGAACGCGAGCGTGAGCAGGCCGAGAAAATGCGGCGTATGGGCGAATTCCGATTGGACGTCGGATTGCCTTACGAGGATATGTCGTCGCTTTCGTTCGAGGGGCGACAGAAACTGTCGGCCCTCCGTCCACAGACGCTTGCACAGGCGTCTCGTATTCCAGGCGTGAGTCCCACTGACTTGCAGAACCTGTTGATCGAGATCGAGAAGCGTCGCCGCCAGGCAGCGACCATTTAGCTTTTCGGCCATGAGACATCCCCGCGTGCCGGCGATCGGTCGCGCGCGCAGGGGATCTGATGGGCGCGCCGGGGGTACGGGGTCACTACCTAACGCGGAGGCACGATGAGACGGGCGTCATCGATTTTTATATTTAGCATACTCTCAACATTGGCGGGCGGCGGATCGGTTGCCGCGGCGCAGGCAACCCGGCCGGACAGTATGCGCGCTGAGATTGTCACATCAGCGACAGGCGAAGCGCAGTTCGTCCCGGACCGAGCGGCAGTGTATATCGGTGTGGAGACGAGGGCGGCGACGGCAGCAGCGGCCGCCCGTGATAACGCTCAGCGTCAACGCGCCATCATCGATGCAGTTGTCGCCACGGGGGTCTCGCGCGAGCAGATATCTACGGAGAATTACAGCGTCGCCCCGAACACTCGCTATGACCAGGCGACGCAGCGCAGCAGCGTTGTTGGATACATCGTGAGCAATGTCGTCCGGGTCGAGGTGCGCCGTATCGATCAAGTCGCGATTGTTCTGGACGCAGCGCTGGCAAAGGGAGCGAATCAGATCAACTCACTGGACTTCTTTGCCTCGAATAGCGATTCGGCGCGGCATGCGGCGATCGCCCAAGGTGTCGCGCGGGCGCGGGCAGACGCGGAAACGCTGGCACGTGCGGCGGGTGGTTCGCTTGGTGCGTTGGTGGAGTTGAGCACGGGGGACGCCGGACCGCGGCCGATGTACCGATTGGATGTCCGCAACGCTATGGCCGCAGCTGCGCCCACTCCGATTGAACCCGGACAGCAGCGAGTTCAAGTAACGGTTAACGCTCGTTGGAGGTTTGTTCAAGGTCGTTAACCCGACCTCGATACGACACTATATTGCCAGTAGCGCCCTACTATGGCGCCATCGCAGCCTGCATTTTGTGGCTTGGTTGTGAGGCGTGCGTCAACGGTGTTCCACGTGAAACGCAGCCTGCTGGACGACCCGGGAGCGAGGGGCGTTTCACGTGGAACAATCTGCCTGGCTGCGCGAAGCGAGAGCGTGCGTATATTCCGGCGTCCCTGACACGCTTGAGCTCCGTGGCCCGAATAATCGCAGTTGCCAACCAGAAGGGCGGCGTCGGAAAGACCACGACCGCGGTGAACCTGGCCGCGAGTCTGGCGGCAGCCGAACAGCGTACCTTACTCGTTGATGGCGATCCACAGGGCAATGCCACAAGCGGTATCGGCATCACCCGCGACGCCATAGCGGCGACCGTCTACGACGTTCTCATCGGCAGCAGATCGGCGGCTGACGCGATCATTCGCGAAGTCCAGTTTCGCCACCTGGATCTACTGCCAGCAACGCCGGAGCTCGCAGGAGCGGAGGTCGAGCTCGTCGACCATCCGCGACGTGACAGCGTCATGCGCGCCGCACTTGACGGCGTCTCGCCGCAATATGATTACGTCCTGATCGATTGCCCGCCGTCGTTGAGTCTGATCACGGTGAACATGCTCGCTGCGGCGGACGCGCTGCTGATCCCGGTCCAATGCGAGTACTACGCACTCGAGGGGCTGTCACAGCTCCTCAACACCGTGCACCTCGTTCAGCGGAGCGTCAACGAAGCCCTCGCGATCGATGGCGTCCTGCTGACTATGTACGACGCCCGTCTCAATCTCTCACGCCAGGTCGCGGCTGAGGCACGTGAATACTTTGGCGCGAAGGTCTTCGAGACAGTCATCCCGCGCAATGTTCGACTTGCCGAGGCCCCGAGCTTCGGCAAGCCGATCATTCTTTATGACGTCGCCTCGGTCGGGGCCCAAGCATACTTGGGCGTCGCGCGCGAGCTTATTGCGCGTGCGTCAGCATGGCGCGACCAGCCCGCTCAAAACCTCACTGGAGACGCTGCCCTACCAAGCACCCACTCCGAGCGCACCGCATGAGCACTGAGAAGCAGCGTCGACTCGGCCGCGGCTTGGAGGCACTGATTAGCACAGCGCAGCCGACAGCGAATTCGGCGAGCGAGTTACAGCGCATTCCGACAGCGCGAATCCGTCCAAATCCGTATCAGCCGCGAAGAGAATTCGACCCCGCAGCGCTTGCCGAACTGGAGGCGTCAATCAAGGCCAACGGCCTACTGCAGCCTATCACCGTTCGGCGCAAGGGCGAGAGCTATGAGTTAATCGCCGGAGAACGAAGACTGCGGGCCGTCCGCAATCTTGATTGGAAGGATGTCTCAGCGGTCGTTCGGGACTTTGACGACCAGACCATGCTTGTACTCGCGCTGGTGGAAAATCTACAGCGCGCGGACCTCAATCCCATCGAGGAGGCTCGAGGGTATCAGCGTCTGCTCGGTGAGTTTTCACTCACCCACCAGGAAGTCGCGGACGCGGTGGGAAAGGATCGCAGCACCATTACGAACCTTCTCCGCGTTCTCACCCTTCCTGAGCACATCCAGCGGCTCGTCGAGTCTGGGAAGTTGTCGACAGGGCATGCGCGTGCGCTTGCCGGAATGGAGCACGCCGAGGCGCTCTCGGTTGCCGATCAGATTGTGAGCCAAGGGCTGAACGTGCGCCAAGCCGAGGAGATCGTTAGAAAGACGCGCGAAAAAGGTGACAAGCCCCCGAGGGACAGATCTGATACCGCAGGAGGCAAGTGGGCGACAATGGCGCGACAGCTCGAAGACGAGCTCAGACACTACCTTCAGACCGACATCCAGATTGAGTTGCGCGGCGAAGCGACCGGTGAGGTTCGCATCTCATTCTATTCCGCCGACGATCTGGAACGCCTCATGGGACTAATATTGCCCCAACGACGGACGGATTTCGAAACATGATGGCGACATCATCAGGTCATTGCTAAGACTCTTTGCGCCTTGGCTGATTGGATTACCGCCCAAAAATACCTACCGCAGAAGTGTTTATTCCACAACACGGCAAGTGATTAATCCCTCGGAACTTACGCGCCACTTCCGACATTGGGCTGGCGGTTTTTCCACTGTCTTCCACATACTGGCCCTACTTGTTATCGCGCTCGTCGGTTGCTCCGAGCGGCCGGACAAATCGGTCGATTCCACAAAGACCGCGAACTTTAAGGTCGCCTTACTTACCCCCGGTGCAATTTCCGACCAGTCCTGGAACGGCGGCGCTTACCAAGGCCTGCTTCGAATCCGTGA
>DATEPP010000683.1:0-4134 GCA_035273165.1 Gemmatimonadaceae bacterium
TGACCAGGTCCATGGAGCGTTGCCACACTTCAAGGTCTCGGTACCTGTGCATCTGCATCTCACAGTCTGGTGCGAAACGCGCACAAGCTACCGAACGGCGTCACCCCAACGTCACAACCCACAACCCACAACCCACAACCCTCAACTCACAACCCGTTGCACCCGATCCTCCAATTCCTTCATCATCCCCACGAACTTCTTCGCCACCTCGGGATCGAACTCAGAACCCGCCCTTTCCTCGATGTAGCCCAGTACTCGAGCCGATTCCCACGCCGCTCGATATGGCCGATTCGTCCGCAGCGCGTCGTAGACGTCGCACACGTGCACCAGTACGCTCGCCGGATGACACGCGCGGCGGAAATGACAGTGCGGATACCCACCGCCGTCGATCATGATGTGGTGCTCGTATGCCACCGCCGCGGCCAGATCTAGCTCCCGATCGCTCGTGAGAATGATCTTCGCGCCATCCACCGGATGACGCTGCATCACCGCACGCTCCTCGTCCGTGAGCTTGCCGGGCTTGTTCAGAATGTCCTGTGGGACGCGCACCTTGCCGAGATCGTGCAGGAGACCCGCGACGCCGAACGTCCGCACGTCGCGCGCGGACAGCCCCATGTACTCGGCGAGCGCCATCGTGAGCACCGAGACGTTGAGCGAGTGCGTCGTCGTGTACTCGTCGTAGGCGCGGAGATCGAGCAACGGCATGAGCATTCTCTGCTCACCGTGCATCGCCAGCGACAGCGAGCGCACCACCGCTTCCGCCTCGGCCAGCGGCAGCATGCCGCGCTCGCCAACCTCGCCGTGCATCCATTGCACCGCCGCTGCTTCCTCTTCGAGCGAGAACGCGATCGTCGCCACCGGCACCTTTGCGTCCACGATGTCGGAGAGCGATTTCGTCTCGCCGCGCACGCCGATCGCACCGAACTTGATCGCCCCCGGCCGCGTCGTGCGCGCTTCCGCGCTGTCGATCGCGGTCAGCGTTAGGCGTGCGAGCACCTGCTCGAGAAACTCCTCGTACTCTTCTCGCGTGACGTCGGGCTCGAACTCCAGCCGCTGGACTCCCGCGTCGGCGAGCCGGATTGCCCACTCCCAGTCGCGAAGATCGCGGAGCGAGATCTGACCGTACACGGTCTCCTCACCGAGGAAGGAGAACTGCGGCTTCGGATCGCTCGCCTGTAGGTCGCGCAGCGCGGCGAAGGATCGATCGACGGCGCGCTCCCGCGCTGGGTGCTTGTCGCCGTAGAGCGCCATCGTCGACAGCGCTTGCGCGAACGACGTCAGGAACTTGAATGGGTCGGCCATTTCAGGGGCTCGATGCGGAAGTCATGATCAGGCGGCGCGCGAGGGCGGCGACGGCGGCTGGCCTCTCGCCGCCGTTCGCACTTCAGGTATCCGGCTTCGTGCCGCCAAGGCGATCACTTCCTGCGCTTCGGGATCCTGACGCCATCCCGCGCAGATGGCCGTGATCGCAGCCAGGACTTCCGGCGTTGTCGGCAGAAGCCGCCGGCGCCGCAAGATCGCCGACCGCGCGGTCGCGCGATCGATGAGCCATCGCAGCGTATCCGGCGTTCGCAGCGTGGCGACGGCTCGGATGCCTAACGCGCGCAACGCCGCGTCGAGCTCACCACGCTCGACCCGGCCGCGAATGAGAGAGATTCCTTCGCGCGGGCAGCGTTCGTGCGCCGCCGTGAGCGCCAGGTACACGATCCGGCTATCGCTGTCCGCCAGCGCGGCGAGCATCGCCTCGTCGCGCTTTGCGCTCCGGAGTAGCAGCTTCACCGCCTCGCGACGCACCGCGCCGTCCTCGCTCCGGAGGAAACGGCGCAGGTCGATTTCCGGCGGTAACGGCGTCTCCGATGTGAGAAGCCGTCCGAGTACGACGATGAGCTCGCGTTGAACCGTCGCGCGGCCGCCACCTTGCGTCGCTTCCGCCAGACGCCGCGCCGTCGCCGAGATCGCTTTCGGACCGGCGCTCGCTACGAAGTCGTAGAACCGCTCCCGCGTCTTCGTGTCGGTCGTCTCCTCGGCCGCCTCGAGCAGCAGCGGCAACATGCTCACGCCCACGAGCCTAACGAGTCGCTCGACGACGCCAAAATCGATGCGGTCGCCTTTGAGCAGCCGATGAATCGTTCCGTCGGCGCCGATCCGCTGGAGCACCGCGGCCACCGTTGCCTGATCCGGCGCCCCATCGAGAAGCTCGATGAGCCGCGCCGAGCCGCCGTCCCGTGTCAGCCGCTCGACCGCGCGCCACAGTGCTGGACCCATCGCGCCCAGCTCCAGCGCCATCTCGACGATGCGCTCCGGCTCACACAGGACTGCCGGCGTGTCGCCTCCACTCACGTTAGGCGCTGCCGAGGCGTTTGACGCTCCCGTGCGAGACGCGTGCTCGAGCACCGCCCGGTACGCTTCCGGGTTCGGGTCGTCGAGCGACCACTGCCCCACCAATCGACTCACCGCCTCCCGAAGGCTCCGGTCCGCGACCGCCCTGTTCACCTCTGTGCTCGCCTCGGCATGACGAGCCATCTTCGACAACACCCGGATCATCGAGTGCGATACCGTCTGCTTCTCGGCCGACGCCGCCGCTTTGAGGAGGTCGACCACCGCATCCGCGCTCATTCCCTGTGACGCGTCCAGGACGAAGCGGCGCCGCTGCGCCGTGTCGCCGCCCATCTCCAGCAGCCGCGCCAACGTCTCCGGACGGAGCGCGCCCACCATCCTCGAGATTCTGTTCTGCAGCGCCACCGACTCCGCCGGCGAGGCGCCCGCGTCGCCCGCCTTGAGCTCGTTGGCGATCTGCAGCATGTAACCGACGATCACCTGATCATACGCCTGCTCGCGCTGGTGCTCGTCGATCGCTCGCGCCACGACCGCCGGTTCCAGGGGCGTGGAATCGTCTCCAGCCTTCGACCCATCCGCGGCCAGGGCCGCACGCGCCAAACCCACCCAGAGCTGCGCCGCCCGCCCCGCTCCCATCTGATTTTCGGGCGGTTTATCGGACTCGTCGTCCAGTAGCTCCAGCCGATCGTACGTGAGGGCGTAAAGCCGCGCGTGGTTCCACCGCTCCGCGAACTGTTCCGTCATCAGCCCGAGCGGCTGCTCCATCCGGCCGGCGTCCATCGCGAGCGTCGCGAGGACGTCGGCGATCTCGGCGCGCTCCACTCCCCGCGTCCATTTGACCGCGCCGAGGTGGTGCCGGTGGAGCTTGTGAGCGAGCTCCTGGAGGAGAGGGTGGTTCGGATCCGTTGCCACGCCCTCGATGACGAGCTGCCGTCGGGCGACGCCGATCGAGAGCGCCGGACGGTCGACGAGGAGTCCCCAGAGCTTCCGCGCCACCGCGTCGACGGCACCTTCGAGCAGAGGGTGTCCAGGCGGATAGATCGCGTGCTTGTGCATCGCGATCGAGAACTCGACCAGATAATCCGCCAGCTCCCGCGAGAGCGTCGCCGCTCCCGTCCCGCCATCGACTGGCGCGGCGGGATTGCTCGGCGACCCTGGCTGTGGCGGGACGGGAGAACTCACTTGGGCGCGTTGGGAGTGGCGCGTGGGGCGTGGCGCGCCTCGGTTGGACGAGCCAAGTGTTTGACGAACAAGGCCCTCCTCGGTGACGCGCCACTCGCTACTCGCCACGGGGCACGCCGTGGCACCACCATTGCGCCCCTCAGGGCCGTCTCGATTTGGAGCGACCATGAAGGACGAGAGCAGACAGCGACTCGATCAGGATGCGGGGAGTGGCACGGGGCTCGGGGACGATCAGGGCACTCGCGTTGGCTCGCCGACTCCTGGGGCAGGAAAAAAGACCGGCGCGGGCGCCGAGGCAGTCGAAGGGATCCACTCGGCGGATGGCAACCGCTCCGAAGGCGATCGCAGCGGCCTCGAAGGGAAGGAGACCGGGCGAAGCACCCAGGCGAGCGGGGATCGAACGGGCTCTGAGCCCATCGAGAGCCACGACACCGAGCATCGCAGCAAGTACGGCGGCGGTTCGCGCCGGGAAGACGGCGGCGGTCAGCGCACGCCGTAGAACACAAAGCGTACTTCTTTGGAGAAATCGAAATTGCAAGTGAATGTGAGAAGTTTCGCGACGCACCCGTCTCGCTGGTGCGTCGCGCTGAGCGTTGTTCTGCTGTCGCTGAGCAC
>DATEPP010000684.1:0-5837 GCA_035273165.1 Gemmatimonadaceae bacterium
CGACCAGGGGCTTGTGAGTCAATCGCGACCCCAGTCCTGGAGCCCGAGTCCCCGACCTCTCTTCTATGTCTCTCGTCAACTACGCCACCCGCGAGATCACGTGCAAGATCGTCTACTACGGACCTGGTCGGTCCGGAAAGACGACGAACTTGCACTACATCTATGGGCAGGTGCCCGAGGATCGAAAGGGGAAGATGGTGTCGCTGGCGACGCAGACGGACCGCACGCTGTTTTTCGATTTTCTGCCGCTCGATCTCGGCACGATCTCTGGCTTCACGACGAAGTTTCAGCTCTACACCGTGCCGGGACAGGTCTACTATCAGACGACGCGCAAGCTCGTGCTGCAGGGCGCGGACGGCGTGGTGTTCGTCGCCGACTCGCAGGCACGGCAGCTCCAGGAAAACATCGAGAGCTTGCAGGACCTGCACTCGAATCTCGCCGAGCAGGGGATCGAAGCGCGCTCGGTGCCGCTCGTGTTGCAGTACAACAAGCAGGATCTGCCGCGGGATCTCATTCTCACGCCAGCAGAGCTGAACGACGCGTTGAACTTCCGCGCCGTCCCCGAGTTCGGCGCCGACGCGCTCCACGGTCCGGGCGTGTTCGAGACGCTGCGCAGCATCTCGGAGCTCGTGCTCAAGCGCTTGAGCGCGCCGGTGCGATAGGCCATCCGATGCAAGTCGATCCCCGCCACCGCTTCGACAACTTCATCGTCGGCTCCGCCAATCGGCTGGCCGTCGCCGCGGCGCGCGCCGTGGCGGAGTCACCGGGCGCGGTGTACAACCCGCTCTTCATCTACAGTGGATCGGGGCTGGGGAAGACGCACCTGATGGGCGCGATCGGGAACCATGCGAGCGGTCGCGGAGCAAACCTCGACATCGAGTACGTCTCGCTCGACGATTTCGTCGAGCAGCTGCACGCGGCGATCGCGAGCGGAGAGGGCGAGCGGTTCAAGCAGCGGTATCAGCGGGTCGACGTGCTGCTCATCGACGACATGCAGTTCCTCACCGGGCGCCGTGAGACGCAGACGGAGCTTTTGCGTTTGCTCAACGCGATGCAGGGCAGCGGGCGGCAGATCGTCATGTCGAGCGACCGGCCACCGGCGGAGATCGCCGACGTCGACGAGCGACTGATCACGCGCCTCTCGGGCGGACTGATCGTCGACATCGGACCACCGGACTTCGAGACCCGGATCGCCATCATGCGCGCGAAGTGCGAGGAGCGCGGCGTGCGCTTCTGGCCGGGTGTGGTCGAGGAGCTGGGGCGTCTGGAATTCCGTAACGTCCGCGAACTGCAGGGGGCGCTCAATCGGCTGATTGCGTTCCAGACGTTGGGCAACGAGCAGATCAAGCCCGAGGACGTCCTCACCGTCCTCGGCGATCTGCCTGAAGCGAAGCGCGCCGCCGAGCACGGCACGCGTGGGACGCCCGCGCCTAACGAATTCCAGAGCTTCCTCTCCGACATCGCCACCGCCGTCGCGCAGCACGTCGAATCGTGGAAGGCGCGCGTCGCCGAGGCGATCGCGTACTGGACGGGAGAGGGGTATCGGACGCACCAGCTCGAGCGTCTCCTCGACGAGACGGCGCCCCCCGCGAACTGGGAGTCGCTGCTTCGCGGATTCGGTGCCACCGTCGAGCGGCTCAAGACCCTCGAGCAGCAGGCGACCGAGGTCGACGCCGCGTTAGGCGGGAACGAGGTGTTCCGCGATCCGGAGCGGCTGCGTGAGGCCGAGATCCTCCTCGACCGCGCGCTCGCCGGCGCGACGCCACCACCGGGGCCATCCGCCGCATTCACTCGCCAGGGGTTCGAGGTCTCGTCGAGCAACCAGCTCGCCGTGCGCGCCGCGGACGACATCGTCGCCGAGCCGGGGAAGCGCTACAGCCCGTTGTTCATTCACGGGCCGAGCGGCGTCGGCAAGACGCACCTCCTGAACGCCATCGGCAACGAGCTCGTCGAGGGCAGTGGCGGTGCGACGGCAGTGGCGTGCATCAGCGCGCAGGTCTTCATGGACGAGCTGATCGAAGCGCTCCAGGAGGGCACCGTGGAGCGCTGGCGCGCGCGCTACCGTTCGGCCGACGCGCTGCTCATCGACGACGTGCAGTTCGTCGCTGGCAAAGAGCGCACGCAGGACGAGCTCTTTCACGTCTTCAATGCGCTCCACGCCGAAGGCAAGCAGCTCGTCTTCTGCAGCGATCGCCCACCGCGCGATCTCGACGGACTCGAGGATCGATTGCGCTCGCGCTTCGAGGGCGGGCTCGTCGTGGAGATGCAGTCGCCCGACCGGGCACTGCGCGAGAAGCTCTATGCCCGTTATCTCGCGGCGACGGAGCACGAGCCCGGTTCCGAGCTTCTCGCCTATCTCGCCGAGCGTCCGGCGGCGAGCGTGCGAGAGATCATCGGCACCGTCAATCGCCTCGTCGCTGCGGCGGACGTCGCCGGCGCGCCGCTCACGCTCGCCGTTGCGCGGGCCGAGCTCGACCCCGAGTCGTCCGCGTCCGCTCGACCCGCGACACCCGTGGCGGTGCGCGCCGCCGCCGACACGTTTTTCCTCGACGACGAGAAGGTCGTGTGGGAATGGACGGATGCGTCGACGCGAATGTTGGAGGAACTGAAATGAGTGGCGAGTGGGGGGTGACGAGTGGCGAGCGGAGTCTGAACGAAGCGCTGATTTGGTGCTGGGAGTCGCGTGCTCCCCTCATCAAATCAAATGCTTCATTCCGCATTCACTCGCCACCCCCCACCCGCCACTCCCCACGCGGGAGGCCCCATGGCCATTAAAGGCTCTCTCAAGGAGGCCAGCCTCCCGGACGTCCTTCAGCTCCTCGCAATGGGGAAAAAGACCGGTTGCCTCTCGGTGACACACCGCAGCAACTTCGGTTACATCTATTTCGAGAAGGGACGTATCTGCTACGCATCGATCGTGAATCGGCGCGATCGGCTCGGCGATATGCTGGTGAAGAACAGCGTCATCTCGCAGGAAGAACTCGAGAACGCCATCGGCGCGCAGTCGAAGGTGCGGGACAAGCGCATCGGCGAGCTGCTCGTGGAGCAGGGCGCGCTCACACGCGAGGAGCTGCATCAGTATGTCCGCCGTCAGATCGAGGAGGCGGTCTACTTCCTCTTCACCTGGATGCAGGGAACGTTCAACTTCGAGGCAGACGTTCATCCAGACGAGCAGGACCTGCTCGTCTCGATCAATCCGGAGTCGCTGCTCCTCGAGGGCGCGCGCCGGATGGACGAGTGGAATCTCGTCGAGAAGAAGATCCCGAGCTTCGATCTCGTCTTCGAGGTCGACGCAAACCGACTCAGCGCGACGGACGCGGCCCTCACCGAGGAGCAGCGGATCGTGCTCGATCTCATCGATGGCCAGCGTGACGTGCAGAGCATCATCGACGAATCCGGACTCGTCGAATTCGAGGTCGGCAAAGCGCTCTATGGGCTTCTCACCGCGGGCTTCGTCCAGCGCGTCGGCCGCACGAAGGCGAGCGTCGATCCGCAGGTCTCGGAGACGCGAATCGAGGAGCATCGCAATCTCGGTATAGCGTTTTTTAAAACCGGCATGCTCGAGGAGGCGCTGCGCGAGTTGCGTCGGGTCGTGGAGCTCCGATCGGGCGATTCGTCGGCGCGCTTCTTCATCGGCGTCGTACTCGCGCGCCAGGGGAAGTGGGCCGAGGCGACGACGGTGTTGAAGGAGGCGTCGGCCCAGCCCGGAGTGCGGTACGGTGTGCTTCACAATCTCGCGTACGTGTTGGAGCGCCAGGGGCGTTACGCCGAGGCGCAGAGTGCGCTCGAGGACGCCGCTCGCCGCGGCGGCGCGACGGATCCGCGTGTCCAGACGTCGATTGGCATCGTCGCGCTGCTCGCGGGCGATGTCGTCAGCGCCGACGCAGCGTTGGGCGCGGCGCGTCCCCTCTTCGGCAATCGTCCGCCAACGGCCGCCTGGTTCCACTACGCCGCGCTCACGGCGGCGCTGCTCGGCGACCACCAGCGCGCAGCCGCACTTCTCACCGACGGAATCGCCGCGCATCCACATGCCGCGGCACTGCACAACAACCTCGCCGTCGTACACGAGCGACAGGCACGGTACGACGACGCGCTCGCGATCGTCGAGCGCGGCATCCAGGAAGATCCCGGGCTCGCGCAGCTGCAGAAGAACCTCGGCGATCTGCTCTATCGGCTCGGACGTTACGACGAGGCGTTCGAAGCGTATCAGCGCGCGGTGAAGGCGAATCCCGACATCGGGGGCGACGTCTATCTCAAGCTCGGCAACATTCGCTTCCGGCGACGCGATCGTGACGAAGCGGTGCGATGTTGGGAGCGCGCGCTGGAGCTCGATCCGGAGAACGCCATCGTGCGGACCAATCTCGAGTCCGTCCGCCAAGTGCTCGGATGATGAGCCGTCGTGAGGACGCGGCGACGCACGCGCCAGCTACGGCGGAGGGCGATCGCGAGTTCGAGGAGCTGACGCGCAAGATCTCGCGCGATCGTGGTTTCGCCTGCGCGAGCTACAAGGAAAAGTGCCTGCGGCGACGCATCGCCGTGCGCATGCGCGCGCGGGGCGTGCACACGTACGCCGACTACTCTCGCGTCCTCGACAGCGACGCCGGCGAATACGACCGGCTGCTCGACGCGCTCACGATCAACGTCACGAAGCTCTTCCGCAACTGGTCGGTGTACGAGACAATCGCCGAGCGAGTAGTTCCCGCGCTCTGGAACGAGACCACGCGCGCGATTCACGTCTGGTCCGCGGGCTGCTCGAGCGGCGAGGAGCCGTACTCGCTGGCGATTCTCTTTCATCGTTATGCGGCGCTGCAGCGGCAGCTGGCCGGTATCGAGCGCGTGCACGTCCTTGGCACGGATATCGACCGGGCGAGCCTTGCCGCGGCGGAGCGGGGCCAATTCAACGAAGGGGCCTTCGACGAGACGCCCGACGATCTGCGGTCGCACTACTTCTCCGCCAAGGCGCCATTCACCGTCGCACCAGCGGTGCGCGCCACGGTGCGCCTCCAACGCCTCGATCTCCTCGACCAGTGGCCAGCGCAACCGGGTGGCTACCAACTGATCGTCTGCCGGAACGTGCTGATCTACTTCGATCGGGACACGCAGGAGCGTATTCTCGCGCGATTCCATAGCGCGCTCGCGCCGAGCGGTTTCCTCGTGCTCGGAAAGGTCGAGACGCTGCTCGGGCCGGTACGCGCTCAATTCGCGGCGGTGGATGCCCGCGAACGGATCTTCCGCCGGGTATGATCGACGCCGACCCGACGACGGAGATCAGGGTCAAGGTGGCGGAGTGCGCCGTCGGCCGTGATGAGCAAACACTCATCACCATCGGCCTCGGGTCGTGCGTGGCGATCGCGCTCTACGACAGCACGGCGCGCGTCGGCGGTCTGGCGCACACGCTGCTCCCGGACGAGACGATGGCACGTGACCGCAGCAACCCGGCGAAGTTTGCCGCGACGGCGGTGACGCTCCTCCTCGCCGAGATGACTCGCATCGGCGCCGATGCCAAGCGCGTGCGCGCGAAGCTCGTCGGCGGCTCGAGCATGTTCGCCAACCTGCTCCCCGCCGGCGGAATCAACATCGGCGACCGCAACGTCGCCGCGGCCCGGCGCGCGCTGGAGCAGAACGGCATTCGCATCGTCGCCGAGGACGTCGGCAGCGACCACGGCCGGAGCGTGCATTTTCATCTCGACGACGGTCGCGTCGAAGTGCGCTCCCTCAAGAAGGGCAATCGTGTCCTCTGACGCCGCACCGGCGCGCATCGCGCGCGATCCCGGGAAGCGCGCCGTCCTCGTCGTCGACGACAGCGCCTTCATGCGCCGCCTGATCTCGCAGATCCT
>DATEPP010000685.1:0-5517 GCA_035273165.1 Gemmatimonadaceae bacterium
GATCCAACGTCGGCAGCCCCGCCACTTTCTTCATCGCCCCAATTTCCCTGCTCACTGCGACTCGCTTGGCAAGCAGCGCCACCAACTCCCGATCGATTCCCTCGATTTGCTGACGACATCGCGCCAGCTCATCGAGCGCCGCCTCCCTCCGTGGCTCTCCGCCGTCAGCAGTCATGCTGCCACCCCCGCCGCTCCGACGCCGGTACTCGAGCCTAACGACCGCTCCGCCGCCGCCGCGAACGCGCCGAGCCGCTGCATCATCGTCCGAAATCCCTCGAACGACAGCGACTGATCGCCGTCCGACAGCGCATTCGCCGGATCCGGGTGCACTTCCACGATCAACCCGTCCGCGCCAGCGGCGATCGCCGCAAATGAGAGCGGCGCGACCAGCTCGGCGACTCCCCCGGCATGACTCGGGTCAACGATCACCGGAAGGTGCGTCTCGCGCTTGAGCACCGGCACCGCGGCGACGTCGAGCGTGTTGCGCGTCGCCTGCTCGAAGGTGCGGATCCCGCGCTCGCAGAGCACCACGTCCCGGTTCCCCTGCGCCATGATGTACTCGGCGGCCATCAACAGCTCCTTGATCGTCGCCGACAGTCCGCGCTTGAGCAGCACCGGCCGCTTCACTCGGCCAAGCTCGGACAGCAATGAGAAGTTCTGCATGTTGCGCGCGCCGACCTGCAGCATGTCCGCGTGCTCGGCGACCGCATCGATCTGGCGTGGGTCCATCACCTCGGTAACGACCGGCATCCCCGTGCTGCGTCTGACGTCGGCGAGCATCTTGAGCGCGGCGGCGCCGAGTCCTTGAAAGGCGTAGGGTGAGGTGCGTGGCTTGAATGCGCCGCCGCGCAGCATGACGCCTCCCGCGTCCCGTACCGCCTCGGCGCTCGCCCGCAGCATCTCGGGACTCTCCACGGAGCAGGGCCCCGCGATGACCGCGATCGCCTTCCCGCCAAACGCGGCGACGCGTCCCGGACGCGACGGGTCGTCGCCGACGCGCACGATCGACGGCGCGGCCGCGAACTCGCGGGATGCCAGCTTGTACGGCTTGAGTACCGGCACCACGTCCTCGACGCCAGGCAGCGACCGGAGCGGGACCTCGTCGAGCAGCGACTCGTCGCCGATACAGCCGATGATCGTGCGCTCGACCCCGCGCGAGAGGTGGGTGCGCATGCCGCGCTGCTCGATGCGCTCGCGGATGGCGTCGAGCTCGGCGTCGGAGATGTTCGCGCGTGTGATGATGATCATTTGTAGTGGTGAGTAGCGGGTGGCGAGTGGTTAGAAAAAAAAGAAAGCGGCCCGTGAGGGGCCGCTCGGAGTTTCGTGAGTGCTAAATCGACGACGTCAGTCGCGCGCACGCCTCCAGCAACGGCCCGGGGATTGGGTCGCGTAGTAGTAATAGGCGTAATAACGGGCACGCATCGACATGCGCCGAGAATAGCATGCGGGCCGGCCGCGGGTCAAGAGCCGGCTCGGCTGTAGCGGCGCTTGTGACCTTCGCCGCGGCGTGTCGTCGTGCCGGCATGCCGTTCTCGCCCCTCGGCCTCTCCATCGAAGAGGAAATCCGCTTCCGGTCCGAGATCCTCGACGCCGTCGGGCAGGCGGTGATCGCCACCGACCTCGACGGGCGCGTCATCTACTGGAATCACGCCGCCGAAACGCTGTTCGGGTTCACCGAGGCCGAGATGCTCGGCCAGAAAGCGCGCGTCCTCGTTCCGACGGACCAGCTCGACTACGCGGAGGTCATCCTCGAACGCATTCGCGCTGGTGAAGTCTGGTCGGGCGAGTTTCTCGTTAGGCGGAAGGACGGGACCTTGTTCACGGCCTATGCGAGCGACGCCCTCCTCCGCGATCGCAACGGAAACGTCGTCGGTGTCGTCGGTCTGCTTACCGATCTCACCCCGACGAAGCGGGTCGAGGAGCGGCTCCGGAAGAGCGAGGCACTGCTCGCCGAGTCGCAGCGCATCGCGAAGATCGGCAGCTGGGAGTGGGATCCGGCGACCGACGCGCTGACCTGCTCCGAGGAGTGGCGCCGGATGTTCGGCTACGAGCCCGGCGACGAGGTGACGGTTGCGTCCATGTGGCAAGCGATCCATCAAGACGACCGCGAACGCATGACGCGCGTAACCCGTGAAGCCCGTGCTTCAGGCTGCCGCTTCGAGTACGAGTTTCTCATCCCGGGGCCGCAAGGGGCGCGGACCATCCATTGCATCGGCCGCGTCATCCGGGACGAACAGGGCCAGGCGATCCGTCTCGTCGGCACGAACCAGGACGTGACCGAGCGTCGTCGCGCCGAGGAAGCGCTGCGCCGGAGCGAGGAGCGATTGCACCGCTCCGAGCGTCTCGAGGCCGTCGGCCAGCTCGCCGGCGGCATCGCGCACGACTTCAACAATCTGCTGACGGCGATCACGAGCTACACCCAACTCCTCCTCGAGGATTTCTCGCCTAACGATGGCCGTCGCGACGACCTCCTCGAGATCAAGAAGGCCGCCGATCGCGCGACGTCGCTGACGCGGCAGCTCCTCGCCTTCAGCCGCCGACAGGTCCTCGACCCCCGCGTCATCGACCTCAACGCCGTCGTCGCCGATCTCGAGAACATGCTGCGTCGTCTCATCGGGGCGCACATCGCGCTGGTCACCGACCCAGCAGTGCGGCCGCCGCTCCCACGCGTCCACGCCGACGTCGGCCAGCTGGAGCAGGTGATCGTGAATCTCGCGGTGAACGCGCGCGACGCGATGGCCGACGGCGGCACCCTGACGATTCGCACCGGCCAGGCGCAGCTCACCGAGGCCGATTGCCGCGACCACGCCGATTTCGACGTGCATCCGGGACGCTATGTCGTGATGTCCGTCAGCGACACCGGTACTGGCATGGACGCGGCGACGCAGGCGCGCATGTTCGAGCCCTTCTTTACCACGAAGGGTCCGGGAAAAGGCACTGGCCTCGGCCTCGCGACCGTGTACGGCATCGTGAAGCAGTCGGGCGGGTACATCGCGGTCACCAGCGAGCCGGGCAAAGGGACGACGTTCCGGATCTATCTGCCGGCTGTGGCAGATGCAGCGCCGGGTGCCAGCGCCGCCGGCACAGGTAACGGTGCGGATGCGATGCCTAACGGGAGCGGCACCATCCTCCTGGTCGAGGATGAGACACCAGTGCGCACACTGGCGCGGCGGGTGTTGGAGCAGGCTGGCTACGCGGTACTCGAGGCGGAGGACGGCGTCGAAGGGGTGCGCGTGGCCGACGGGTTCGAGGGCGAGATCGATCTCCTGCTGACGGACGTCGTGATGCCCAACCTTGGTGGGCGCGCCCTGGTCGAGCGGCTCCGCGCGAAGCGGCCACGCATGGCGGTGCTCTTCATCTCGGGCTATCCGGACGGCGAGGTGGAGCGCGGCGGCCTGACGAATGGCGGGGCGACGTATCTCGAGAAGCCGTTCAGTCCACGGATGCTGCGAGACACGGTACGGCAGGCCCTCGAGGACGCGCGCAACCCCGTCTCCTGACGCTACCTCAGGGTCGCGGATTGCCAGGCGTTGTGAATTGCCGCGTAGGTCGAGTCTTCGTGCACCGCGTGCGCGATGCGAGCCCCGGTGTCGAGCACGGCGGCCGCGGACGCGCTCTGTCCCTTCGCTCGTAGCACCGCGCCGAGCTCCTCGGCGGCGAAGATGTACGTCAGCGGAATGCCCACAGAGGGGCGATCTACCCAATCACCATGCTTCTCGATTGCACGCGGTCCCCGGAATACGTCCATGAACAGCGCCCTGGACCGCGGCAGATCGAACCATCCCGAACCGCGAATGTCGACCGTGTCGCGCGGAGGGGTGGCCGGTGGCAGAAAGAGCTTGCTCGCCAACCCCTGTGAGAGGGTGAAGCCACTCAGGCCTAACGACTGCGCGTAGTTACCGGTCGTCCGACTGAAGTAGATCGGCCGCTGCGGCCAGCTGTCGGCAATCATGCGCAGCACAGCGATGTCCTTGCGCTCGAGAATGCCCGAACCATCAGCCGCCCGCGGAAGCGTTTCTGGCGACACGATTGCCGTCAGACCAGCCTTCCGCAGCAACATGGGCTCTCGCAGCAGCACGTAATTCGGAATGGAGTCCGCCTGCGCGAGTGTGAGCTGCATCGGCGAGCCGGCCGGCATCGGCCATGACGTGCCGCGATAGATCGCTGGTCCCCTGGCTTCGTCGTACGGATAGATGGGCCGGCGGATGATCCCGCGCACATACCAATCGGTATTGAGCAGCGACAGTACAGCGACGGTTACATCCTTCCGGATGCCTTCGACTTCCTGTGCGTACCAGAGCGGAAAGGTGTCGTTGTCGCCATAGGTCACGAGCACGCCGTACGGCTCGACGGAGTCGAGGAGATCATGCGCGAAGGCGAGGGTCGTGTAGTCGCCTCGTCGAGGGGCGTGCCGCCAGTTGCCGGCGAGTGGTACGAGAGCGATGAGAAGGACAGGCGAGGTGAGCAGCCACGCTCGCCCGTTAGGCGTCAGTCGACGCGGCCCGCTGCCGGAAGGGTGGCGTTCCACGGCGGCGCTTCGCCGATGGCCGGCTCGAGGCGAAGGCACGCTCTCGCGGCGCGCGAAGCGCAACCACAGTGGGACGACCACGAGATAGCCAGAGACGAGCACGATGGGCGCGAGCGTCGTATCGCCGCGCGCGAGCAGGCCGAAACCGAGGAGCAGAAGAGCTGCTGCCGCCAGTGGCAGCGTTCGACGGAGCGGGAGCACGGACCGAGTCGTCATGAGCGCGTGACATTGAGTACTGACAGATGACCGAGCTGATATTCCATCTTATCTCGGTCGTGCGCTCAGGGAGTCAGAGAGTTGTCAGGCGATGCCCGGCGCCGACTACGAGCAGTCGTTGTCACTCTGGCTGGGGCCGTCCGTTGCGGATCGTCGGGTGACGACCTCCAGTAGTGAACCGCTCTTGGCGATCGCGCCGTAACGATTGCGCGCCGCGGCCGGACTCAATCGACGCACCGAGCGCACCTCCATCACGTGCAGCGCGCGCAGCGCCACAGAAGCGTCCGCGGTCGCGATGCCATCGATCACAACCGCCGGCAGCTCACCATACAAACCCCTCCGAAGCATCGTCGGTCGAATCCACGCCAGCGCGTCGTAGAGGCTCGTCACTGACGTCGAGCGCAGCTCGTCGCCGCTGACCACGCACGCGACCGCCACGGCGCGCCCGTGTACTGCTCGTGCCCCCTGCTGAGTTGCACAGGCTTCGGCGACGAGGAAGATCGCGACGACGGGTACGACCCGGTGATAGGATTTCATGGTGGTCACATCTGTGAAACGGAACCACCCGTCCGTTTTGCGCCCCCGGCGGCGGAATTACCATCTATCGATCAACGCCCACTTCGGGACCTCCCATGCAAGATGCCGAGCTGCGATCGCTCCTTCGCGATCTGCAGGAGATGCCATATGAGCGCGAAGGAAAGGCGAGCGACCTCGAGATCCTGATCGACTATCTCGAGATCGTCGCCGTCGCGGCCGGAATGAAGCCTGCGCAC
>DATEPP010000686.1:0-6676 GCA_035273165.1 Gemmatimonadaceae bacterium
GAACGCATGGGACAACGGTACGCGGTCGCACCTGTTCGTAGTCGGGCCCGATGGCAGCGGGCTGCGCGACCTCACGCCCGGCGCGCGCTACGACGTCCCTCCGGGCCCGTTCGGCGGCAGCGAGGGTTATGCCTTCTCGCCGGACGGATCGGAGCTGACCTACACTGCCAAGGACGCAGGACGCGCCGACGCGTGGTCGACCGACGTCAATCTGTACGTCGTTCCGGCGAGCGGTGGCGCGTCGCGCGTGATCACGGCGGCAAACACTGGTGCCGATCAGAATCCGGTGTACACGCCTAACGGTCGCTTCATCGCCTACGCCTCGCAGCGTCGCCCGGGCTTCGAGTCGGATCGGTGGCGTCTCATGCTGTACGAGCGAGCGTCGAAAACGTCGCGCGAGCTGCTGCCCAACTGGGATCGCAACGCCGACGCGTACTTCTTCGCGCCCGATATGAGCGCATTGTACGTGAATACAACGGACGCGGGTCGCGAGAAGCTCTTTCGCTTCGTGCTCGAGCAGGGCACGGCGGGCGCGAGTCTCGTGAAGCCGCGCGGACCAGCGGTTCTCGTGGGCGAGCACAACAACGCCGGCTTCACGCTCTCGAGCGATGGTCGCACGCTGGCCTGGGTGCGCGACGCCACCGATCGCCCGGCCGAGGTCTATACGGCAACCGTGGAGGCCAACGGCGCGACCGCGCGCCAGATGACGCACGAGAACGACGCGCTCGTCTCACGACTCGCAGTGAACCCCGCCGAGGATTTCTGGTTCAAGGGCGCCGGGGGCGACAGCGTTCAGGGATTCATCGTGAAGCCGCCGCACTGGCAGGCTGGAAAGAAGTATCCCACGGTGCTGCTGATTCACGGCGGGCCACAGGGCGCGTGGCTGGATCAGTGGCATTCCCGATGGAACTACCAGATGTTCGCCGCGCCGGGGTTCGGTTTAGTAATCGTGAATCCACGTGGCTCGACGGGCTACGGCCAGCGGTTCGTCGACGAGGTGTCGAAGGGATGGGGCGGCAAGGTCTACACGGACCTCATGAACGGCCTCGACGCGGCGCTGGCGCGAAACGCGTGGATGGACCGGTCGCGGTTGGGCGCCGCCGGCGGGTCGTTTGGCGGCTACATGGTGGACTGGATCGAGGGCCATTCGACGCGGTTCAAGGCGCTCGTGTCGCACGCCGGGCCGTTCAATCTCGAGAACATGAACACCGCGACCGAGGAGCTCTGGTTCCCGGAGTGGGAGTACGGTGGCGACTACTGGAATCCCAAGGCGATGACCGAGCAGTACCGCGTCTACTCGCCGCATCTCTACGTGAAGAACTTCAAGACGCCCATGCTCGTGACGGGGGGCGAGCTCGACTTCCGCGTTCCGTATACCGAAGACCTGTCGATGTTCACGGCGCTACAGCGTCAAAACGTGCCGAGTCGGCTTGTGATCTTTCCGGACGAGGGACACTGGGTGCTCAAGCCGCAGAACCAGCGACTGTGGTGGAACGAGGTTCAGGCCTGGTTGACGAAATACCTTTCCCCGCAGATCAGCTGACAGATCCTGGTGAACGAGGAAGGGGCGGCCGATGGCCGCCCCTTTTCGTACCTCACATTCTCGCTTCGCTCTGCTTCGACCCCCTCCCTCGCGAACGAGTCGAAGCACTGCGGAGAATGAGTATCATGCGTCATGCCGGCGTCATCTCTTGCCGTGGAGGTTCCGGATGAGTTCGTGAAAAGCAGATCCCTCGCTTCGCTCGGGATGACACGTCCTATTCGCCGTAAGGCACCCAGACGTTCTTGACCTGCGTTGCCTCGCGGAGGAACTCGCGGCCTTCGCCATGGTGTGGGTCGAGCCAATCGCGGCGCTTCCACGAAGCCCAGGTGCGCTTCATGTTCGCCGCCGACGCGTACTCGACTGCCTTCACTCCCTCGCGCGAGCCGAAATACCAGATCCCTTCGACGTCGTCGTGGTCCGCGAGAATCTTCGCCAGGGCATCCTTCGGCCCGGTGACGATGTTCACGACCCCGCCAGGGACGTCAGATGTCTCGAGAACGCTGTACAGATCGGTCGCGGACAGTGGGTGTGGCTCGGACGGAATCGCGATCACGGTGTTGCCGGTCGCAATTGCCGGCGCGACGAGCGAGACGAAGCCGAGGAGCGGGAGCTCGTTAGGGCAAACGACTCCGAGCACGCCGATCGGCTCGTTCATGGCGATGGCCACACCGCGGATCGGCACGGAGTGCACAGCGCCGTCGTATTTGTCGGCCCACGCGCCGTAGGTAAAGAGACGTGAGATCGCGGCATCCACCTCGCGCGTCGCGTCGGCGGCCGGGCACGCGGTCATCCGCGCGATCCGCTCGGCGAATTCGCCGGCGCGCGCCGAAAGATTCTCGGCGATGTAGTAGAGGATCTGGCCACGATTGTGTCCCGTGGACTTGCTCCAGCCGCGATACCCGGCGTGCGCGGCCTCGACGGCGTTTCGGATATCCTTCCGGTTGCCTTCGCCGACCTCGCCAACGATGTCGCCGTTAGGCGAAAGGATCCGGCGGCTGTAGCCCGAATCCGGCCGCGCCTGCTTCCCGCCGATGAACAACTTGGGCGTGCGGTCGATTGCCGGGGTAGTGGCAAGTGGGGAGTGGCGAGCGGCGAGTGATGCGAACGACTGCGATTGCGATGCAGACTCGTCACTCGCCACTCGGTACTCGGTACTCGTCAGGTACTCGTACATCCCTTCCCGCCCGCCTTCGCGGCCGAAGCCGCTCTCGCGATAGCCGCCGAAGCCGGCGGCGGCGTCGAAGAGATTGGTCGAGTTCACCCAGACCACGCCGGATTTCAGCTTCGGCGCGATGTCGAGGGCGAGGTTGATGTTCTCCGTCCAGAGGCTCGCCGCGAGACCATACGGGGTGTTGTTCGCCAACGCGACCGACTCTTCGGGCGTGCGGAAGGTCATTGAGACGAGCACGGGACCAAAGATCTCGACCTGCGCGATCGTGGACGACGGCGAGACATCGGTGAACAGCGTGGGTGGATAGAAGTAGCCCTCGGTGGGACAGGCCCACGACGGCTGCCACATGCGCGCGCCCTCGTCGACGCCCTGCTTGACGAGACCGCGGATTCGCTCCAGTTGCACGGGCGCGACGATCGCGCCCATGTCCACCGCTTTGTCGAGCGAGGATCCAACGCGCAGCTTCTCCATGCGAGTGCGCAGCTTAGCCTCGAGCTTCGACGCTATCCCTTCCTGCGCGAGGAGACGCGAGCCGGCACAGCAGACCTGGCCCTGATTGAACCAGATCGCGTCGACCACCCCTTCGACGACGCTGTCCAGATCGGCGTCGTCGTAGACGATGAACGGACTCTTTCCGCCCAGCTCGAGGCTCAGCTTCTTGCCCGATCCCGCCGTCGCGCGCCTGATGGCGCGTCCGACTTCAGTCGAGCCCGTGAAGGCGATTTTGTCGACGTTCGGATGGTCGACAATCTGTTTCCCCGTCTCACCGTCGCCCGTGAGAACATTCAGAACTCCCGCCGGAAGCCCGATGTCGGCCGCGAGCTCGGCGAAGAGCAGCGCCGTGAGCGGAGTGAACTCCGCTGGCTTGATGACGATCGTGCAGCCGGCTGCGAGCGCGGGCGCGACCTTCCACGCGAGCATGAGGAGCGGGAAGTTCCACGGAATGATCTGCCCAACGACGCCGACGCCGCGATAGCCTGGGAACTCGGCGTCGAGGAGCTGCGCCCAGCCCGCGTGATGGTAGAAGTGCCGCGCGACGAGTGGAATGTCGATGTCGCGCGTCTCGCGAATGGACTTGCCGTTGTCCATGCTTTCGAGGACGGCAAAGAGACGCGAGTGCTTCTGGACGCCGCGCGCCAGCGCGTAGAGCCAACGCGCTCTGGCGTGCGGCGATAGCGCTTGCCAGGCCGGCAGCGCCGCGCGCGCGGCCGCGACCGCTGCATTCACATCCTCCGCGGTGCCCTGCGAGACGCGGGCGAGCGTCGCACGAGTAGCGGGGTTGATGACGTCGAAGGTTTCACCAGGCTCCGTCCAGCGTCCGCCGATGAAGTGGCCGAAGACACGCTCGTGTTTACCGAGCCAGGACAGTGCTTCTTTGTCGCTCTCCGGAGCAGGGCCGTAATCGAGCGACTCGAAGATTTCCGCGACTGTTGACATATCGTCAGGGCATTGGCATGCGATGGCCTGCGGCGTATCGGCCGGTCACGAAGTGCTCGAGCTGTCGCTCGATGTCGGTGAGCAACGCGCTCGCGCCGATGCGGAACAACTCCGGTCGCAGCCAACGGTCGCCAAGCTCGTCTTTCATGAGATACATGTACTCGAGCACGTTCTTGGCGCTGCGAATGCCGCCTGCCGGCTTGAACCCGACGGCGTAGCCTGTCTGCTCCTGGTACTCGCGAATCATCCGCGCCATCACCAGGGCGAAGGCAAGCGTCGCATTGACGCCCTCCTTTCCCGTCGACGTCTTGATGAAGTCCGCGCCCGCCTGCATGGCGACGACGCTCGCGCGCGCGACGTTGTTCAGCGTCGCCAGCTCGCCGGTGGCGAGAATCGCCTTCATGTGTGCCTCGCCGCAGGCATCGCGAAACGCCTTCACTTCGTCGTAGAGCGCGTGCCAGTTGCCGGTGAGCACATGGCCGCGCGTGACGACGATATCGATCTCACGCGCACCGGCGGCGACGCTCGCCCGAATCTCGGCGATTCGCTGCTCGAGTGGGCTGAGCCCAGCGGGAAAGCCAGCCGATACCGCCGCCACGGGGATATTTGTACCTCGCAGCGCCTCGACGGCGGTGGGAACGAGGGCGTGATACACGCAGACCGCACCGACCTGGATCTGAAGATCGACGATACCGAGCGCCCGCTCGAGGTCGTCGCGCAGCGGCCGGCGCGCCTTGGCGCAGAGCCGGCGTACGTTGCCCGGCGTATCGTCGCCAGCGAGCGTCGTTAGGTCGATGAGCGTGATCGCGCGGAGCAGCCAGGCCACCTGCCACTCTTTCTTGACGGTGCGTCGCGTAGGGATCGTTGCCGCGCGGCGCTCGACGGCGCTCCGATTGACGTGAATCGACCGCACGGCATCCAGGTCGAGCGGGACACCGGGGTTCCGCTCGCCCTCATGAACCGGGGCAAGACGTCCGGCCGCGGCCGCCATGAGCGTGGGTCGGGACTCGGCAGCCCGGGCGTCACGAGCGGGCGCGGCGGTAGCGCTCGCGGCGACGATCGATTCCAGATTGCGCTTCGCGGTCATGGAGGCATAATGTAGAGGCCCGACCCTTTGTCCGTCAGCATCGCCCCCTTCATGCCTCGTCTCCCGGCCGCGCTCGCGTTGTTCGCCCTCGCGGCATGCAGTGCCCAACGATTCGCACATCCAGCTGTCGTTCCAACGTCCACGGAACGTGTCGCGCTCGGTTTTCCTCGCGATGTGCTGTACGTGCTCGACGGGCGCATCCTGCCGCGCGGAGACAGCACGAGCGTGCCGAATGCGGTGCGTGATCTCGACCCGGCGACGATCGAACGCATCGAGGTGCTGAAGGGCGCGTCCGCGCGCCGCGCCTACGGCGATGCTGGTTCGAGCGGGGTCGTCATCATCGTCACGAAAGCCGGCCGCTGACCGGCCACCGCGGGCCGGGTCGCCTAACGATCCGCGCGGGGCCGCCGTTCCGCCGACGCGCTGAGCTGCTCGACGAGTGCAGCGAGGCGTTTCCGTTCGGACTCGAGCTCTCGCACGACGCGATCGCGTTCCGTTTCCGCCCGCCGCTCCCTGGTTACGTCACGGTAAATGCTGATCGACATCCGGACCGCGCCACGACGGTCGAGGATGGGCGTCGCCTTGACCGAGACCCAGCGTTCTCCGCCTCCGGATCGCAGCTGGATGCGCAGCGTCCGTTCCGGGACCACATGTCCCCGCGCGGCGAGGGGACCGGGTAGCTCGGCTTCGGCAAGCGCGCGGCCATCGCTGTCGAAGACCTGGACCCGTTCGAAGAAGTCGCCGCTAGGAACGCCGAGGGCGGCGGTGGCGCTGTCATAGCCACACATGCGAGCGCCAGCATCGTTGATGAAGAGGAGCTGACCCGAGGCGTCATGGGCGGCGATGCCGTCGGCGACGCCGTCGAGAATCCTGGCGAGCAGCTCCGAGCCTGACCATGAACCGGGGTGACGAACATCGGCGTACGCGGCATCGCTCGCGCGCGGCGGCGCCGCCGCGCCATTCGTCTGTCGTTCGATCTCCATCGATCTCGCAGTAAGTCCGGAAACGCAGCTTGGGCACTCAGGGGCGCTACGTCAAGAGATCTGCGTCACTTCCGCGCGTGCGATTTTTCGCCGACCTCGCTAGCGCGGGGCGCCGCTGGTCGGGCGCGACTGTATGCAATCCGCCATTTCTCGCGCCGAACGGAAAGCAAGGTCTTCCCGAATCGTGAGAATTCATTAATGTTTCGCGCGGTTCCGAAGACACTCAAGTAACCATCAGACAACGGGGTCAGGGTGGGCACAGCAAAGCGCAGACGGCGCGGCTCGCAGCCGGGGGTTCGCAATCCGTTCATCAGGAAGGAGGAGCTGCTCTCCGAGATTCAGAGCATCGTCGAGAAGAACGACATGTCGCAGGTGCAGGTTGCCGATCAGACTGGCGAGGCACGGTCGCAGGTTTCGCTCTTGCTCAATGGCAAGCTGCGTGGTTTCTCGACCGA
>DATEPP010000687.1:0-8674 GCA_035273165.1 Gemmatimonadaceae bacterium
CTGAGCCGGAACCAACCCGATTCTTCGTCGGAGCCGAACGCCTGGAACTGCACAGCGGCGAGACCGGCGGCGCGGAGGAGGTAGCGGCGAATCGATTCATTGGTGTCGAGCCGCTCGCCGGTTGGCGTGCGGTAGCCGACGATATCGAAGTGTGCGCTGAGGTAGATCGCGCCCTGCGGCGGCGTCGCTTCGACCGGCAGTCCCTCCGCATGCAGCGTCGCGAAGAGGCGCGCGAGGGCATCGAGTCGGCGCTGAACCTCGGGGCGCATCTTCGCGTGATACTCGTCCATGCCGGCGTCGTCGCTCAGGAGCCGCGCCGTCGCCACCTGCTCCGCGCGAGGTGCCCACGCGCCGACGTGCCCGAGGATGTCCGACATCCGCTTGATCACATCCGCGGGGCCCACAGCCCAACCCACGCGCAGTCCGGTGGCGGCGAAGGACTTTGAGATCGCGTCGATGTGGATCGTGTACGGCTCCATCTCCGGTCGAAGAGCAACCGGATTGACATGCGACGCGTTGCCGAACGTCAGCATCCAATAAACCTGGTCATAGACCAGGAACAGCGGCCGCTCGACACCGGCGCGAGCGCGGCGGCGGTTTTCCTCGAGCACGAGATCGCAGATTTCCGCGAGAGTTTCGGCGTCGAACAGTGTGCCGGTCGGATTGAGCGGCGAGTTGAGCACGAGGAGGCGTGCCCGGCGTATCGGGCCGGCGAGGGTCTCCGCCGTGGGGAGGAAGTTGGTGTCGGCGCCGCAGCGTACCGTCACCTGCTCGGCACCGAGCAGCTGCGAATAGTAGTTGTTGTTCCAGGATGGGACGGGATAGACAACGCGGTCCCCGGGATCGACGAGCACTCGATAGGCGCCGTAGATGGCGGGTCTGGCGCCGCTCGTGACGAGCACGGACGGGAGCTGATAAGTGATCTTCAAACGCCGCGCGTAATAGTCCGCGATGGCGCGACGCAGTGGCTCGATGCCGTCCGACGGCGGATAGTTCGTCTCACCGGCCTGCAGTGCCGCGGTCACGCCGTCGAGCAGCGTGCGTGGAATCGCGAACTCCTTCGGGTTGAAGTCGCCGACCGTGAGATTGCAGAGCGGCTGGCCCGACGCTGCCATCGCCCGCACCTCGGCGCCAATGGCAAGGATCAGCGACCCCGCGAGCTCACTCGCGATCGTGGACACGCGCGACGGCGGCGGCTCGGAGACGTCGGCCGTTGGGCGCGGACTTCCCATGCTCGTGCCGGACGCCTCGCGCGGACTGACTTCGATGCCGGCTTCGTTCACGTCGACCTCGTGGATGAGAGGGTGAGCGGTCTACTTGAACAATAGTGGAATCTGCGTCGCGAGCGACCAGAGGCCCATCGCGGCCATGCTCGCGGCAACGACGGCACCGGCGATGGTGAGCCAGATCGGGTGGCGATACGCACCGACGATGCGCTGTGTTTTCGCCGCGACGAGCATGACACCCAGCGAGACGGGAAGGATGAGGCCATTCAGGGCGCCGACGAGAATGAGCGTTCGAACCGGCTGACCGACGATGACGAAAATGATCGTCGAGAGCGCGATGAAGGCCACGATCATCCACGTCCAGTAGCGATCGACCACGCCGCTGAAGGAGCGAAGAAAGCTCACGGACGTGTACGCGGAGCCGACGACGGAGGTGATGGCCGCCGACCACATGACGACTCCGAACAGCCGATAACCGATCTCACCCGTCGCGAGGCGAAAGACCGAGGCCGGTGGGTTTGTGGGATCGAGCGTGAAGCCCTGCGAGACGACACCGAGCGCGGCGAGGAAGAGCAGAACTCGCATCAGCGACGCGATGAGAATTCCAGTCGTGGCCGATTGCGAGACGCGACGGAGCGATGCGACCCCTGCGACTCCAGCATCGAGGAGACGGTGCGCGCCGGCGAAGGTGATGTACCCGCCGACGGTGCCGCCAACGATCGTGATGATGGCGAGCACGTTGACACGTGTGGGGACAATCGAGCGAAGAGTCGCCTCGGCGACGGGCGGCCGGGAAGCGATCGCGACATACAACGTCAGCGCGACCATGACGAAGCCGAGAAGCTGGGCGAACCGGTCCATGGCGCGCCCCGCCTCGCGTGAGATGAAGAGGGCAACTCCGATCACGGCACTGATGAGGGCACCCTGCAACACGGTCGTCCCGAGCATGGCGCTCATTCCGAGGCCGGCGCCGGCGATGTTCCCGATGTTGAAGGCGAGCCCGCCTAACGAGACGAGGATGGCGAGGAGGGTACCGAGACCGGGGAGGAGCGTGTTGGCCACGTCCTGCGCCCGCCGCTCCGTGACGGCAATGACCCGCCAGATGTTGAGCTGCGCGGCGAGGTCGAAGAGAACGGAGATGAGGATCGCGAAGCCGAAGCTGGCGCGCAGCTGGCCAGTGAAGACCGCCGTCTGGGTGAGGAAGCCGGGCCCGATGGCGCTCGTCGCCATGAGGAAGGCGGCGCCGACAAGGATACTCCGCAGATTCGACCGCGACTCCGGAACCTCGGACTGCACTACGGGTGCGTCTTCGGCCATTTCGGACGGGCGGGCGCGAGAGGAATCCCGGGGAACACGACCGCGCGATAATGGGGCGCCGCGTCAGCCGCGGCAAGCAACCGCGATTGGCGGTGCTAGGGCTGGGGCGACGAGTCGCCGGAAGCGGCCGTCCGATCGACGTGGCGGCGCCGCTCGTTCTCCGCGTCGGCAAGGGGGGACACGCGAAGGAACTCCCCGAGGGAAGCACCCGTCGTGCCCGCGAGCCGCTCATACTCATCGAGCGGAAGGACGACAACGTCGCCCGTGTCGTGGTGAATCAACTGTGGACCGTCGGCGAGCGCGCGTCGAATGACGTCACCGAGCGAGCGTTGCGCCAG
Source organism: Gemmatimonadaceae bacterium (assembly GCA_035273165.1). Lineage (GTDB taxonomy): Bacteria > Gemmatimonadota > Gemmatimonadetes > Gemmatimonadales > Gemmatimonadaceae > AG2. The sequence goes on from DATEPP010000687.1 coordinate 2,882, forward strand.
ATGAAACGACCAGCGGAATGAGCCGGGCGCGGCCATGACTTTCCTTTCGAAGATCGAGGAGCCGACGGTGACGCGAGGGGCGTGCCGCGGAATTTCGGTGCTCGGCGGCGGGGAAAAAATCGGCCTAAATGTCTCTAGCCTAACGACGTTCGAGGCGCCGTTCGAGGACCGTTTCCGCCGGTGCGTACTCGGCGCCAGCGTGATTCCATTCCGCGATGGCAAGGTCGGTGAACTCGCGCACACAGCCGGACGAGAGCAGATCGGCCGGCGTGAGGCCGTCGACCGCGGCCGACGGGGCGAGAAGCCAGCGGCGCACTTCGTCGTCGCGTGCAAAGACGTCCCGAAGGACGGCGACAGCGAAGCGGAGCTCGCGGAGCGCATCAGCATCGTCGAGGGCGACCGGTTGTCGCGAGGCCTCGATAATCACGTGCAGCACGTCGGCAATGTCGCTCAGCGCCAAGGGACGCGCATGGCGATCACCCAGCCACTGCTCCAGCTCGTGCCGATTCATAGAACGTCGCCCCGTTGCTACAGCGCGGTGGACCCACGCGACAACCAACCCACCCGTCGCGACAGCGGCGTCACGAGTAAATTCGGCATTTATTCGGGGATCGGGAAGGTAGGGCAAACAAACGAAGCCACAAGATCAGGGTGTGGAATTTTTCCGGTTCATGACACTCGCTGCCGCTGCTCATTCCCCTTCCGAGTCAACGCTTCAGCCACCATGATGCGTAGCTAGTTCGCTGAATCCAGCCGTCGCGTCGCCCACTCGTCAGACCCGGCACGCGGCGATCTCACGATCAACTACTTCGGAGCGCTCGATGCGTGGAATTTCTCTGGTGAGCGGCAGCCTGCTGCTCATCACGGTCGCGGCATGCGGAGGAAGCGGAACGCCGGCGGCCACGCCCACGGTAGGACCATCGCCAGCGGCGCAGGCAGGCGGCCGAGGCGGCCGCGGCGGCGGACGCGGCTCGGCGGTCGATACCACTCGCTTCGTGCGCACGACGCCGCCGTCGGATCCGGTGATTCAGGCGATGTACGAGGAGGGAATGCACCACTCCCGCGCCGCCGCGCTCTCGCAGGTTCTTTTCGACTCGATCGGGCCGCGTCTCACGAACTCCGACCGGTACAACGCGGGGCAGGACTGGCTGCTGAAGACGTACGCCTCACTCGGTATCACGGCTCGGAAAGAGGCCTGGGGTACCTGGAGCTCATGGCGTCGCGGACCGACGCACCTCGATCTGATCGCGCCCCGTGTGCGGTCACTCGAGGCGATGATGCTCGCGTGGAGTCCGGGCACCGAGGGCCGAGACGTCGAAGGGGATATCGTCATCATGCCGGACGCGCGGAGCCCGGAAGATTTCAGCGGCGCTGCCGCCTCGCTCCGCGGCAAGTTCGTGCTCATCAGCCCGCCCAATCCGTCGTGTCGGATGCCGGCGCAGTGGAAGGAGTTCGGCCAGCCTGGTGCCTGGGAGCGAGACAGCACGCTCCGGGCGGAGTGGGCGCGAGCCTGGCAGACGCGGATCGAAGCGTCTGGCGGACGCGGGAACCAGTACGCATGGCCGAAGCAGGTTGGCGTCGCCGGCGTGATCAGCACGAACTGGTCGCAGTATCCTGGGATCGACAAGATCTTCGGCTCGGCAAAGCAGCAGGTGCCGACGATCGACGTGACGTGCGAAGATTACAACTTGCTCTACCGTCTCGCCGAGCAGCGGCAGGGACCGCGTGTCCGGTTCAACGCGGCGTCGGAGTTCCTCGGTGAGCTACCCGTCAACAACGTCATCGCGGAGATTCGCGGATCGGAGAAGCCTAACGAATACATCGTGCTCTCCGCGCATTACGACTCGTGGGACGGAAGTTCCGGCGCGACGGACAACGGCACGGGCACGATCACGATGCTCGAGGGTCTGCGGATCCTGAAGAAGGTCTATCCGAACCCGAAGCGAACGATCATCGTGGGCCACTGGGGTGGTGAGGAGCAGGGACTGAACGGATCGCGGTCGTTCGTCGAAGACCATCCCGACATCGTGAAGGGTGTCTACGCGGGATGGAACCAGGACAACGGCACCGGCCGGATCGTCAACGTGGGTCCGGGCCCCTTCACCGCCGCTACCGATCGCCTTGTGAGCTGGCTGCACGAAGTGCCGTCGGACATTTCGGGTTGGATCAAGATGTCGGCAATCTCGCCCCCAGCTGGCGGTGGGTCGGACAACGCGTCGTTCCAGTGCGCGCAGTCGCCCGTGTACGGCCTCGGCGCGTTAGGCTGGGACTACTCGTGGACGACCTGGCACACGAATCGGGACACGTACGACAAGGTGGTTCTGGAGGATCTGGAGAACAACGCGACGCTGGTGGCGATGCTCACCTATCTCGCGGACAAGGATCCGACTCCCCTGTCGCACGCCGCTGCCGAAAGCGCGACGAATTTCCGGGGCGAGAGTGTTCCGATCACCTTTAATTGTCCAAAGGCCACGCGAAGCACTGCAGCGTCGACACGGTGAAGGTGAGCGGCAACGCCGCTCACCTTCACCGCGTCGTTGCCGCTGCTCGCTTGCGCTCGCAGCAAGCTTATTTGAAGTCACTCGCGCTTCGCGCTCGCTCCCGCTCCTCTCGCCCTCCTTCTCACTCCTTTCATGCAGCGTCTCACTTCATCAGTTCTTGCTTTCCTCACCATAGCGCCGGCCGCGGTGGCGCAGGCCCCGGCTGGCACGCCGACTCCGGATACGCTGAACGACCCCGTTCGGATCATGGTGTCGCGGCTCGATCTCGAGCGCTACAAGGGCACCGTGAAGGGGCTCACCCAGTTCGGCGATCGGCGGCAGGGGACGGATCGGAATCGTCGCGCGGTCGACTGGATCGAGGCGCAGCTCAAGAGCTACGGCTGCACGAACACCGAGCGCATCACCTACGAGTACACCTCGCCGCCGCCGCGCACTGGCGGACGCGGAGGCGCTCGACCGCAGACGAACGCCGCACAAGGTGGCGGTCGCATCCGCGGCTACCGAATTCGCACCGGCGTGAACACCGATTCGCTCGCCCAGAAGGATCCGAAGCTGCGCGCGCTCAACTCCCAGCCCGCAGCCGACGGCCAGCGTCAGGAAGTGTACTGCACGAAGGTGGGTACGACGCACCCTAACGAGATGTACATCGTCGGCGGTCACATGGACGGCCACGGTTGGGGCGAAGCCGCGAACGACGATGGCTCGGGAACAGCGCTCGTGATGGAGCTCGCGCGCGTCTTCAGCAGCCCGGACGTCAAGACCGATCGGTCGATCCGCTTTGTCCTCTGGAACAACGAGGAAACGGGATTGAATGGCGCACGCGCCTATGTCGCGCAGCGGCAGGCGCTCCAGGGGAAGGAAGAACCGGCTGGCTCCGGCAAGTATCCGGAGCCGAAGTGGCTAGGCATGATCCAGCACGACATGATGATGTTCGATCACGGAATGCCGCGGGCCGATGGGACGATTCCTCCCGAGCAGCGCCCCGAAGCGGATGTGAATATCGAGTTCCAGTCGGCGTCGAAGATGGCGGACTCCGCGCAGAAGCTCGCCTGGTTCTTCCAGACGGCGAACGAACGCTATGCCACGGACTATCCGGCAGCGGTCGGACAGCACATGACCAACACCGATTCGCAGCCGTTCCAGGATATCATCCCGGCGATCACCCTCCGCGAGAACGAGCGCGGCGCGCAGATTGGCGCTGGCTGGGATCCGCAGTGGCACCAGGTGACCGACGTCTTCTCGACGTACAGTGACAAGGATTTCCGTCTCGGTTTGAATGCAGCACAGACCACCCTCGCGGCGATTGCATTACTGACCGGGGCAACGTTGACGCGGTAGGCCGGTCTTCTTGTCAAGTTTCGTGTTTATTAACCGCAGAGGACGCGGAGGACGCAGAGGAAAGCCTTTCAATTTGCAGTCCCCTGTGTCCTCCGCGTCCTCTGCGGTTCAAAATCATCAACACTGGATGACCTCGATGCGCGTATCGCTACGAATTGCATTAGTTGTGTTCTCCTTCGCGGCAAGTCAGAACAGTCTCATCGCTCAGGAGTCGGCCGCGCGCGCAACCAGGCCCACCGACCCCCGCATCGAGCGCCTCAAAGCGGAGGCACTCACCAAAGTCGACGCGCGCGCGAAGCAGGTGCAGGAGATGGTCGACATGGTCTTCTCCTTCGGCGAGCTCGGGATGCAGGAGTTCGAGACGTCGAAGTACCTCACCGGCATCCTCGAGCAGAACGGCTTCTCCGTCGAGCGCGGGGTCGCTGGCATGCCGACGGCGTGGGTCGCGAAATGGGGGTCGGGAAAGCCCGTCATCGCGTTAGGCTCGGACATCGACGACATCCCGCAGGCGAGCAGCAAGCCGGGCGTGGCGGCGCACGATCCAATAGTCCAGGGCGCGCCGGGGCACGGCGAGGGCCACAACTCGGGTCAGGCGGTGAACATCGCGGCGGCCTTGACGGTGAAAGAGATCATGCAGCGGGAGAAGATGCCGGGGACGCTCGTCTTGTGGCCTGGCGTCGCCGAGGAACAGCTCGCGGGCAAAGCATTCCTCGTCAGAGCAGGCGTCTTCAAGAATGTGGACGCCGTGCTCTTCACGCACGTTGGCAGCAACCTTGGGGTCGCGTGGGGGGCGAGCGGACAGAGCGCCGTGATCTCCGCCGAGTTCAGCTTCGAGGGTGTGGCGGCGCACGCCGCCGGTGCACCCTGGCGCGGCAAGAGCGCACTCGACGCCGTGATGCTCATGGGACAGGGATGGGAGTTCCGCCGCGAGCACATTCGACCGCAGGCGCGATCGCATTACGTCATCAAGGACGGTGGCGATCAGCCGAACGTCGTACCGAGCCACGCGTCGATCTGGTTCTACTTCCGCGAGCAGGACGACGCGCGCACGACGGAGCTCTTCGAGACAGCCAAGCGTATTGCGGAGGGTGCGGCACTGATGACGGATACGAAGTTCACGGGCGCGCGGATCCTCGGCTCGGCATGGGACGGCTACTTCAACAAGCCGATCGCAGAGGCGACGTATGAGAACATCAAGCGCGTCGGCCTGCCGGAGTGGACGGAGGACGATCAGGTATTCGCGCGTGCGGTGCAGGCAGAGGTGAATGCGCCGCAGACGGGGTTGTCCAAGCAGGTCGCGCCGCTGCGTGGACGAGATTCCCTCGAGAACTGGATGGGCGGCGCCTCGGACGATATCGGCGACGTCTCATGGAACGTCCCGACGGTCACGCTGATGTATCCAGCGAATGTTCCAGGCCTTCCTGGCCATATGTGGGCGAACGCGCTCGCGATGGCGACGCCGATTGCGCACAAGGGGACGTTAGCAGGTGCTAAAGTGCAGGCGCTCACCCTCATCGACCTCCTCACGCAGCCGCAGGTCATCGCGCAGGGATGGGCGTACTTCCGGGACGTGCAGACGAAGGACCGGAAGTACAAGTCGTTCCTGTCCGCCACCGATCAGCCGCCGACGTCGCTGAACGCGGACATCATGGCGAAGTACCGACCGCTCATGCGGCAGTACTACTACAATCCGTCCAAGTACTCGACGTACCTTGATCAGCTCGGGATCAAGTATCCCACGATCAGACCAAAAGCCGCGACGAATTAGGCGCGGAGCGCGGAACGATGAATGTCATCCCGAGGAGCGAAGCGCAGCGACGAGGGATCTGCTTCTCGCTCGCGCTCGAAGCCGATCCGTCTTATATGGAGTCGCGCGCTGGTCGCGCGCTCCTGCTCCTCTCGCCTTGCTAGTGATCCCTGCGGCGCAGCGCCTGAGGGGAACGCTGATGACGCT
>DATEPP010000688.1:0-1473 GCA_035273165.1 Gemmatimonadaceae bacterium
CCGGAAGAACCCTTTTTTTCTCTGACAGATCAACTTTTGTTGATTACGAGGTGATACCATGCCGCATCCTGAACTGCACGGAGACGCGCTCACCGCGGTGGTGCGCGAGAAATATGGCGCCGCCGCGCGGCGCGTACTGACCGGGGAAGGCGTTCCCGCCGAATGCTGCGCGTCGAGCGGATGCTGCGGCGGCGCGGCGACGGCGTCGTGTGATCCGATCTCGTCGAACCTGTACCTTTCCGGTGAAACCGCCGAGCTTCCCGAGGCTGCCGTGCTCGCCTCGTTAGGCTGCGGCAATCCAACCGCGCTGGCGGAGCTTCGCGAGGGCGAGGTCGTTCTCGACCTCGGTTCCGGCGGCGGCATCGACGTTCTGCTCTCGGCGCGCCGTGTCGGGCCGACGGGCAAGGCCTATGGCCTCGACATGACCGACGACATGCTGGCCCTCGCGCGGAAGAACGCCGCGGAGGCAGGGGTCACGAACGTCGAGTTCCTCCGCGGCCGCATCGAGGAGATCCCGTTGCCTAACGCTTCGGTCGACGTGATCATCTCGAATTGTGTCGTCAATCTCTCCGGCGACAAAAAGCGTGTGCTCGAGGAGGCGTTCCGCGTCCTCAAGCCCGGTGGACGCTTCGCGGTATCCGACGTCGTCGTTCGCGGTGAGCTGCCATCGGACGTGAAACGAAGCATGGAGCTCTGGGTCGGATGCGTCGCCGGCGCGCTGTCCGACGAGGAGTTCGTGCGGCTCCTGCGCGAGGCGGGCTTCGATGCGCCGAGCGTCGAATTCACCCGCACGTACGACGTTGCCGACGCGCGGGCGTTCCTCGTCGAGACCGGCGTCGATGCGGATCGAATTGCTGATGAAATCGCGGGCCGGGTCGGCGCCGCGTTTGTCCGGGCGACCAAGCCGGCTTCGGTTGCTGCCGCGACACCATCGAGCCGGAGCTGTGGCTGCGCCGACAACTGCTGCACCTAACGAGTCGCACTCATGAATCGGAGCACTTCCATGACTACAACCGAACCACTCGCCGGAGCCTCCCTTCGATCGGCGCGTTCCGCCGATCTACCGGGAATCGAGAAGCTCCTGACCGCATCGGACCTTCCCCTCGCTGGAGTCGCTGACACGCTGCCGGGCTTCGTCGTCGCGGAATCGGACGGAGAAATTGTCGGTACCGCCGCGCTGGAGGTCTGCTGCGACAATGCCCTGCTGCGATCCGTCGCCGTCGCGCCGTCGTGGCGCTCGCGCGGACTCGGTCGTGCGCTCGTCACGCGCGTGATCGGCGACGCGGAAGCCCGTGGCCTTCGCGCGCTCTATCTGTTGACGACGACGGCCGAACGGTATTTCCCCAGTTTCGGCTTCGAGGCCATCGCGCGCGACCAAGCGCCGCCGGACATCCGCGAGACAGAGGAGTTCCGTGGCGCCTGTCCGGCGTCCGCGACGGTGATGTGCCGTCAGTGCGCGGCGGGGACCTAGGG
>DATEPP010000689.1:0-4620 GCA_035273165.1 Gemmatimonadaceae bacterium
CTACCTGTGGATAGACAAGTTTGAGCTCGTTTCCGTTTGCGAGGACCAAATCGGCTTGGGCCTTCGGGCTTACGCAGATCCAGTCGACCCCAGCAGGTGGAAGCAGCGTGCCGTTGGTCTCGATTGCCACCAGAAAGCCCCGATCGTGGAGCGAATCGATGAGCTCCGTGTCGAGCTGCAACAGGGGCTCCCCGCCAGTGCACACGACGAATCGGCGAGCGGCGGACGCGTCCGCCGGCCATCGCAGTGCGACCGCGTCGGCCAATTCGTCCGAGCTGCGAAAGCGGCCGCCGTCAGGACCCACGCCAACGAAATCGGTGTCGCAGAAGGAGCAGACGGCCTTCGCGCGGTCGGATTCGCGACCAGTCCACAGGTTGCAGCCAGCGAATCGGCAGAAGACAGCGGCGCGGCCGGTGTGAAATCCCTCGCCCTGGAGAGTGAAGAAGATCTCCTTCACTGCGTAGCTAGGCATACCGCGCTGGATCCTTGCGGCCGAGGCGGGCAAAGGCGTCGAGACGTAACCGGCAGGCGTCACACCGGCCACACGCCTCCCCCTGCGGCGCCGGATCGTAGCAGCTCGACGTCATGCCATAATCGACGCCGAGCTCGAGCCCCAGGTTGATGATTTCCGGTTTTGTGAGATCGAGAAGCGGGGCCCGGATGTGGACCGGCGTCGTGCCCTCGACGGCGCCTCGCGTCGCGAGGTTGGCCATCCGCTCATAGGCAGCGACGTACTCGGGCCGGCAGTCAGGATAGCCCGAGTAATCGACAGCGTTCACCCCGATGAAGATCTCGGATGCGCCGAGCACCTCAGACCAGGCGAGGGCGTACGAGAGGAAGATCGTGTTCCGAGCCGGGACGTAGGTAATCGGAATCCCGTGACGCATCTCATCCGCTGACCGATCTTTCGGAACCGCGGCGTCACTCGTTAGGGCTGACCCGCCAAAAGTCCGGAGATCGATGTCCACGACAATGTGCTCCCGAACGTCGAATTGCCGCGCGACACGACGCGCGGCCTCGATTTCCACGGCGTGGCGCTGGCCATAGCGAAAGGTCATTGCATGTGCGACAAAGCCCGCCCGCACTGCATACGCAAGGAGTGTGGAGGAGTCGAGACCTCCGCTGAGGAGTACGACTGCTGGGGAACCGCCGGCCGCGCGCGTTGCGTCCATCAGCGCAGTGCCTGATCGAAATCCTCGATCAGGTCATCGACGTGCTCGAGACCCACGGACAGCCGGAGGAGATTGTCGGGCGCGCGTGTGCCGGGTCCCTCCACAGATGCGCGATGCTCGATGAGGCTTTCGGTGCCACCGAGGCTGGTCGCGCGCGTCACGATGCGAAGGCGTGCGGCGAGATCCATGGCCGCGTCGCGACCCCCGCAGACTTGCAGCGAAAGCATTCCTCCGAAGCCGGACATCTGGCGCGCGGCGATTTCGTGGCCGGAGTGATCGGCCAGGCCTGGATAGTGGACGCGTTCGATGCGGCGGTGACTCGTCAGGTACGTCGCGAGTGTCTGTGCGTTGGCGGAGTGTGCGCGAACGCGCCACGGCAGCGTGCGAATGCCGCGCATCGTGAGCCAGCACTCGAACGGCGACGGGACGGCACCCACCGACGTCTGGATGGCGCGGAGCCGCTGCGCCACCGGTCCATCGGTGCGCCAGACGAGCGCGCCGCCGAGGACGTCGCTATGGCCCCCGAGATACTTGGTGGTGGCGTGCATGACGACATCCGCGCCTAACGAGAGCGGCCGTTGGAGGACGGGCGTCGCCCAGGTATTGTCGACGACGCAGAGCGCGGAGCGTGCGTGCGCGAGCTCGGCGATGCGGGCGATGTCGACGACGCGCAGCAATGGATTCGATGGCGTCTCGATCCAGATCAGGCGCGTCGACGTGCGCTGAGCGCGCTCGACAGCGCCGAGGTCGCTCATGTCGGCAAGGGTGAGCTCGAGCTTCCAGGGACCGAAGATGTCGTGCATGAGCTTCGTCGTGCCGAAGTACGCATCGTCGGGGGCGATGACGTGAGCGCCGGCCTCCAGCGACTGGAGCACGGCTGCCGTCGCCGACGAGCCCGACGCGAAGCAGGCCGCCCCGGCGCCACCCTCGAGCTGCGCAAGGCAGTCCTCGAGCGCCGACCGATTTGGGTTGGCGTAGCGCGAGTACACCAAGCCGGCGCGATACTGTCCGTCCGCTTCGCGCTCGAACGTCGTCGAGAGGTGAATCGGCGGTGTGACGGCACCCGTTGAAGGGTCGGGAGTGTGGCCGGCGTGAACAGCGAGGGTTTCGAGGCGCATGTGCGGTCGGCGAGCATGGTGGGCGACGCCAACCGCCACCGGGGTGGGGCGATCAGCGCTTTGGACGTGACGAGCGTTGAGCAAGCGTGGTCCGCGTGCTCGGTGAGCCGCGACGGCTCGCGCACGTCGACAGATAACCTAGACCAACCAGTATCAGGTCGTGCAGCCCATGATCAAGAAACGCAGCATCACTATTGGAACGGTACTCGTGGCGGCCCTCGGGGGCCTCGCTGGCGCGCAGGATGGAGCGACAACGGGATCGCCGCTGCCTCTCAAGCATGCCCCACAGCCCACATCGGCGGAGATCTCCGCCGCCGACCTGATGACGAGGCTCTACATCTTCGCCGACGATTCGATGATGGGCCGCGAGACGGGGACACGCGGCCACCTGATGTCGACTGCGTACATCGCATCGGAGCTGCGGCGTCTCGGACTCCAGCCGGCGGGTGACAACGGCACCTTCTTCCAGAACGTGCCGATGATTCGAAGAGCGTTCAGCGAGCGCTCGACGATCACGGTCGATGGCAAGACGTTGCGCGCCGGAAAGGATTTCATCGCCAGCGCCCCAACCGGAGTGCTGCCATCGCTTGGCACACTCGAGGTCATGTTCGGCGGGCGTCCGGGAGACAGCACTGCCGCGCTCTCGCCCGATCAGGTGAGGGGAAAGTTGTTGCTGATGTATCCGGCACAGCGCGGTGCTGGGCGCGGCGGCTTCGGTGGACGCGGCGGTCGCGGTGGTGGAGGTGCCGCGGTTGTCGCGACCATCGAGGAGATCACACCGACAGCGCTGCAATTGGCGACCCACCCGCGTGAAGGCCAGGTGACGCTCAAGGTTGCGCCTGCCGGTGCCCAGCCAGCTTTCGTCACGCTGACGGTGACGCCTGCCGCAGCGCAGGCGCTGCTCGGCGCCGACCCGTCGACAGCGAGCAAAGGGCAGACGGGTAAGTCGGCGGCGCTGCATCTCGTCTTCGACGAGCAGCCGGCCCCTGCGCGCAATGTCGTGGCAATCATCCCCGGCTCCGATCCCAAACTTCGGGGCGAATACGTCGCACTCGGCGCGCACAACGATCACGTCGGAATTTTGACGACGGCGCCGCAGAACCACGATTCACTCCACGTCTTCCGGCAGGCGCAGTTCGCGATCAATGGGCTCGTGCGTCGAGGGCAGCAGCCGACGGCGGAGCAGCAGTCGCAGCTCGCGGCGCTGCACGTGAACTTCGACAGCTTGCGAGAAGCGCACCCCGTGCGCCTCGACTCGGTTCGCAATGGAGCGGACGACGATGGCTCAGGCTCGGTGACCCTTCTCGAGATCGCGGAAGCATTCGCGACATCTCCAACGAAGCCGAGACGCTCGCTGCTCTTCGTCTGGCATACCGGGGAGGAAAAAGGACTTCTTGGCTCTCGCTGGGCTACCGATCATTTGCCGGTGCCTGCCGATTCGATCGTCGCGCAGCTGAACATGGACATGGTCGGCCGCGGATCCGCCGCGGACATCCCTGGCGGTGGTCCAACGTATCTGCAGCTCGTTGGCTCGCGCCGACTGTCGACGGAGCTCGGCGACATCGTGGAGCAGGTGAACAAGAGCGAGCCGATGCCGTTCCAATTCGATTATCAGTTCGACGCGAACGGGGATCCGGAGAACATCTACTGCCGGAGCGATCACTACAACTACGCGCGTCTCGGCATCCCCGTGGTGTTCTTCACAACGGGGCTCCACGGCGACTATCACCAGGTGACCGACGAGCCGCAGTACATCGACTATCCGCACATGGCCCGCGTTGGCCAACTCGTTCACGACGTCGCGACGACGGTCGCGAACCTCGATCATCGGCCGCTGGTGGACAAGCCGAAGCCGGATCCGAACGGGCGGTGTCAGCAGTAGCCGGGTGACTGGTGGCCGCTGATTGGTGACTGGTGACTGGTGAGTGACAGCTTCCAGTCACCAACCACCAGTCACCAGTCACCCGTTAGGCAACTCTCAATATCGAAACGACCTTCCGGAGCTGAGTCGAGCCTTCGAGGAGGACGTTGCTGGCGGAGGTCATCTGCTCGCAGGCGGCGCTCTGCTCTTCGGTGGAGGCGTTGACCTGTTGCGCGGCGGCGGCGTGGCCTTCGGCGGTGCGGGCGATGGTGTCGATGCTCGCGGCGGCGGAGTGTACGGCGCGAAGGTTCGTCGCGGCGGCAACCGAGACCCCCTCGGCGGCGACACGCGTGCGTTCGGCGGCGGCGGTGATACTCCGGAGCGCGTCCTCGATCGTTTCGGAGAGATGCTCGATCTCGATGACGCGCGCGGCGCCGGTCTCCATCGCGCGGGTGCTCGCCGTGACGCG
>DATEPP010000690.1:0-6395 GCA_035273165.1 Gemmatimonadaceae bacterium
CCCACAGCGTGTTGTCGACGCTGCTCCTCGTACTGCCCGATGCCGAAGTCGCGCTGCGTGGTCGCGTGATCGCCCAGCAAGCACGTGTCGCTCGACACCTGGGTGAGCGCGAGGCCGCGGGGCGATACTATGAGCAAGTCGAGCTGTTGGGTGTCGAGCACCAGCTACCCGATCTGATCGGCCGCGCATGGTACGGATTCGGCTTGCTCGCCCACACGCGCGGCGATTTTCCCGAAGGCCGCCGCCGGTTTCACGCGGTTATCGAACTCGAGGGTGCCGCATCAGAGTCCGTTGGTTACGCGCACCATCAATTGATGGTCAGTGCCGCTGCCGCGGGCGACTACGACACCGCTGCGGAACACGGTTGGAAAGCATTCAGAGGCGCGAGCACGGCTGGGCAGGAGACGGAAGCGCTCCTCAACCTGGCACAATTGCTTCTCGAGGCCGGTCATGCTCGGGCAGCTCTACGTGGATTCGCAGCCGCGCTGGCGCGCAAGCCGATTCTTCGCCAAGAGCTCCCGATCCTCGGTGGGGCCGCCTGCGCTGCAGCCGCAGCTCTGCCGCGAGCGGCCGCCCGTGCGCTGGTTCGCAACTTCGCGGATCGCGGACAGTTCATTGTGAAGGCGCTGCGAAACGGCGAAGCCCTCGCCTACCCGAGCGCGTCGGCATTGGTCGAACTGAGCGAGGCGCTCAATGTGGTTGGCGAGAGCGAACGCGCGTGCGAAGTCGCCGATCATGCGGACCGCCTCGCGAGCGCCCATGGGTTCTACCAACTGAGCTATCGGCTCGAGAATCCCACACTGGTGGCCGAGCCGACGCCACTTGCGCCGTCCACTCAGGAGATCATCGCAGCCGTCGACGAGCTCGAGGGTGCCGAGCTCGTCGCGGTCGGATAATCTGCTTCGATCAGCAGTGGAAGCCGTTGCCCTGGGTCCAGCCGCTGCGGCACGTCGTGTCAGTCCCGGTGTTGCTGAGCGTCGGTGTCTTGAGGCGTGAGCTCGTGGGGGCGGTCGGCGAGGCACAGGCGGCGAGCGCGGAAACGGCGGCAGCGGCGAGCATCAGGCGAAGGGCGACAAGACGGCGGGACATCGGTTTGCTCCGGGTGGGTGGGTGGCTTCTGACGTGAGCCCGTAGCGATTCGATCGCTGGCTCGTCCTACGCCGGAAGAGTTAGCGCCGGCGCTGGCGCGTCGCCGTTTCACCCGTGCGCCTCGCGTTTCATGGTGTTACCCTTGGGCCCGATGGCTGCCGGCAATCACCTTCCACAGCGCCGTCCCGGCGACAGCTCGGCGTCCGAGAGCCCAAACACTGGGCTCTATGCGCGCGTCGCCGCACTCGTGTTGGGTCGATTGGAACGTGCACGACTGCAAGACGCCGTGCGTGGCCGCGCGATACTCGAACAGGTGGAGACCGTTGCGGCGCTCGAGCATCTCGTAGCGCGTTCGGTCCCTCGCGTCTCCGCCGTCATCGCCGAGCCATTCGACATCCATCGCACACCAGTCGCACCGACGCTCGCGCGCCTGCGAGCGGAATATCCCGGCGTCGCGCTCATCGGACTCTGCCAACCCGCGCACAAGTATTCGACGGAGATCGTGTCCCTCGTTAGGGCTGGAGTGCACGAGCTGGTTTTCCGCGGCGTCGACGACACGAGCGAGACATTCCGACAAACGCTCGCGCGCGCGTCCCAAACCTCCGCCTCGCGTGAGGTCCTCGATGCGCTCCGTCCGCACCTGACCCCGGACGCGATGGCGATCGTCGAAACGAGCGTGCAGTACGCGTGGCCCGACTTCAGCTCGCGCGCCTTGGCCCAAGTGCTCGGCATCAACGTGAAGACACTCGTCAAGCAATGCCGAGCGAGTGGACTGCCGTCGCCCGGCGCCCTGCTCAATTGGGTGCGGCTGATGGTCGTTGCGTATCTGCTCGAGGCCGAGGGCAGAGCGCTCGAGCACGTGGCTTCGGCATTCGGCCTCGAATCGGCGTCACCGCTTCGTAACCTGATGAAGCGCTACACCGGCCTCCGCTCGCTCGAAGTGCGAACGGGCGGAGGGCTCAAGGTCGTCGTCGAAGCCTTTCTGCGCGAAGACGCATTCGGTCGGCAGGAGCCACGGCCGCGTCGCGACGGCGCATCAACTGGCGAGTCGATGCGGTGGCGTATCGCTGACGGCGGCGAGGAAGGCCGGTAGCAGCGCGCCAGCACCGTCGCGCCACAGCTCTCGCAGTCCGACACCCCCGCGCGATCGATAGGCGCGGCTAGCTGTTCGCACGCTTCCGTAGCCCGCCTCGACGGCGATCACCCACTGGGCCTCCTCCCAGTTCGTGCCGTCCAAGCGCGCGGCAAATCCAGCGGCCGCGCCGCGGAACAGCCGACCCCACTTGAGCAGCACGTGCGGCGCGGGCCAACCTCGCCGGGCGACATCGCGCGTCAGCGATCGTTTCGGCAGCGCCATCCGGGCCGCGAGCTCGTCCACCGTTTCCGGAGGGACTGACGCCAGGCAGGCGTGGATGATCCGCCGGAGGAGCGGCGACACCGTCGCCGGCAGCATGCTCAACACCGCGGCTGGCGCTCGCTCGGAATAGCGATTCCGGCGCGCCGCGCGCCGCAGCTCAACCCGGGTGCGGGCCTGCTCGAGATCGTCTATCCCGCTTGCTAGCCGATGTGGCGGCTCCCCGATCGCCGGAGCAACGAGCTTTCGCAGTACATTCGGAAAATCGTCGACGTGCCTGAACGCGAAATGCTCGGCGCCTGCCCGGGCCGCGTGCAGGATCTCGCGACCGGGAGCGCTCTCGTCGAGACACGCGACCACGATCGGCAGCTGCGGACACCAGGACTTGATCCGCCGCACGAGCGCTCCAACAGCAGTACCGCGACGGCCGCGCAGTCCGACGACAACCAGCGACGGACACTCATCGCGCAGCCGTTGCACGAAGTGCTCGCCATCGGCGTGGAACTCCAAGCGGAACGAAGGGTCGCTGCCACGGACGGTCAGCGCCCGACCGAGGGCGTCCTCTCGTCGTCCGGCGACGACAATTCGGGGAAGCATCGATACCTCCACAGATATTGATCCACGTCGATGCTACGCCGAGGGGTGTCGCCACGCCGTTTCATTACGGGTAAGCGGGTTTCACCGCGACGACAAAATGGCCGGGAAATTCTTGACGTGACGAAACGAGTCAGTCCTTCGTCAGGGGCAACCCGGCGCGAATCCAATCATCTTTGCCTTCGGCATACTCCAGAACGTTGGAGTAGCCCATGTCCGCCAGAGCACGGGCGGCTTGCTTCGAAGTGGGTCAGGTGAAATCCCAGCAATAGACGACGATCTCCGCGCGCTTGTCAGGAACGAGCGTCGCGACGCTTGCCAGCTCGTCGAGTGGGAGACTCCGGGCGCCCGGCAGGTGATGCTTCCGCCAGTACATGCGGGGCAACACCTCGAAGAGATGGAACGCATCGCCACGCTGGATCTTCTCGTGAAGCTCCTCTCTCGATATTGCTGTCGCCATTGGACCTTGGGGAACCCTACTGATATTGGATGTAGAGCGGCCGAGGATAGAGGGCCAGCACCTGAGCTGGTGTCATCAACCGATCGCCGGCCTTCGTGTCGTTCCGGAAGAAGAGCTTGAACCCGGTGTACTCGACGGGATATCGCGCAACGTAGCGGCGATACGATTCTCGCTTCATCCACGGCGGCCCCCAGCCGTCCATATCGATCACAACCTGTACCCGCGGATCGACGCGGATGCGATCGGAGTGGTCGAGCATGTCGCGGGTGAAGCGGTGCACGACGAGCACTTTCGGCGGCAGAGAGTCGGCGGCCACGAGGGCGGCGAGGAGATCAACGGCCTGATTCACGTCCGCGGCGTCGAGGCTTCCGATTCGTCTGCCCGGGGTGCCGCTGTCACCCATCGCGAACTCCGGATCCAAGCCAAGGTGAACGTCGGGCCGGCGAAGAAAGGGGACGAGGCGCGGCAGCTCGGCTTGCAGCGTGCTACGGCCAAGTTGAACGTCAAGGAAGAGCAGGGCGTTGCGGCTGCGCGCCCAACCGTATACTCGCTCGATCAAAGCGCTGTCCGCTCGCTGCCGGTACTTGCCGTCGCGACCGGGCGAACCCTGCGCGACGACCGCGATGAGGTGAAGTGCCGGCTGCGCTGGTGTGGCGGAATCGGCGGCGCTCCACTCGGCGGTGACGCGATCCAGTCGCGCGAGCATCGAGTCAACCGGCTGCAACGCGAGTACACCCATCCGACGAGAGAGGGGATTGCCATAGAAGGCAACGATGCGGCGCGCGGGGAGGATCGAGCCGGGCAGAGGATCTGGTGGGATCGGCCAACTGGGTTGCGAATCGGAGGGAGCGGAGCGGGACCGCGCTTTCACCGCATGCGATGGCCGCTTCGGACGATGCGGCACCGAGTCTGGCTGCTGCCCGACCGCGGGCGCGGCGCCGAGAAGAATGAGAGCAAGTCCAACGCAGAGTACGCGAAACGGCATGAGCAACGAGGGTCGGCTGAGACGGATTGAGGATAACGGCGAGGTGTGCTCGCGGAGAGTGATGCAACCGACCGAATTGACTTCGCGCGCACCCAGGGACATTCTACCCCACACTATGTGTGTGGAGACGCCATGACCCAGACGCTCGATCTGCTCCAGGGAACGGTGGATGTCCTGGTCCTCAAGACGTTGTCCTGGGAGCCGATGCACGGCTACGGCATCGCGAAGTTTGTCGAGCAACGGAGCGACGGCGTACTTGGCGTCGCCGACGCCGCGCTCTATCAGGCGCTCCATCGCCTCGAGCGGCGAGGCCTGATCGCGAGCGAGTGGGGCCTCTCCGAGAACAACCGAAAAGCGAAGTATTACCAACTGACGGCCGCCGGACGACAGCACCTTCGAAGCGAAGTCTCGGAGATCCGGCGTTACGTCGCGGCACTCTTCAAGGTACTGGAGCCCGCGGGATGAATCGGTGAAGCGAAGGCACGATCGTAGCGCGTCGCCACGAAGTTGGCTACGCTCTACGCTCCACGCGCACCCGCTCACCTCATGTGGCAGCAGAACTACGCGCCGTTAGGCAGCACGACGCTGTCGACGCTCGTCGCCGCGCTCCCGCTGCTCGTTCTCCTCGGGCTGCTGGCGGCGCGCCGCGTGCGCGCGCACGTCGCCGCCCTGCTTGCGCTGGCGATGGCGCTCGTCGTCGCCGTTGGCGTCATCGGCATGCCGGCGGGAATGGCGGCCAGGGCAGCGCTCTTCGGAGCGGCCTACGGCTTCCTGCCCATTGGATGGATCATCCTCAACGTCATCTTTCTCTACAACCTGGCGAACGAGCGGGGACTGTTTGCTCCGTTGCAAGCACGCGTTGTCGCGATCACCGGAGACCGCAGGCTGCAGCTGCTGCTCATCGCATTCTGCTTCGGCGCATTCTTCGAGGGTGCGGCCGGATTCGGCACGCCAGTCGCCGTGACCGGCGCGATCCTGATCGGTCTTGGCTTTCCCGCGCTCGAGGCGTCGGCTCTCTCGCTCATCGCCAATACTGCTCCCGTGGCATTCGGCGCGTTGGGAACGCCGATCGTTGCGCTGCAGGGAGTGACCTCGATCGATCTACACGCGCTGAGCGCGATGGTCGGGCGCCAGCTGCCGTTCTTCTCGTTGATCGTACCGTTCTGGCTCGTCTGGGCGTACGCGGGCTTTCGACGCACGCTCGAAATCTGGCCGGCGCTGCTCGTTGCGGGCGCGAGCTTCGCCCTGCCGCAGTTCCTCGTCTCGAACTTTCACGGTCCATGGCTCGTGGACATCGTTGCGTCGGTGAGCTCCATGATCTGCCTCACGGCCTTCCTTCGTGTCTGGCGCGGCGGATCGCAGGAGCGCGCGGCGGCGCCAGCTGACGCTCCCGCTTCAGCAATCGGAAGGTCCCCATGGCTGCCGTGGGTCGTACTGACGATCGTCGTCTTTCTGTGGGGCCTTCCGACGGTGAAGAGCCACCTCGACGCGATCTCGGCGCCGAAGTGGCCGATCCCCGGGCTCGACAAGTTGGTGCAGCGCGTGCCGCCGGTCGTCACTCGGGCCACCGCCGAGCCGGCGGTCTTCACGTTCAATTGGCTGTCAGCTACGGGCACGGCGATTCTCGTCGCGGCGATCATCAGCGGCTTCGCGCTTCGATTCTCCGCGCGCGAGCTGCTCCGGCACTACGGCCGAACGCTCGTCGTCGTTAGGCACTCACTCCTGACGATCGCGGCAATGCTCGCCCTGGGCTACACGACGCGCTATTCGGGAGAGGACGCCATCCTCGGGCTCGCGTTCGCGCACGCGGGCGCCCTCTATCCATTCTTCGGGACGCTGCTCGGCTGGCTTGGCGTCGCGCTCACGGGCTCGGACACGTCATCGAACGTGCTTTTTGGCAGTCTGCAGAAGGT
>DATEPP010000691.1:0-1421 GCA_035273165.1 Gemmatimonadaceae bacterium
CGGACCCCCACGCCGAGGATCCACGCGGAGGCAGAAAGGAAGCGGTGCGGCCAACCCGAACGCCGGAAGAGGAACTTCGTGAGCAGATGAACCGGCACGAGGACCGCGAACAGCACGATCAGTCCTGCAATGCGCAGCACCGCCCGGGCGTTCAGGCGGACGCCGTCACCGGTCGCGATCGAGCGACACTCCGTAAAGCTCCATGCGGTGGTCGACGAGGCGGAAGCCGAGCTTCTCGGCGATCCGTTTTTGAAGCGCCTCGAGCTCGTCGTCGGCGAACTCGATGACGTTGCCGGTCTCGACGTCGATCAAATGGTCGTGATGCGATTCGGAGGCGGCCTCGTAGCGCGAGCGTCCGTCGCCGAACTCGTGCCGCTCGAGGATCCCCGCTTCCTCGAACAGCCGCACGGTGCGGTACACCGTTGCGATCGAGATATTCGGGTCGATGGCTGCGGCGCGCGCGTGCAGGGTCTCGACGTCCGGGTGATCCTCGCTCTCCCCGAGGACGCGCGCGATGACCTTGCGCTGCTCGGTGATCCGGAGCCCCTTGTCGGCGCACAGCGCCTCGATATCGATGGTGCGCGTCATCACCCTAAACTAGGTGCCACGCCCGCTATCGTCCAGCGGACGCGCTTATTTCGCGCCGCGTGTACGCCGCCGCTTGGTCCCGAGACCGATCGATTTCGCAAGCGTCCGGCGCTGCTCCGCATAATTGGGAGCCACCATCGGATAGTCGGAGGAAAGTCCCCACTTCTGCCGATATTGGTCCGGCGTCATGTTGTAGTGGGTCATCAGATGCCGCTTGAGCATCTTGAGCTTCTTCCCGTCTTCCAGGCAGACGATGAAATCGGGCTTCACGGACGAGCGGATCGAAACCTTCGGTTCGGGCTTCGCTTCCGGCGCGGAGGACGCGCTTGAAATGCCGTTGAGCGCGGCGTGGACGTTCTGGATGAGATTCGGAATATCGTTCACGGCGACGCTGTTGTTGCTGACATGCGCGGCGACGATGTCGGCCGTCAAAGTTAGCAGCGTGTCTTCGGCAGCTTGATTATCAGGCATCGGCAAATTCCTGAAAATAGTGAGCAGAGGACGGTGCAAATAAATGCACGCGACTTCGCGCCCTAGGCCTGCTTACTGCGCGTGGCAATCCAGTGAAGAAGCGGAAAAGACGAACTGCTTTATTAAAGCTGGTAAGCAAGCGTGATGGCGTCGTACCTTCTGCCGCTCGTTGCATGATAATAGTTGCGCCGTCGGCCGACCGGCGAAAAACCGGCCGAGCGATACATATCGATCGCGGGATTCCCGTCGCGGACTTCGAGATGGACGCGGCTCCCGCCTTTCTCGCGCGCGCGGTCGAGGAAGTCGTCGAGCAGCAGCGTTCCGACGCCGCGGCGCTGCTCGCCGGGAAGAACCGCGATCAG